>CAYWOO010000001.1:0-3591 GCA_964458665.1 uncultured Dehalococcoidia bacterium
CGCCGTGATCGGCGCGATTTTCGATGCGGAGGACCCGCGCTCGGCCGCGGCCGCGTTGCGGGCGGCGATCGACGCGCCGTTGGCCGGCGGGGCGTAATTCCATGCATCTCACCGTGAACGGGAAGCCGCGCGAAGTCGGCGATTCGGCGCGTGTCGGCGATGCGGTGCCGCTGCTTGCAATGCTTGATGCGTTTGAGGTGAACCCGAAGCTCGTGGCTGTCGCGATTAACGGCGACGTGATTCCGAAGAGCGAGTTCGCCGCGGCGCGCGTGCGCGAGGGCGACGCGATCGAGATCGTGCGCATGGTCGGTGGCGGATCGGAGACCCCTCTCCCCGACTGGCCCCTCTCCCCCCAGCCCCCTCTCCCACAAGGGGCGAGGGGGAGATTTGAGAATCCTTCCGACACGGGGCGATCATGAGCGACGTTGTCATTGTCGGCGGGGGGATCGTCGGGTGCGCGTGCGCGTTCGAGCTGGCGAAGGCGGGCGCATCGGTGACGCTGCTGGAGTACGGCAAGACAGGGATGCAGGCGACGAATGCGGCCGCCGGCATGCTGGCGCCGATGATCGACGCGCATGCGCCGGGGCCGATGATGCAGGCGGGGATGCGCGCGCTGCGGGAGTATCCAGCGGCGGTACAAGAAGTAGAAGAGCGATGCGGGTTCGACATGGAGTTGCGGCTCGACGGGATCTTGAAGGTAGCGTTCACGCCGGAGCAGCGCGACGAATTGCTGACGCGCTATGCATGGCAGCGCGAGCTGGGGTTGCCGATCGAGTGGCTGGACGCGCAGATGTGCCGCGAATTGGAGCCGCGGATCCACGAGCGCGTGCTCGGCGGCGTATTCTCGCCGGGCGAGGGCAGCGTAAGCAATCAGCTACTGACGCTCGGGTTGGAGCGCGCGGCGATCGCGCGCGGTGCGAAGATTCGGCAGCGGACGCCGGTGACGGCGTTCACGTCGCGCGGCGGACGCGTGGTTGCGGTGCGCAGCGGCGATGCGCCGTTCGCGTGCGATGCCGTCGTAATCGCGGCGGGTGCGCGTTCCGGGCAGATCGCTGCCCGCCTTGGCGCGACGCTGCCGGTGCGGCCGGTGCGCGGGCAGATGATCGCGCTGGGCGGGATGTCGACGCCGATCCGGCACATCGTGTGGGGGCCGGACGGGTACCTCGTGCCGCGGGCGAACGGGCTCGTGTTCGCCGGAGCGACGGTGGAGGACGTGGGGTTCCGCCGTCGCACAACGAAGGCCGGCGTGCGCGCGATGCGGTCGATGGCGATCGGACTTGTGCCGCAGCTGGCGGCGGCGACGGTGCATTTCGACTGGGCGGGGCTGCGGCCGGGATCGCCGGACGATCTGCCGATGATCGGGCCGCTGCCCGGATGGGCGAACGTCGTTGCGGCGACGGGACACTATCGCAACGGGATCCTGCTGGGTCCGCTCACGGGGAAGCTCGTGGCGCGCGGGATCGTCGCGGGCGACTGGGGTGACGTGCCGGCGGAGTTCGATCCTGCGCGGTTTTGATTTCACCACAGAGATCACAGAGGGCACAGAGGGTTTGAGAGTGTAGGTTCGAGGCTTCGGGTTTGCATACGTTCCTCGGTCGCGATCCGAGCGCGGGCGCAACGAAGGTGACTACACGATCGGGTCCAGCCGGCGCGCGGACGTGTGCTCGAAGAAGCCGAACATGCGATCGCGGCCGATCTCGCCGAGCAGCCGCGCGAGGTGCGCGTCGACCGCTGCCTGGTCTCGCCACTGCTCGTAGAGCGTGAACCTCCGCGGATCATCAGCCTGCCGGTGCCACACGAAAGCGGCGCAACCGTCGTCGTGCGCGTGTGTGCCGCGCATCATCTCCTTCGCCAGTTCGGCGAACTCGTCTTCGCGTCCTTCCTTCACCGTTACGTCGAAGAGGATCGTCAGCATCGTCCGTTGCTCACTGGTCTCCTACGGCGACCTCGGGCCGCCATCGCACTTCGTACAGCCGCACGGCGTCGTCGAAGCCCTTCATCTCGAACTCGCCGCGGTCCGAGAACGTGAACGCCTTGCCGGAGAGCAGGTGGCGCACGGGCTCGGGGATCAAGATCTCGCCCGCGCCGGCTTTCGCCGCGATACGCGACGCGAGGATCACCGTCGCGCCGAAGAGGTCGCCGTCTTCCTCAATTGGTTCTCCCGCGTTCAGCCCGATCCGCACGCTAATGCGCTCGTCACCCTCTCCCCCGGTGGAAGAGGGTCGGCCCGAGGCCGGGGAGAGGGGCCGGTCGAACGCCCGCTGTAGCGCGATCGCGCACTCCATCGCAGACGTGACGCTGCCGAACGACGCCATGAAGCCGTCGCCCATCGTCTTCACTTCCGCGCCGCCGTGCTGCTTGAGCAGGTCGCGCGTGATCCGCTCGTGCTCGCGCAGCACGTCGCGGCCCTTCGTGTCGCCGAGGCGCTGCATCATCTCCGTGTGCCCGACGATATCGGTGAAGAGGACGGTGCGAAGTCCGCCGGAGCGCTCACCCTCCGATGGAAGGGTCGCCTCGTCGCCGAGGAACTCGCTGATGGCGGCGAGCACGCCTTCCACTTCGGCCTGCTTGCCCTCAAGGATCGCGAGGCGTGCATTCGGGATGAGCTTCGCGATTTCGCGCCCCTCGTTGGCCCGAACGTAGCGAAGACCCTTGTGCTGCAGAATCAGAGTCGGCGCTTTTACCAGTGGAAGGATCCCTCTCACATCGACATCGGCCTGCGCGGCCAACCACCTGGCGAAAGCTTCAGGCGTCGTACACTCGCGAAGGTACGCCGCGTGGCGAAGCGCCTCTTCCCCGCCGTACCCCAGGGAGGAAAAGGCGATGGTTTCTGTGAACGCATCCCAATCCGCCGCCAGCTGGAACAGAGAGGCGTTTTGCGGGTTGTCGAGATAGTCCTGCCCATCCACGAACGCGTCATCGAGGATGAGATGGGACACGCGTTCCGGATTGGCGACGGCGTAGCTGATGGCGACCGGGCCAGATGAGCCGATTCCGTGGAGCGCAAAGCGCGTCAAGCCCAGGGCCGCGGCGACGGCATCGATGTCGAGCTTACGCGCCTCAAGAGAGAAGTCCGTGGCGTCGCGATCCGAAAGACCGGCGCCGCGAGCGTCGATGGGGATGATCATCCGGGAGGCGGCGAGCCGCTCGAAGAAAGTGCTCTGGCGCCACTCGAGCTGGCAGTGGTTGAAGACGCTGAATGGCAGGCGGAAAACCGGCAACCCCTTGCCAACGACAGCGTAGGCAATTCGCACGCCGTCGGTGGTGGTCGCGTAGCGCATACTCAGTTCCATCAACCACCCTCATCCCACCGCACTTCGTACAGCCGCACGGCGTCGTCGAAGCCCTTCATCTCGAACTCGCCGCGGTCCGAGAATGTGAACGCCTTGCCGGAGAGGAGGTGGCGGACGGGTTCGGGAATGAGGATCTCGCCGGCGCCGGCTTTCGCGGCGATGCGCGATGCGAGGATCACCGTCGCGCCGAAGAGGTCGCCGTCTTCCTCAATTGGTTCTCCCGCGTTCAGCCCGATCCGCACGCTAATGCGCTGGTCACCCTCTCCCCCGGTGGGAGAGGGTCGGCCGGAGGCCGGGG
>CAYWOO010000002.1:0-19016 GCA_964458665.1 uncultured Dehalococcoidia bacterium
GACAACGTGACGCTCGTCGATGTCAAGACTTCACCGATCGTCGAGATCACACGGACGGGCCTGCGAACGCAAGATGCGGAGTACACATTCGACTGCCTCGTCTTCGCAACCGGCTTCGACGCCATGACGGGTGCGCTGCTCGGCATCGACATTTGCGGGCGCGGCGGCGAGACGCTCGGCGCGAAGTGGGCGGGCGGCCCGCGCAGCTACCTCGGCCTCCAGGTCGCTGGATTCCCGAACCTCTTCACCATCACCGGTCCCGGCAGTCCATCGGTCCTCAGCAACATGCTCGTCTCCATCGAGCAGCACGTCGACTGGGTCGCCGATTGCGTAGCGTACCTGCGCGCGCACGGACTCCGGTCGATCGAGCCGACAGACGAAGCGCAGGACGCGTGGGTGGACCACGTCAACGAGGTCGCGAACTTCACGCTCTTCCCGCAGGCCAACTCGTGGTACATCGGCGCCAACATCCCCGGCAAACCGCGCGTCTTCATGCCGTACGTGGGCGGCGTCGGCGCCTACGCGCAAAAGTGCAGCGAAGTAGTAGTCAACGGCTACGAAGGGTTCACGCTGCGGGCGTAGAATACGGGCCAACGGCAACAGCCTGCGTCGCCCGCCGTTGATACGGCTCAGCCGCTGATCACCACCACATTCATAACCTCAGGTGCGCGGCTCGCCGATCTTTTTCAGCCGCACCACCGCGCTCGGTCGCCCATCAGCATCGATGGTTCGCACGCCGCGCGCCATGCGCCAGCTCCAGTTGCCGTCAGCGTCCCGTAACCGCAGCGGCTCACTGAACGAGCCTGACCAACCGGGCTCCAGGAACTTCGCGAGACGTGCCAAGTCGTCCGGATGGACGATGTCCGTCACCGGAGTACCGACAAACGCCTCCGGCGCGATGCCGCCTACGTCCAGCGACGAAGAGCTAACGAGCGTAACCTTACCCTCGTGCAGGACGCAGTAGACCACGGCCGAGGGCCGCCTCCGACCCGTTGTTGTGTTGCTCATACGGTGATGCTCGCGTTATTTCTTGGGCGGCGCCTTCGTCGCACCAGCCTTCTTCTGGTTCTTCTGCTTGCTGGACTTCGCCGTGGCCTTCGGGCTCTTGTCACCCATCTCGAGTTCCTTTCTGAAATGCACCGACGATGTCGCTATCGTACCTCGTTCACCGGAGGTGATCGCAAGTCTAGAGCAGATCGCCACCCGCCGCCGACGCGGTCGTCCCGTATTCCTTGTATGCCTTCAGCACGTTGCGCCCGACCGTCCAGCGGTGCACTTCGTCTGGTCCATCGACCAGCCGCTGCGAGCGGATGCTCGTGTACCAGCGTGCCAGCGGCGTGTCCTCGCTGTAGCCCAGCGCGCCGTGCAGCTGGATCGCTGTGTCGACGACCTTATGCACCATGTGCGCGAGGAACACCTTCGCGATCGAGTTCTCCTGCCGCAGGTCGAGGCCCTTTTCCGCTTTGTAAGCGATGTGCAGCAGCACGAGACGCGCCATGTACAGCTCGCTCGCGCAGTCCGCGAGCATCCACTGCACACCCTGCCGATCCGCCAGCGGCCGGCCGAACGTCGAGCGCTCCAGCACACGTGCCGCCGCCATGTCCAGCGCGCGCTGCGCCATCGCGACGTTGTGCATGCCGTGGCGCAGGCGGCCGTACGCGAGGCGGTGCTGTCCCATGTTGAAGCCCTGGCCCTCGCCGCCGACGATGTTCTCGTCCGGCACGACCAGGTCCTTGATGATGATCTCGGCGTGCCCGCCGCCCAGAACCTCGCCCAGCCGGCTCTCGCCCGCCATCGTCTTGATGTTGCGGACGATCTGGTAGCCGGGGTTCGGCAGTTCGACGAGGAACGTGCTGAACTGCTGGTGGCGCGGCGCATCCGGGCTCGTCTTCGCCATCACCATCGCGATGTCGGCCACCGATGCGCCGCTGCTGAACCACTTCTCGCCGTTGATCACCCAGTTGTCGCCGTCGCGTATGGCACGCGTTTGCATACCCGTTGCGTCGGCGCCCGCCGCCTTCTCCGTCATCGAGTAGCAGATGCGCTTTTCGCCGTTCAGCAGCGGCTTCAGATACTTCTCTTTCTGGAAGTCGGTGCCGTGAACCAGCAGCGTCAGCATGGTCGCGTCGTCCGGGCCCTGCGTGTTCATCGCCAGGGCGCCCAGGTAGCTCTCGCCCAGCTCCATCTGCACCAGCGCGTTCGCCAGCGGCCCTAGGCCCATGCCGCCGTACTCCGGTGGTATGAACGGGCACCACAGCCCCTGCGATCGCGCGCTTGCTCGAAGCTCGCCCAACACTTCCTTGTACGGCCGGGTCTCCAGTTGCTTCTCGGCCGGCATGCACTCTTCATGCACGAACTTTCGTACGCGCAGGCGCATTGCCTTCGCTTCCTCGGGGATCTCGAAGTCAATCATCTCTGTACCTCCGCACTGTTGAACAACCGCTGTGTACTTAGCTCTTCTCGATCAGCGATACCGCTCGGCTGAACAAGCCGAGCGTGGTCGCGTGCAGCATGTCGCCCACTGCCCGCGGCGCCTTGCCGCCGAAAGCGCGAGCGTGAGTCCCCTCTAGCACAATGCCCAGCTTGAAGCATGCCAGCACGGCGTACCAGCCTATCGCCGTGAGATCGCGTGCAGAACCCAACGCGTATCGCGCCACGATCTCGTCGGTCGTTGGCAGCCCGCCAGCGGCTGCGATGCCGGCGCCCACGCCCGCTGAAGGGTTACCCGCATCCGGCCACGTCGCCAGCAGCCAGCCCAGATCCAGTAGCGGATCCCCGATCGTGCACATCTCCCAGTCGACGATCGCCGCTAGCTCCGGCCCGTTGCACGAATACAGCACGTTCGCAAAATGGTAGTCGCCGTGCATGATGCCGGGTGTCCACGCCGACGGCCGGTTCTGCTCCAGCCATGCCGCCACGCGCTCGATGCCGGGGATCTCCTGCCCCGGGTACCCCTCGAAGCGGTTGTACGACTCCAGCTCCGAAAGCCACCGCGGAACCTGGCGCTCGAGAAACCCGTCCGGCTGCCCGAAGCCATCGAGCCCGACAGCTTGATAGTCCACGCGTCCCAGCGCCGCGATCCCGTCCGCGATCTCGAATCCCATCTGTCGCCGCACGGACGCGTCAGATGCATGCAGCGTCGGCAGCGCGACGGACGGGTTGAACCCGTCGACGGGCTCCATCAGGTAGAAGACTGCGCCGCCCATCACGGTTTCATCCTCGCAGCCCGCGATGAGGCGCGGGTGGCGGATGTCGGTCCCGGACAGCGCCCGAAGCATCCGCTGTTCGCGGCGCATCACTTCGTTGCTCTTCGGTCGCAGGAATCGCGGGCCGCGCCGCAGCACGTACGTGCCGCCTCCGCGCTCGAACTTCAGCAGGACGTTTTGCGTCCCGCCAGCTAGCGTTTCGACGCTGGAGAACTCACCGCGCGGCAGCCCCGCATCGTCCATCCAGGGGCCCAGGACGTCGAAGTCGATCAGCTCTGCGTCGATCCCATAGTTCGACATCGCTACCCGCCCGCGCTTCCGCCTGACACCACCAGGTGCGATGCCGTCGTGAAGCTCGAGGCGTCCGACGCGAAGTAGAGCGCCGCGCCGACGATCTCCTCTGCTTCGCCGCCGCGCTGCAACAGAATGCCACGTCGCGCCGTCTGCTTGAACGCTTCCATGTCCCACGCCTTCGAGATGTCTGTCAGAAACGGCCCCGGCACGATGCAGTTCACTCGCACCTTCGGGGCGAACGCCCGCGCGAAGCCGACGGTCATGTTGTTCACGCCCGCCTTCGCTGCGCCGTACGGGATCGTGTTCGCCCCTGGGCTCTGCGACGCCGTGCTGGAAACGAAAATGATCGAGCCGCCATCGCCCGCCGCCATGCGCGTGCCGATGAGCGCGGTCAGCCGAAACGGCCCTTTGAGATTGACGTCCAGCACTTTGTCGTACAGCGCCTCAGTCACGTCGCCAACGCGATCGTAGATCGGCGACAGCCCCGCGTTGTTCACCAGCACGTCGACCCTGCCGAAGCGCTCGTACGCCGCATCCGATAGCTGCTCCAGCTGATCCCACTCGCCAACGTGACACGCCACAGCGAGCGCCTCGCGCCCCGTCGTCGAACGGATCTCGTCCGCCAACTCCTCGCACGCAGCCAGCTTCCGGCTCGCGATGACGACGTCGGCGCCCGCCCGGGCGAAGGCCCGCACCATCTCCCGCCCCAGGCCGCGGCTCCCGCCGGTCACCAGAGCGACTTTGCCCGCCAAATCGAAGAGTCCTGGGTCGCTCATGTCCCGCGTTCCTTGAATCTCGCTGCGTGGCTGATCATGTGCTGCGATCCATCGCATCGACGGAACGAAAGAATATCACGCGATGTGCGCTTTGCGGTTCGCACAGGTCAATACGTGCGTGGGAAGGAGGAATTATGGCGTCTGTTCTTCGATCAGCTTGCCATACGAGACGCGAAGCGTGGTGGCATAGCCGTCCCCGGCTGTGCGTCCGGAGAAGCCGGACCGACGGCGTACGACGTTTCGGTCGCTGCCGATCCGTCCGCGTGCGAATTCGCCGGCACGCTGAGGGATCGTGAGAACTACGAACCTAACGCTCGAGCGCTCGTCGCACGACCAACGCCGGGCTCAGCAGAAACGCGGCTAGCAGGCTCGCGCGTACACCGATGGTCAATAGCGCTGCCTGCGAATCGATTGGCGTCCCCAGCGACACCAACGCCAGTGCCACGACGAGCATCGTCGCGATCCTCGTTGTACGTGAACGCGAACGGAGCACGGCGATCGTCGTGAACGCCATGCACACGTACGCCACGCCCAGGAGTTGTGAAGTACCCGCCATCGAAGCGTTGGCGTGGCGTATGCCACCGGCGTGATGCACGGCGACGATCCACACGAACATGCCTGGCAGCGGCGAAAGCAGCACCGACGCGTCCAGCCAATCGCGCCGCGCGGCGACCAGCACGGCGGTCACCACGACGATCAGCCCCACAGGGAAGTAGAGGCCCGCCCCTGCCACGCCCAGCATCACGGTCGCGTTGCTGCTTCCCGCGGCGAGTGCTGGTATCTGCTCCCGTAGCACTTCGAACGCGAAATAGCCGGCCACGAGCGGCATCGTCAACGCAACGCCTGCCCATGGGTAGAACCACGTTGGCCGTCCTTGCAGCAATCCATAGAGCGTCACGACAATTACGAGCACACTGCTCGCGACCGCGTAAGCGGGCTGCTGCCACAGCCGTCCCGTGATCAGCGCCGCCATCAGCAGCAGCGGCGCCGCGCCGGCCAGCGCCTCCGGCCACGACGCCACCACATGCGCGCGACGCATCAGGTGCGCGAGCGTCTGGGGTCGCCCCATCCGCCCGATGATGCGCGCGCGCGCATCGCGCACGCACACGCCATCGTGCACCAGGCGCTCAACGCCGTCGTCGATGTGCGTCTGCAATTCGCGCACGATATCTGACTCGACGGATTCGTCGAGCCGGAGATACTCGCGCAGACGATTTAGGTAGGTAGCTGCCTCAGGAAACATCCCGTTTCCTCGGTGCGGTTCCGGCGCTACGCCGTCGTTGGGCCCGCAACCAGGCCCATCGCTGTCGCGAAGTCGCCCCACGTCGAGCGGCACTCCGCTAGCTCCTGTAGGCCCTTCGGCGTCACGGTGTAGAGTTTGCGTTCCTTGCCCGGCGCGATCTGCGCCCACTTCCCGCGGATCAAGCCGTTCCGCGTCAGCCGGTGCAGGGCCGGGTACAGGGTGCCTTCGCTGATTTTGAAGAATCCCGATGACGCGCGCTCCAGTTCGTCCATGAGCTGGTGACCGTACATCGCCTCTCGCTCAAGCAAGGAAAGAATGAGGACGTCTGTGTTGCCTTTGAGCAGTTGCGTCAGATAACGGGTCAATGTCACGATCCCGACTCCTTGCGATGCAAGCCTACGAACCCGGCAGAGGCCCGTCAAGGGGTTGACAGCCATCCGCGTCGCCGTAAGATACGGTAGTGCAAGGTACCTTGCAGTGCAAAGTACGACAGGCGCACCCGCATCGCCGCTCACGATCGCTGCCATCTCGGCGAGAGCACTGCCGCGATCCGCGTGCGCCGGGAGCCGCCACGATTGACTACTGACACTGCGCCCGCTCGGCCGACAATCGGTGATCTCGAAGCCGGCATCGATCGAGCCGTCGAGCACTTGCTGGCGCTGCAGTCGCCCGATGGCTACTGGTGGGGCGAACTCGAAGCGAACGCGACGATGGCGTCCGAGCACCTGCTGCTGGAGCACGTTCTCGGAATCGGCGACCCGCAGCGCTGGCGCAAAATCTGCAACTATCTGCTCGAACGGCAGCTGCCTGACGGTTCGTGGCCCATCTACTTCGGCGGCCCCGGCGATGTCAGCGTCACGACCGAAGCGTACTTCGCCCTCAAGATCGCAGGCGCCGATCCAGCATCGCCGCCCATGACGCGCGCCCGCGACTTCGTGCGCGCCCACGGAGGGATCGCGGCGACGCGTATCTTCACAAAGTTCTGGCTCGCGCTCTTCGGTCAGTTCGATTGGGATGCCCTGCCCGCCATGCCGCCCGAAGCGATCCTTCTCTCGTCGCGCCTCCCGATCAACATCTACGCATTCGCGTCCTGGGCGCGCGCGACGATCGTGCCGATCCTCGTCGTCTCCGCGCATCGCCCCGTCGTCGCGCCGCCGCCGGGCGCTGACGTTGACGAGCTGTATCTCGACCTGCACGACCGCCATCACATCCGCTTCCGCCGCGACCGTTCGGCGCTCAGCTGGCGTAACACATTCGTCGCGCTCGATCGCGTGCTGCGCCTGCACGAGCGCTCACCTTGGAAACCGCTGCGCCAACGCGCGTTGGCCGCTTGCGAGCGTTGGATCGTCGACCACCAGGAAGAAGATGGCTCGTGGGGCGGCATCCAGCCGCCGTGGGTGTACTCCCTCATCGCGCTGCGATGCCAGGGCTATTCCAACGATCATCCGGTGATGGCGAAGGGCATTCGCGGCCTCCTCACCAGCTTTGCCATCGAAACCGAAGACACCTGGACGGTGCAGCCGTGCCTCTCGCCCGTATGGGATACCGCCCTCGCCGTCATCGGCTTGCGCGAGGCGGGCGTGGCCGCGGACCACCCTGCGATGCGCCGCGCCGGTGCGTGGCTGCTCGAACGCGAAGTGCGCAGCCCCGGCGATTGGTGCGTGAACGTCCACGGCGTCGAACCCGGCGGCTGGCCGTTCGAGTTCGCGAACGAAAAGTATCCCGACACCGACGACACTGCCGAGGTGCTGATGGCCCTCCGTCTCCTCGGTCTCGATGGCAACGATCAGCCGCCCGCCCGCCGAGCCCGCGCCTGGCTCCGCGCCATGCAGTCGCGCAACGGCGGCTGGGGCGCGTTCGATCGCGACAACACCAGCACCTTCGTCACGAAGGTTCCCTTCGCCGATTTCGGCGCCACCATCGACCCGCCCAGCGAAGACGTCACCGCCCACATCGCCGAGATGTTCGCGCTCGATGGCGCGCGCAGCAGCGATCCGATGATGCGCCGCGCGGTCGAATATCTCTGGCGAGAGCAGCAACCCGACGGCTCCTGGTTCGGCCGCTGGGGATCGAACTATGTCTATGGCACGGGCGCGGCGCTGCCGGCGCTGGTGGCCGCCGGCGTCCCCGCGTCCGACCCGCGCATGCGGCGCGCGGTGCGCTGGCTCGTCGAGCATCAGAACTCGGACGGCGGCTGGGGCGAATCGTGCGCCTCCTACGACCCCGACGCGCCGCGCGGCCGCGGCCCTAGCACGGCGTCGCAGACCGCTTGGGCGCTGCTTGCCTTGCTGGCAGCGGACGAAACGCGCGGTGACGCGGTACGCGACGGCATTTCGTGGCTGATCGCATCGCAGCGAAACGAAGGCGGCTGGGACGAACCGGAGTTCACCGGTACCGGCTTCCCGCGCGACTTCATGCTCAACTACCACCTGTATCGCGACTACTGGCCGCTCTGGGCGCTCGGCCGCTACCGCCGCTTGATCGGCGGTTCGGCAGTGCACCTGCCAGGGACGGATCCACTTTCATGACCGCGATCGCCGCCGCTCCAACTGCGCGTGCCGCCGCAGTCGCCGATGCTGACGCGTGGTGTCGCACGTACGCGCGCGAGCACGACGAGAACTTCACCGTCATGTCGTGGTTCTTGCCGCGCGAGATGCGACTGCACTTCGCCGCGCTCTACGCCTTCTGTCGCTGGACCGACGATCTCGGCGACGAGGCGGAGGGCGATCGGCTACAACTGCTCGACGCATGGGAGCGCGCATTGCGCGACTGCTTCGATGCGCGGCGAACGGTGCCGCTGTTCGTCGCGCTCGGGCGCACGGTCGATGCCTGTGCCATCCCCATCGATCCGTTCTTGCGCCTCATCGAGGCGAACCGCATCGACCAGCGGGTATCTGCCTACGGCACGTACGACGACCTGCTGCACTACTGCGAGCTGTCTGCTGCGCCGGTTGGCAGCATGGTGCTCCATGCGCTCGGCTACCACGACGAGCAGCGCCACGCGCTGGCCGGCGCCACTTGCGTCGCGCTACAGCTCGCCAATTTCTGGCAGGATGTCTCGGTTGATCTCGCGAAGGGCCGCATCTACATCCCGGCCGCGGATATGCGCGCCGCCGGCTACGCCGAGGACGAACTGCGCGCCGGCATCGTGAACGACCCGTTCCGCACGCTGATTCGCGGCGAGGTCGAACGCGCACGCGAACTGTTCGCCCGTGGGCGCGCGCTGGAGCCGCTGATCGATCGTCGGGCGCGCACGGACATCCGGCTCTTCCGCCTCGGAGGCGAAGCCGTGCTCGATGCGATCGAGCGCGCGGACTACGACGTCCTGTCGCGCCGCCCACGCGTCTCGAACGTGAAGAAGGCCCGCATGGCCCTGACCAACGGCCTGCGGATCAAGCTGGGCCTGTGAGGAGTTCCCCATGACGACAGAGATTGCTGCTGCCACGTCCAGGTCACCCGTCGGCGTCGCCGAAGCCTACGCGTGGTGCAAGGAGTACACGAAGGAGCGCGCCAAGAACTTCTACTACGCGTTTGCCATCCTCCCCGAACCGAAGCGCAACGCCATCTACGCCGCGTACGCCTTCAGCGGCCTCGTCGACGACATCGCTGATGAGCTGACGGACCGCGCCGAACAGGAGCGGCAGCTGGCCGACGCGCGCGCGCGTCTCCGCGCCTGCTATCGCGGTGAGCACGAAGGCCCGCTGTTTGTGGCACTCGGCGGCGCAGTGCTCCAGTATCAGATCCCACCCGACTTCTTCGAAGAACTCGTGAATGGCGTCGAGATGGACTTCACCGTCAATCGCTACGAGACCTGGGACGACCTCTACAAATACTGCTACCGCGTCGCATCGATGGTTGGCCTCATCTGCACATCTATCTTCGGCACGAAGCCCGACCCCATGGCGAAGACCTACGCCATCGAGATGGGCATCGCGCTGCAGATCGTCAACATCATGCGCGACGTTCGTGAGGATGCCGAGCGCGGTCGCGTCTACTTCCCGGCGGCCGATCTCGCGGCGCACGGCCTCACCGCGGACGACATCCTCGCTTGCCGATACGACGCCCGTTTCGCCGCCATGATGCGCATGCAGGGCGCGCGCGCGCACGACTATTTCGCGCGCGGCCGGCGCCTGCGACCGCTGCTCGATCTGCGCTCCCGCATGTGCGTCAACGTCCTTCAAGGCGTGTATGCGGAGATCCTCAAGCGCATCGAGGCGGCCAACTACGACGTGCTCAACCAGCGCATCAGCCTCTCCGGGCGCGAGAAGATGACGTCGATCGGCAAGCTCTGGGTAGAGGCGGCGCTGGTGCGCGGCGCATGAACGTAGCGATCATCGGCGCCGGTCTCGCTGGCCTCGCCTGCGGCTGCGAACTCGCGGACGCAGGCCACCGTGTCACGCTTTTCGAACGCAGACCGTGGGCCGGCGGCAAGGCCTACTCGTTCGTCGACGACGAAACCGGCGAGATCGTCGACAACGGCCAGCACATCTTCATGACCTGCACCACCGCGTACATCGATTTCCTGCGCCGGATCGGCACACTGCATCTCACGAAGCGTCAGCGCCGTCTGCGCGTCGCCGTGTTCGACGCCCAAGGCCGTCGCTCCGATCTTGCTGCTGTGGGGCTTCCGCCGCCGCTGCACCTGCTGCCGTCCTTCGCAACGTACCAACACTTGTCGCTGGCTGATCGTACGCGCGTTGCTCGCGGCGTGTTGGCAATTACACGAGTCTCCGCAGATCGACGCAGTGACTTCGATGGCGTGACGTTCGGCGAATGGCTGCGTAGCAACGGTCAACCTGATCGCGTGATACGGGACTTCTGGGATATCATCGTTGTCCCCGCGCTCAATTGCCGCAGCGATGATGCGAGTGCCGCCCAGGCACTGTTCCTCTTCCACGAGGGCTTCCTGGCATCCGCCGAGTCCGCAGCCGTTGGCGCACCGACGGTCGGCCTCTCTCAGCTGCACGCGGAGCCGGCCGTCCGCTACATCGAAGCGCGCGGCGGCCAGCTGATCACGCGCTCCGCCATCGAGTCCATCGATGTCCGCGGCAGCCGTGTCGAGGCGATCGTGGCTGTGGGCGACGAGCGCCTCGTCTTCGACGCGTACGTCTCGGCACTGCCAGCCGCACAGCTGCTCGGCGCGCTGCCGGAACAAACGCGTGCGCAGGCGCCGTTCTCGTGGCTGAGCACGATGCGCACGTCGCCGATCGTCAACCTGCACCTCTGGTTCGATCGGCCCGTCGCCGGCATCGACTTCGCCGCGTTCACGGGCTCCGATCTGCAATGGGTCTTCAACCGCACGCGCATCGCGGCTGCTTCGAGCGCAGGCGAAGAGCACCTCGTGCTCTCCCAGAGCGCCGCCGATCGATATGTGGATCTCGACAAGGCGGAGCTGATCGAACTGCTACTGCCGCAGCTACAACGCGCGCTTCCGGCGGTGCATTCCGCTCTATTGAAGCGCTCCGTCCTCATCAAGGAGCCGGATGCGACGTTTGTGCCCTCACCTGGGCTCCGTAGGCCGGGCGCCGTAACGCCCGTCCCGAACCTGTTTCTCGCCGGGGCATATACAGACACCGGCTGGCCCGCCACAATGGAGTCAGCTGTTCGCAGTGGCATGCAGGCCGCACGCGCCGTTGCCGCATGGTCTTCGCAATCGCATCTCGCGCCGGTAGCGGTGGCGTAGCAAGGAGCCGAACATGGGCATTCCACTCAGGCAGGCGGTTGTCGTCAGCGCGTACCTCATGAAGCAACAGATCAAGCGCAACAAGCGCTATCCGCTCGTGCTCATGCTGGAGCCGCTGTACCGGTGCAACCTCGCCTGCGCAGGCTGTGGCAAGATCCAGCACTCGGAGGAGATCCTCGGCCGCTATCTCAGCGCCGAAGAGTGCTGGGCTGCCGCCGAGGAGTGCGGCGCGCCCGTCGTCTCGATCGCCGGGGGTGAACCGCTCGTCCATCCACACATCGACCGCATCGTCGAAGGATTGGTTGAGCGCAAGAAGTTTGTCTACCTCTGCACGAACGCGATTCTGCTCGAACGTGCGCTGCCGAAACTCAAGCCCTCGGTCTACCTCACGATCAGCGTCCACATGGACGGCCTGCGCGAACTGCACGATGCCATGGTCGACCGCGAAGGCGTGTTCGACAAAGCCGTCGCCGCCATCCGCGAGGCGAAGCGCCGCGGCTTCCGCGTCACTACGAACACGACCGTGTTCGCCGACAGCTCGCCCTCCCAGGTTCGCGATCTCTTCAACTTTCTCACCAACGAACTCCACATCGATGGCATGATGGTCTCGCCCGGCTACGACTATCCGAAAGCGCCCAACCAGAGCGTCTTCTTGCGCCGTCCGCAGATGATCGAAACGTTCCGCAAGCTGCTCTCGTTCCCGGAACGGCGCGGCTGGCGCTTCTCGCACACGCCGCTCTTCCTCGACTTCTTGCAGGGGAAGGAAGCCATGCAGTGCACCGCCTGGGGCAACCCCACGCGCGGCGTGCTCGGCTGGCAGCGCCCGTGCTATCTGATGAACGAGGGTTACGTCTCGACCTTCCGCGAGCTCATCGAAGAGACGGAATGGGACCGCTACGGCTATGGCCGCGACGCCCGCTGCACCAACTGCATGGCGCACTGCGGCTACGAGGCCACCGCCACGAAGGCCACCATGGCCAGCCCGCTCGAGAGTCTGCGTGCCGGCGTCGGCACCATGCTCGGCGGGGGTGGCCGTTGAGGGCCATCGTCATCGCGCCCACGCGCCGTGAGGCGCAAGCCATCGGGCACAGCGCCGTCCCGTGTGCGACCGCGTCGTCCGTGATGTCGCTGCTCGATCGCGTGTCGCTCGATCGCTCGGGAGCTGTGCTGGTGATCGCCGGCGTATGCGGTGGCCTCGATCCATCGCTCGGCCCCGGCAGCATCATCCTTGCGCGCGCCGTCGCCAGGACGGCTGGCGACGACCTGGTACCCGTGCAGCGTCTCCTCGATGCGGTGCAGCACGTCCTTCGTACGCGGCACAGGCCGTTCGTTTCGTCGCGATTGTTGACCGTCGAACAGCCGGTGGCATCGCGATCAGCAAAGACAGCGCTCTGGAACACCCACGGCGCCGGCGGCGTTGATATGGAGACCTACGAGCTAGCCCATGCCGCCGATCAGCGGCAGATCCCGTGGCTCGCGATCCGAGCCGTGCTCGACCCCGCGTCGGAGGCGCTCCCGTCGTCGCTCCGTGGCTGGCGATCTGACACCGACGAGCGCGCCGTGATGAAGGAAGCCCGTCGTCGCCCTTGGGAATGGCCCGCGTTCGCCCGCCTTGCGTGGCAGATGCGCACGGCATGTGCCTCGCTTCGCACCGCGCTCGATGTCGTGTTACCCGCGATCGAGTCTCTCAGTCCCGAAGACCTGATAGTGCGCGCCGATCTATCGATCCCGCTCGTAACCGTAGGGGCCACGCCGGCAGAGTCCAACTGATTCGGAACGCGACCTTCCAGGCGGGCGAGTGCAGCTGGAGCGGATGGGTCAGCGCCGGGCTGTAGTCTATGCGGAGTTGCGTTTCGCTGAACCGCCGCGCCTTCGCCGCCGGTAGAATACCCGCCCCGCAATATCACGCAGCGCCGGAAAGAACGCGTTCAGCCCGTACGCCAGCCGCATTGGCGCCATAAGGTTCACTTCGGGCACGGGATGGTCCACCGAACGCACGATGGCCCGCGCCACCCGCTCGGCGCTCTGCTGTGGTCCCGCAGGCGCGGCAGAATGTGTCCCGATCGTCTGTTGCGCGTCGAAGAACTCGGTGGCCGTGCTTGCCGGAAGCACTACCGTCGCCGTCACACCGGATCCCGAAAGCTCGCCGCGCAGCGCCTCTGTCATCGCACACATCGCGAACTTGGTGGCGGAGTACGCCCCGTGAAACGGAAACGAGATCTTTCCGACGACGGACGACACGTTGACGATGTGCCCGCTGCGCTGCTTCCGCATCAATGGCAGCACCGCGCAGGTCAGGCGGAACGCGCCCATGTAGTTCACTTCCAGCAGCTCGCGCATCACGTCGTCCGGCGTATCCTCGATCGTGCCGCTGAAACCGAACCCCGCGTTGTTCACCAGTACGTCGATCCGCCCGAAGCGCTCCAGGCTCGCCCGCACGAGTTCGTCCAGATCAGCCATGCGTCCGACGTCGCACCGCACGGCGAACGCCTCTCCACCGGCGCGGGCGATCTCGTCCGCCACAGTCGCGAGCTGCTCCGCACGGCGCGCCGCCAACACGACTCGCGCGCCTCGCCGGGCGAACGCCAGCGCCGTCGCCCGGCCGATCCCGGAACTGGCGCCGGTGACGATGACGACGCTTCCACGCAGTTCCATGCCGCTTCCCCACCCGCCTGCCATCGAATCTTCGAAAGTGTAGGGCAGCCCGGGCCGCGCACCCAACCCGGGTAATTCCCGCCAGCCAGGGCGGGCCAGGCCCCGGTCCCAGAAACGGGTACCTTTTGTACACCATATCCCCTGAATAGACCTTCGCGCGCGGGCGGAGCTATAGTCGGGCGGAAGCGTCTCACATATCTTTCGCGCTACTGACGGCTGAAAGGCACGTGCCATGATCCTCCCGCTGCTTGCCGCGGCTTATTTTACGGCTGGTGTTGTCGGTGTTGTTGCGCTGCTGTTTCTGATCTTCTTGTTCTTCGGGGGGATGCTGGCGAACGTGGGCGGGCAGCAGGTGGGGGTGATCGAGCGGCGATATTTCGGGAAGCCCCTGCCTGAGAGCCGCGTGGTGGCGATGCGCGGCGAGATTGGCATTCAAGCACGCGTGCTGCAGCCGGGCCTGCACTTTCTGCCGCCGTTCATCTACAAAGTGTCGAAGGACGACATGCTCGTCATCGCCGACGACGAGGTGGGGCTGATCGAATCGATCGACGGGCGGCCGCTGGACCCGAGTCATATTTTCGGCCGGCACGTCGAGTCGCACGACAGCTTTCAGGACGGCGAGGGGTTTCTGCGCAACGGCGGGCAGAAGGGGCCGCAGGTGGACATCCTGCCGCCGGGCAAGTATCGCATCAACACGTATCTGTTTCGCGTGCGGGCACAGCCGGCGCTGATCGTGGCGCAGGGGCAGGTGCGCGTGGTGAGCGCACGCGACGGCAATCCGATCAAGCCGGGCCGGCTGCTGGCGCAGCATGTGGATGGCCACCAGGCGTTCCAGGACGGCGAAGCATTCGTCGAGAAGGGCGGGCAGCGCGGACCGCAGATCGAAGTGATCTTGCCGGGGCGGTTCCGGATCAATTCGGACCTGTTCGAGGTGAACGTGCAGCCCGGGACGATCGTGCAGGCGAATCAGGTGGGATTGGTAACGGCCAAGGACGGTGCGCCGCTGCCGAACAAAGAGCTGGTCGCCGCGAGCGTGGACGGCCACGGCGACTTCCAGGATGCCTCGGCGTTCCTCGCGGCCGGCGGGCAGCGCGGCCCGCAGTACGATCTGCTAAAGCCGGGCACGTACTACATCAACCCGCTGATGTTCGATGTGAAGCTCGATCAGGTCGCGGTCGTACAGCGCGGCGAGGTGGCCGTGCTGGTATCGAACGTCGGCAAGGAGCCCGAGGACCTGCCGCAGGCGGACCGGCTGGCAGGCAAGGAGCGGTATGTGGTGCCGGCGGGCTATCGCGGCATCCAGGCCGAGGTCGCCGGGCCCGGTGTGTACTACCTCAACCGCTGGGCGTACATCGCGTACATCATCCCCACGACGAACCTGACGATCGACTGGGCGGATGAAGGCGGCACGGCACAGAGCGACGACGCCGACGGCACGACGAACGCGGACGGCAGCCATCGTCGGGCGCAGCTCTTCAACCCGCTTGCGGTGATCAGCCGCGAAGGGTTCGAGATGCGCGTCGGCGTGAAGGTCGTGATCCGCGTGCGGCCGGAGCAGGCGCCGCTGATGGTGGCGAAGATCGGCTCGATCGAGAACCTGATCGACCATGTCGTACATCCGATGATCGACTCATCGTTCCGCAACCAGGCGTCGTCGTCAGAAGCGATGAACTTCATGCAGGATCGCGCCGACGAGCAGGCGAAGGCGGAGGTGCGGACGCGGGAGGAGTTGGAGAAGTATCACGTCGAATGCGTGTCGGTGCTGATCTCGCAGATCATTCTGCCGCAGGAGCTGATGGAGATTCACACGCGGCGGGTGATCGCGGCGCAGCAGCAGGACATGTTTGTGGAGCAGCAGAAGTCGGAAGAGAAGCGCATCGATACCGAGAACACGCGCGCGAAGGCGGATAAGCAGCCGGAGCTGGTGGCGGCGCAGATCTCGGTGCAGGTGGCGGAGCAGACAAAGCAGAAGACGATTCTCGAGGCAGAGGGACGCGCGCGGGCGATCGAAGTGGAGGGCGCCGCGGAGGGGCAGAAGATTCTGGCGATCGGCACGGCGACCGCAGAAGCCTACGAGAAGCAGGTCGCTGCGGTCGGGCAAGCGAACCTGGCTGGGATCGAGGTCACGAAGGCGATATCCGCGGCGGGGCTGCAGATCACGCCCGAGATTCAGGTCTCGGGCGATGGCGGAGGCGGCGGCAGCATCTTCACGGCGTTTATCGCGCAGCTGCTGGCAGCGAACAGGAGTGCTACGCCACCGGATGCGCCGTAGGAGTGAGGGTTCGCCGCAAAGGCGCAGAGGGCTTCCTTTGGCTGGAATCGCCGATCCGCCCCTGTCCCCGCTCTACTGAAACGCCTGGACAGCCGATAATCCTGCGAATCTTTCGCGAGGGGCGTTATGTCCGAGAACCGCACGTTTCTGGCACTCTGCGCCGCGTTGCTTATGGCGCCGCTGGCCGTCTTCGCCTTCCTGTACTATTTTCCGGACCAGGATCCCCTTCTGATGCACTCCAGGGTGCACTTCTGGAGCGTCGGCGCTACGTCGCTCGCAGCCGTCGCAGCGTGCGCGATTATGGTCATTTCAGCGCGAACGCTGCGCGAGACGCGACTGCTCTTCCTCACATTGTGCTTTGCCGCGATCGCAGGAATCTTCTCGGTCCACGGGCTGATGACACCTGGCGTGATCGCGCACACGTTCTACGCGTCGGTCTCCGTCTCATCGTGGCTCAGCGTGATCGTGGGCGCCATATTTGCGGCGTTGAGCGCCGCGTCGCTTCCGCGAGGAGTCGACCGCTTGATACGCCGCGCGGGCGGCATCATCTTCGCGTGGGCCGTCATCGCCATCGGCGCCTATATCACGCTGAGCTTCACCGTCCAGGAGTGGCTCAACACGCTCCCGGTCACGGACCGGAACTGGCAGTACGGCGTCGCCATCGCCTCGACAGCACTGCTCGCGTTCGCGGCGTGGCGCTACGGACAGGCGTACCTGTTCGCGCGCCTGCCGTCGCAGGCGGCGATGACCGGGGCGCTGCTACTGCTCTGCGAAGTGCCGGCGATCCTGGTGTGGGGCACGACGTGGCACCTCTCGTGGTGGATGTACCACGCGGTCTACCTTGAGGCATTCGCCGTGCTCCTGGCTGGATGGGCGATCGAGGCGAGGCGCGCCGGTTCGCTGCGCGCCATCTCCGACGCGCTCTCGATGCGCGATGCGCTGGCGCAACTGAACCGCGGCCGCGAGCAGCCGATCCTGGAACTTGTCGAGCAGCTCGAGGCGAAGGATCACTACACGGTGGGCCACGTGCATCGCGTGGGCGAGTACGCGTACGAGATCGGGCGCCGCCTCGGCATGTCGCAGCCTGAGCTGCGCGATGTGGTGCTGGCGGCGCAGATGCACGATATCGGCAAGCTCAACACGCCCGACACGATCCTGTTCAAGCCAGCCTCGTTGACCGACGAAGAGTTGTACGAGATGCGCAAGCATGCGGCGCGGAGCGGCGAGATCGCGCGTCGCGTCCGGGCGCTGAGCGCGGTCGCGAGCGCCGTGCGTTCCCACCACGAGCAGTTCGCGGGTGGCGGCTACCCGGACGGCATCGCCGGCGAGGCGATCCCGCTGATCGCGCGGATCGTAACCGTCGCGGACACGTATGACGCGATGACGACGACGCGACCGTACCGCCAGGCGCTGAGCCACGACGCGGCGATCACCGAATTGCGCCGCGTGCGCGGGACGCAGCTCGACCCGGGCTGCGTGGATGCGTTCCTGGCGTGGTGGTCGCAGCAGGATCTGGCCGCGGCCTAGTTTCCTTCATCAAAGAGGCACCGAGGCACAGAGGGTTTTATTGGGGTCTTGAGGGAGGTTTCGCGCGCGTCACGCGCACCTCACCTCCGGCCTTCGGCCACCTCCTCTCCACGGCGTGGAGAGGAGGCTCGCATCGGTGCGGCGCTTCGTTTTCACCACAGAGGCACAGTGGTTTGTTGGGGCTGGGCCGAGGTCTTGGGCGGCGCGCCCGAGCACCTCACCTCCGGCCTTCGGCCACCTCCTCTCCACGTCGTGGAGAGGAGGCTCGTATCGGTGCAGCGCCTTCGTTTTCACCACCGTGCGGCCGAACGCAGAGAGTTGTCCGGCGCTCGTGCGGATCTTCGCGCTTGGCGCCAAGTCTGATCCTCGGATGAGGCCACGCCACCGCGTGCCCCTACGGCGACGGCACCTTTCGTATGGGCGCTCAGGGGACTTCGCGGCGGGTGAACGGAGCGGGGAGGTGCGTTATGGAACGTCTCGCTCCGGGGCGATTGCGGCTTTATACTGGGGCACCCACGGTCGCATCGAAGGATCGAGCCCCGCAATGCCTACGGAAGTTCTCTATCGTAAGTGGCGGCCGCAGCGCTTCGCCGACGTGTCGGGGCAGACCGTGGTTACGCGCACGCTGATCAACGCGCTGAGGTCGGACAAGGTCTCGCACGCCTACTTATTCTCCGGGCCGCGCGGCACGGGGAAGACGACGACCGCGCGGTTGCTGGCAAAGGCGATCAACTGCGAGAAGAACGCCCGCGACGAGAAGAAGCGCGCGGGCGAACCGTGCAATGCGTGCGCATCGTGCACGGCGTTCGGCGAAGGCAGCGCGCTGGACCTGGTGGAAATGGACGGGGCCAGCAACCGCGGCATCGATGACATCCGCGAGCTGCGGGACAACGCGAACTACATGCCGATGGGCGGCGCGGCGGCGCACAAGGTGTACCTCATCGATGAGGTGCACATGCTGACGGAGCCTGCGTTCAACGCGCTGCTGAAGATCCTCGAGGAGCCGCCCGAGCACATCGTCTTCATCCTCGCGACGACGGACACGCACAAAGTGCCGGCGACGATCGTGTCGCGGTGCCAGCGGTTCGAGTTCAAGCGCATCCCGCTTTCGGCGATGGCGGACCGGCTGGCGCAGATCGCGGGGGAAGAGAAGATCCACGTGCCGCGCGAGGCGCTGGAGCTGATCTCGCGGAGCGCGACGGGCAGTCTGCGCGACGCGATCAACCTGCTGGAGCAGATCTGCGACTCGTACGGCAAGGAAGTCTCGCTGGAGGCGGCGCGCGAGGGGCTGGGGCTTATCGCCGACGAGCGGGCGACGCTGCTGGCGTTGCAGACGCTGCGCGGCGACTTCGCGATGGGG
>CAYWOO010000003.1:0-3012 GCA_964458665.1 uncultured Dehalococcoidia bacterium
TCTCGAGCCCGTCGGGGAGGTAGGTGGATGTGGCGCGTGCAGGGTCGTCGTGGGGTGACACGTAGCCCTCGCCGTGGCCCCGTGTGCGAGCTCCGGCGTAGTGCGCATCGCGGAGCGCCGGCGGAGGCGGTTGAATGCCGCGTTCGCTCACCTCGGCCCGCGCCTCCCAGATCGCCTTCGCCGAGGCATTCGACTTCGGCGCGTTCGCAAGATAAATCGCCGCCTGGGAAAGGTTGAGCTGCGCCTCGGGCAACCCGACGTGCTCGAGCGCCTGCGCCGCCGCAACAGCGACGAGCAGCGCGCGCGGGTCGGCGTTCCCGATGTCCTCGGAAGCGAGGATCACCATGCGTCGGGCGATGAAGCGGGCGTCCTCTCCACCCTCGAGCATTGCAGCCAGGTAGTAGACGCTGGCGTCGGGATCGCTGCCGCGCATCGACTTGATGAAGGCGGAGACGATGTCGTAGTGCTGATCGCCGGCCCGGTCGTAGCGGAGCGGGCGCTTGCGGGCTGCATCGGCAACGTGACGTGCCTCGAGAGGAGACCCCTCTGCTGTTGCTGTCTGCCAGGAGAGCTCGAGCGTCGAAAGCGCGCTCCGCGCGTCTCCGCCGGCCTTACGGACGATCGCCTCCGCGACATCGGCAGGCACTTCGATCCCGAGCTCGACGGCGCCACGCACGACGACTGCTGCGACCTCCTCATCGGAGAGCGACTCCAGCTCGACAACGGCGCAGCGGGAGAGCAAGGCCGCATTCACCTCGAAGTACGGGTTCTCCGTTGTCGCCCCGATCAGCGTCAGCAGCCCGCTCTCGACGCCGGGCAGGAGCGCATCTTGCTGGCCCTTGTTGAAGCGGTGGATCTCGTCGAGGAAGAGAATCGTGCGGATTCCGTTCGCCCCGAGCCGGTCGCGGGCGCGCTGCAGCACTCCGCGCACGTCGTCGACGCGTGCGGAGACCGCCGAAAGCTCCTCGAACTCCGCACCTGTCGTCTCGGCCACGATCCGTGCCAGCGTCGTCTTGCCGACACCCGGCGGCCCGTAGAGGATCATCGACGGCGGCCTGTCACCTTCGATCGCAAGCCGCAAGGCGGATCCCTCCGCCAGCACGTGTCGCTGCCCGACCAGCTCGTCGAGCGACCGCGGACGGATCCGCTGAGGGAGCGGCGCGGTCTGGCTCTGCCGAGCCGACGCGGCGTCCGAGAAGAGGTCGGTCATGGGTGTGATTCTAGGCGCGGGATAGGCGTGTCACGTCGCTCGTGCGGAGCGTGGGCAGTACGTGGCGTTCCACGGCGATATGCTCCCGGTTCACTGGTAACTCGTCGACCAGCGTCGGCGAAGGGCGCGCGAGAGGAGCAGCAATGGCTGGCGAGGTCGTTCACGTCGAGTTTCCGTCGGAGGACATCGAGCGCTCACAGAGGTTCTGGAGTGGTCTCTTCGGCTGGGAGTTCCAGGATTCCGGGATGCCCGGGATGGACTACCGGATGACTCAGGTCAGTGAGCAGGCGGGGGCCGCACTGATGCAGGCGCCGGATCAGATCGGCCACCCGAGCGTCTACTTTGCCACCGACGATATCGACGCGTCGAGGGGCACGGTGCGCGAGCTCGGCGGCCGGGCTGAGGAGAAGGTTCCAGTCCCGACCCACGGCTGGTTCGCGGCCTGCACGGACAGCGAGGGCAACGTCTTCCATCTCTGGCAGTCGGACTCCGCGGCGGGCTAGTCGCATCGTGTCGGGGCGAATGGGACAGAGCACATCGATCGGTACCCTCGTGTTCCGCCACGTAGCGGTCGGCGTCCGGCGTCCAGCACGTCGCGATGGTGCCGCCTATGCTCTGTGCCATGTCACGACAGCTGTACCGCGTCGAGGCCCAGAGGCTCTGGGTCGTCCACAACGAGTTGACGGCGAAGTCGCAGGCCGAAGGGTGAGCCTCCGCGACGAGGCGACCGTTCTGCTGCAGAATCTCCTGCGGTTGAACACGGTCAATCCGCCCGGGAACGAGACGATCGCCGCTGAGCTGCTGCGCGACTATCTCGCCGCAAGCGACATTCCCTGCGAGCTCGTGGGCCGTACGCGCGATCGGCTCAACCTCGTCGCGCGATTGAAGGGTGGAGACGGCCCGGCTCTGACCTTCCTCGCACACACGGACACGGTTCGGGCCGATCCCGAGGAGCGGACGCGCGATCCGTGGTCGGGCGATCTCGTCGACGGCGAGATCTGGGGCCGCGGCGCACTCGACATGAAGGATCAGGTCGCGGCGAGCGCGGTCGCCTTTGCGTCGCTCTGGCGCGAGGGGTTCAGGCCCGCCGGAGACGTCATCCTCGCCCTGACCGCAGACGAGGAGGTCAACGAGAACTACGGACTCTCCTGGCTCGTCGAGGAACACCCCGAACTCGTCCGTGCCGACTATGCACTCAACGAGGGTGGCGGTGAACGGTGCGTCTCCGGGGGTGACGTCTTCTACCTGTGCGCGGTCGGCGAGAAGATGAGCGCCCCGTTCCGTGTTCGCGTGCATGGCCGAAGCGGCCACGCCTCGGTCCCGTCGATCGCCGACAGTGCTCTCGTCAAGGCAGCGCCGATGATCGAGGCACTCGGTCGGTACAACCCGCCCCAGGCGCTGATCCCGGAGGTAGCACGGTTTCTCGAGCTCGTTCTCGGCGAGCGCCCACCCCTCGAGGAGACGCTTGCCCGCGCCCGCATGCTGCATCCGCTCGCCGCCGAGATCGTCGAGCCATTGCTCTCCTTCACGCTCGCTCCGACGATGATCGAGGCGTCGAAGCAGATCAACGTGATTCCGGCAGAGTGCGTCGTTACGGTGGATTGCCGTTTGCCGCCCGGCATGACTCCCGCGGACGTCGATCCCCTGATCCGATCGGCGATCGGCCCGGGCGACTATGACCTCGAGTGGCTCCAGTCCGACGGTGGAACCCGCTCACCCATGGTGACGCCGCTCTGGTCGGGGCTCGAAGCGTGGGTTGCCGAACAGGATCCAGGGGCCCGGCTAGCGCCGGTCGTCTGTGC
>CAYWOO010000004.1:0-2897 GCA_964458665.1 uncultured Dehalococcoidia bacterium
GGCCGCCTTCTCTTGAAGCATCCACGAATGCTCGTTTTCCTCCCATGTGTCCTGCGCACCGCCGAGCACAAAGAGGAAATCATAGGGAGCAAGATTGGGAATTTCCTGCCCTTCCCACAGGCGGACCATTTCCGGAACAATTCCGTCTTCCGCGAAGAAATCGAGGAAACGGCCGGGGTGATCATGGTCCATATGCTGGAAGACAAGCGCGCGCTTCATGGAATTCCTACTTGACCGGAGGCAGGACAATGGTCTTTGCCCTGCACAGCCGCGTTTCATTTTCACCACAGGTGGTAAAACTTCCCGCCTTGTTAACACAAACCCGAAGTTCCGAAAGCCGCGCCCGGTCCCTTGCATTGCCGCATTGCACCGATAGCATGTCCGCAGTCAGACCCTTGTTTGATTTCACAAAATCCGTCACCAGCTGCTCTGGTGTAATTGTGACTATGACCTGCGGAGAAAGATAGCGTGCCGGAATCCGCAAACCGTCGAAAACCTGCCGGGTTGAATTGAAATAATCCACTTGTGAAAGCCCTGAGCACGATCCGTGCTTTTTCCACTCATGAATGATAAGTTTTTTGGACGGCATGACATCTATCATGCCATCAATCAATTTTTGCGGAATCCAGGCTTCATGGGTTGAGCAATACTCCGGCCACCCCCTGTCGTATTGCGGCCACAGCCCATGGATAACGAAGGCGAACCGGCGGCCCGGCGCGCACTGCTGGTTATCGTTTTGGCCAGCCTCCCCAGCGCAATAACTTGGCGACCAGGAGAGCGCCAGGACATAGTAGTCGAACTGGCCCGGCTTCTGAACTTCCGCCCGGGAAACCTCGGCGAGACCGAGATTCAAGATAATCAGAAATATGGCTACTTCGCAGAAGCCAACGATTGCGCGAACAACGTGGGCAAATCCTTGGTGCGCGATTCGGGACATATCGGGGCGATTATTTTCCAGGAAGGATTGTTGAGATTCATTTCACAGCGGGCAAGCTTGCCAGATAGACACAAGACCTGCCCTTGCAAATACTGCGTATTATTGGCGCGGCAATAGCAGTTACTGTGATCCCGGTCCGCGGCGAAGACCCCGCCTGCGGACAACAGAGCCGCGAGTGCAATATGAAGAAATCTTATCCCATTGCCCCCAGTCTAGACCATTTAGCGCCGGGCGAAAAGCAGTATCAGATCAATTGCAATTCAATCGCCTGGGGCCCCCGGCCCTGGGCATCGTCCTGGACGTCAAAACTGATTTTCGTGCCTTCTGCAAGCTCCGGAATTCCAGACTTTTGCACGGCGGTAATATGGACAAAAATATCCTTGCCGCCCCCGTCCGGTGTAACAAAACCATACCCCTTGGCCTGATTGAAAAACTTTACCGTGCCATTCCTGCGCATAAAAGATGGCTCCTCTCCTCACCCGTGTTGGTCGAAATATGCGTCATGGAATGTTTTCCAGCAAGGGGGGAGCAATTTGGCGGTTTTTGGCTTGATTTTTGCATGCCATTCTTACAAGCTTAACTAATTGTTAACTGCTTGTTTGCGGGGAGACTCAGTTGAAGAAAAGAGCGTTGCTTATTCTAGCTCCGGTTTTCTGTGCCTGCCTCATGGGCAATAGCGCCCTCGGCAAACCAGCCCAAACAACCAAATACACTTATTACGCCATCTCCGGTAACACACCGGGAGCAATCTACACTACACTTGTCAAACGGGGCCCGCGCGTCGGCGGGGTCAAGGCCTACGCGGCAACTACCGCGGTATCTTCCCAGTCGGGCCAGTTGGTTCAGGGCAAATATTGCAGCCTGGAAGGCTACAGGTTCAAGATCGATTTCACCATCAAGCTGCCCAAGCTGAAAAATGAAGCTGCCCTGTCCGGAGCCACCAGAACCGACTGGAAGAAGTTTTCAAGTTTCCTCAAGTCCCATGAAGAAACCCACCGCAGCATTTGGCTGGCCTGTGCTACTGAACTGGAAACAAAAGTCCATGCCATAAAGGCCAAGTCCTGCGGCGATCTGAACAAGAAAACCACCAGGCTCTGGGAGCAGATGCGGACTTCCTGTGCGAAGAAGCAGGATGCTTTTGATGTTGCCGAGCAGGCCCGCCTCCTGCGTCATCCTTTTGTAAGGCTTGTCCTCTCACAAGGGTCAAGCACTTCAAAGGCCCTCGCGGTGCTGAAGAAGAAATAAACTCTAGCGGAGAACGCGCGCGGCCACCGCCCCCAGCTTTTTCATGATCGCGGGATCACGGAATTCTTTTGCTGTCATGATTGCATGTTCGAGGGCCCGGTCCGATCCGATCGGACACGAGGGATGTTCCCGCGGAAAGTCTTTTGCCAGACGCAAGATCAGTTTCTTCGCATTGCCGGAGTTCGCCTTCATCACCTCAACGACCTTTGCCACGTCAACTGTTCCATGGTCCTCATGCCAGGAGTCATAATCCGTCACCATCGCCACCGTGCAGTAGCAAATCTCGGCTTCCCGCGCGAGCTTGGCTTCCGGCATGTTTGTCATCCCAATGACGCTGGCTCCCCACGACCGGTAGAGCTGGGATTCAGCAAGCGTTGAAAACTGCGGGCCCTCCATCACCACAGAGGTGCCGCCTCTGGCGAAGGGCAGGTTTTCCACCGCAAGCGCTGACGCCACCTGATCCTGCAAGCCCGGAGATATGGGGTGGGAAAATGGTACATGCCCCACACAACCCGTCCCAAAGAACGATTTCTCCCGGGCAAATGTCCGGTCAATGAACTGGTCAACCAGCACAAACAGGCCCGGCGGCAATTCTTCCTTCAATGAACCGACGGCTGACAGCGAGACAATATCAGTGACGCCCAGCCGCTTCATGACATCAATATTGGCGCGATAGTTTATGGTCGAGGGCGAATAGACATGCCCCCTGCCGTGG
>CAYWOO010000005.1:0-2949 GCA_964458665.1 uncultured Dehalococcoidia bacterium
TGCGTCGGTCCGGCTTTGCCGGACGCACAGCCGGGACGGCTATGCCACGCGCTTCGCGTAGCCTTCTGCCAGGATGCGCGTTCAAGAAGCAGGGAGCCGGACGCACATATCGTAGCGCGGACTTCAGTCCGCGCGCTGCTCGACGCCGATCCGCCTCCAGAGCGCGGGCATTCAGCCCGCGTCGTGTGGCGCTGAATGCTTGTGCTACTGCGCCAACAAGGCGGTTTGCCGATTGGTGTGGCACGCGGAGGCAATACGTTGGGTGAGGGATCGTGCTGCGTCGGTCCGGCTTTGCCGGACGCACAGCCGGGACGGCTATGCCACGCGCTTCGCGTCGCCTCAATGGTTTCTTGCCGCGCACGACGCGGGCTGAATGCCCGCGCTCCGGAATCGGATCGGACCTAGGCGGACTGAAGTCCCTGCTCCGGTGGCGGATCGGGAATCGCGCGGGCTAGAAAGCCCGCGCTACGGCGATGCTATGGAGCTGTCTGCGCGGCTGGCGCCGCTTCCGGACGCGTGCGTGCGCCGGCACGGCGGACGGCGACCTCCATTGCGGAGAGCTGCGCCAGCGCCTTGCGCGTGTCGGAGGCGACGCGCGCGGGCTCCTGGTTCTGGACACGGAACTTGAAGAGCCAGTACATGAACTCGCGCAGCTCGGCCAGCGAGATGTTGCTGCTGTTTGGCTGACCGGCTTCCTCCCGGAACGCAGCCAGCAACTCCTCGCGCGGGCGGCCGTAGATGCGCTCGTAGATCGGGTCGCGCACGGCGTCCTCGGCGCGCGGATCCTTGATGCTCACGTTGACGCGCTCTTTCGACACTTCCAGCTCGATCGCGTACTGCAGCGCCTCTTCCACCGTCACGCCGTAGAGGTAGTTGAGGTGCGCGCGGTGCTTCGATTCACCGATCAGCGAACGCAGGCGTTCGTCTGTCATCCGCTCGGCTGCGGTGGCGGGCGTGGAGTCGATGCTCGTGTCAGCGGGTGCGCGCCCCTCGAACAGCAGCCGCTCGGTCTCGGCCGGCGGAGCGCTCGCGCCCGCAGCCGCGATCAGCCGCTCCGCGAGGAGCAGCCAGTCGAACGCTTCGCCGCCGATCAGGTAGCGATACTGGCGGCCATCCACGAACTCGCCTGGCTGCTCCCACAGCGCGATCGCCTGCATCAGCGCTTCGAACCACGGCGTCCCCGTGTCGAGCGCGGCAAGAAAGAGCGCAAGCGGCTCGATCGTGGCGCCATCCGAGCCTCCTTCGCCGAACGGGACGCCGCGCAGATACAGCGCGTAGATCGGCGAGCCGAAGAAGTCCGCGAGCACGTCGCGATGGTTGTACGCAATGTCGAGCGGCGCCGTCTCGTCCGCGCTGAAGAAGCGCAGTTCGCGGCCTTCTCCGCAAATAAGTTCCGCCGCCGGCGTGTCGCATGGGGCGTGGAAGACGTACACCTCGTAGTCGGCGGCCGTCTTCGCGGCTCGCTTCGCACCGGCGGGCGTCTTCGTCTCGGCGAAGTAGTAGGCACGGAACGGCTCGATCTTGTCGAGCATCATGCCCGTTTCTTCCAGCACTTCGCGGCGGGCCGTATCCTCCGGAGTCTCGCCGGCGTGCCCGGCGCCGCCCGTGAGGCCCCAGTGGTCGGGGAACATGATGCCGGGCGTGTCATCGCGCAGCTGCATCAGCACGCGGCCTTCGCGGTCGACGAGAATGACGCCCGCGCTGATCTTTCGTGGGACATAACGCGGGTCAGGCATGATTATGGTTTATCTCAGCCGATTTCAAAGCGGGCATAGCATGACAGTATAACGAAGCTCGCGGGCGTCTCTTGCTATCGGATCTGGTGAGGCGTACGCTTGGCGCGATTCAAGGAGGAATCGTGCGAAGACTCACCCTGCTGGCCGCCGTTACATCGCTGCTCGCCATCTGCGCCGCGTGCGGCGGTTCGTCGTCGAGCAGCAATACGGCGACACCAAGAGCCACAGGCGACGCGACCGCCGCGAAGAGCCCTGCGGCGGCGAGCAGCCCGGCGGTATCGAAGACCGCGGACGCTACGTCCTCGGTGAACGACGAGTCGGCATTCGCCAAGTCCATGCTTCTCACCGCAGCCGATTTTCCGGCCGGCTACGTCGAGACGCCGAATACGCGCGACGCTGACAACAATCCCCTCCAGGATGCTTGCGGAAAAGCCGCCGAGAAGGGGAAGACCGGCCGCGCGGACGGCAGCGACTTCCAGCAGGGCGCGAACGCAGCGTCGATCTCTGAAACGATCATCGTCTTCGGGAAGGACAGCGACGCGAGCGCCGGCATCGACGCCATCCCGGCATTGATCGAGTGCGCCGTGCAGGCGATCAACGACGGCAAGCTCGACAGCAACGGCGTCGAATTCTCCGGTACGACGAGCAAGGCGATCGCGCTGGATGCCCCCGGCGACAAGTCGTACGCCTTCGAAGTACAGACCACCGGAACGGTCCCTGGTCAGGAGGGCGACCTCACGGTGGTGTTCACGCTGGTGTACGCCAGGCTCGGGCGTATTGGTTACCAACTCACCGCCACCGGCGGCGCGTCGCCGCTCGACTCGGCGGAGTTCGCGGCGCACGTGCAAAAGGCGGCCGCGAAGATCAAGCAGCAGCCGTAAGGGCGGCACCTCACCCCGGCCGTCGGCCGCGCCCTCTCCACGCCGTGGAGAGGGCTCTTGGATCGGGATGGGTGCGTGTTGTGCGCAGGGGTTGTGGTGGACGTGGCGGGCTGCCAACAGCCGGGGCGGCTGTCCTACATTTGTAGTTTGCCGTGTTCGCCGAACAGCGGCGCCAAGCGCGCACCTCACCCCGGCCGTCGGCCGCGCCCTCTCCACGACGTGGAGAGGGCTCTCGGATCGGGATGGAGGCGGACTGCCAACAGCCGGGGCGGCTGTCCTACATTTGTAGTTTGCCGTGTTCGCCGAACAGCGGCGCCAGGTGCGCACCTCAC
>CAYWOO010000006.1:0-3952 GCA_964458665.1 uncultured Dehalococcoidia bacterium
TTCACAACCTTTCCTGACACACACGGCCACATCGAGAAGTTGTTCGCCGAAGATGACTGGGTTGTCGCGCACACTCGTGTCACCGGTACACATCTAGGCCGGCCAACCATTCCGCACGACGGCGATCTCCGTCACGTTGAACCGACGGGCAAGAGCTTTGAGCTCTATGCCGTGCATTTCTGGCGAATACGCGACGGACTAGTCATCGAACACGAAGCCGTCCGAGACGACCTCACGCTGCACCGCCAGCTCGGGCTCGTACCGAACCCGGCCTAATCTGCGAGTGGTAACCCATATGACTGACGCGCTAAGCGGACGGCACTTTCTCATCACTGGCGGCGGGTCTGGGATCGGGCTGGCGTGCGCGGCGCGGTTGCGAGTGGATGGTGGCGCCGTGACGCTGATGGGGCGGACGCAGCAGAAGCTCGATGCGGCGGCGGCGCGGTTGCGCGAGACGCCGGGGCCGGACGTGCGGGTCGCTGTTGGCGATGTCGCGAACGAAGATGATGTTGCGGCTGCGGTGACGGTCGCGTGCGACTCGGCTGGTGCGCTGCACGGGTGTGTCGCGGCGGCGGGGACGGGATCGTTCGGGCCGCTGCTCGATACGGACCGCGCGCAGTGGGACGCCGTGCTGGCGACGAATCTCACGGGCACGATGCTGACGCTGAAGTACGCTGGGCGGGCTATGGTTGCCGGCGGCGGGTCGATGGTCGCGATCTCGTCGATTGCGGGGGTGCTGACGCATCGGTGGATGACGGCGTACTGCGTGTCGAAGGCGGGGCTGGAGATGCTGGTGCGCAACGCCGCGGACGAGCTGGGCGGCGCGGGCATCCGCGTGAATGCGGTGCGACCGGGGCTGGTACCGACGGACCTTGCGGCGGCGCTGGTGGCGAACCCGGCGATCCAGGCGGACTATCTCGACCAGATGCCGCTGCATCGGCTGGGGACGCCGGAAGATATCGGCGAGGCGGTGCGCTTCCTCATCGGGCCGGAGTCGTCGTGGATCACGGGGCAGGTGATCGCGGCGGACGGCGGGCACACGCTGCGGCGGGGGCCGGATCTCGATTCGGCGGCGGGGGCGGTGATGCGGGCGACGCAGCAGCGGCCGTGGCCGGGGGCTGGCTAGCTGTTGGCTGTTAGTGGTTAGCGGTTAGCGGTTAGCGGTTAGCTGTTAGCTGTTAGCTGTTAGCGGGGATTGTGCGAAACGGCGCTCGCGACAATCGGCTTCTGGTTCGTTGACGGGCGGCGGGAGTCGTGGATGCGCCCGTGTAGAATGCGGTCTATGGACTACGTGATGGTCATCCACGAGGCCGAAGAGGGTGGTTACTGGGCGGAGTTCCCTGCGCTACCTGGCTGCTTCACGCAAGGCGAGACGGTTGAGGAAGTGCTCGAAGACGCGCCTGATGTTGTAGGCTCGCACCTCGATGCGCTGCGCGACGACGGCCAAAAGATCCCCGCCGGCGACCGGGTGCTTATTGCGACGGTGCGCGTACCGTGACCGAGTGTGGCTTGACATGATGGAGCCTGGCACGCCGCCGCAGCGGGCACGCCACCGCGTGCCCCAACACCACGTGTTCGATCTAGCTGATGAGGTCGGAATCTTGCACGCTTGGGGCGACGGACACAGAATTTACCAGTTCCTGAAGGGATAGCCGCAGCGGGCACGCCACCGCGTGCCCCTACACCACATGTACGACTTTGCTGATGAGGTCGGAATCTTGCAGGCTTGGGCCGACGGACGCAGAATTCACCAGTTCCTGAAGGGGTAGCGCATGACTGACTCCGCGCTTGATGATATTCGCGTACTCGATCTCGCTGGCGAGACGGGGGTGTACGCGACGAAGCTGCTGGCGGACCTGGGCGCGGATGTGATCCGCATCGAGCCGCCGGACGGCGATCCGATGCGGGACATCGGGCCGTTCTGGCACGACGAGCGCGCGGTGGATCGCAGCCTATCGTTCTTCAACCTCAACACGAACAAACGTAGTGTGACGCTCGACTTCACGAAGCCGGAGGGGCGCGCGCTGTTCGAGAAGCTCGTCGCGACCGCGGATGTTGTCGTGGAGACGTACGCGCCGGGGTATCTCGACTCGCTGGGGCTGGGGTACGGAGGGCTGAGCGCGATCCGGCCGGACATCATTCTCACATCGATCACGGGGTTCGGGCAGACGGGGCCGCACGCGCACTACGCGTGGTCGGACATCGTGGGCGTGGCGATGAGCGGCATGATGACGCTGGCCGGCGAGAAGGAAGACCCGCCGAACCGGGCGTACGGCAACCAGGGCTATGTCTGCGCGGGCATCGACGGCGCATGCGGGACGATGATGGCGCTGGTGCATCGCGACAATTCTGGTGAGGGACAGCACGTCGACGTCTCGATGCAGGAGGCGCTCTCGATCAACCAGGAGACGGCGATGATGACGTACGACATGAACCAGCGCGTGGCGACGCGCACGGGAGCGCGCGGCATCATTCCGATCGATCTGCCCGGGATCGGCATCTTCGACACGAAGGACGGGCAGATCTTCGCATACCTGGGCACGCCGGGCGGGGCGCCATGGACGGTGATGCTGGACTGGATGAATCGCGAGGGTTTGGCGGAGGATCTGAACGAAGAGCCGAACCTCTCGATGATCCAGGGGCTCAATCTGCGCTTTCTGACGAGCCTGGTGCAGGAGCCCGACAAGCTGGCGGAGCGCATCAACGTGCTGGCCCACATGTATCAGGTGTTCAAGCGGTTCTGCGCGAGCATGAGCAAGTGGACGTTGTACGAAGAGGCGCAGAAGCAGCGCATCATGATCGGCATCGTCTCGACGCCGGAGGACCTGGCGAAGAATCCACAGCTGGCGTACCGCAAGTGGTACGAGGACGTGCCGCACGATCATCTGGGCGCAACGGTGCGTTACGCGGGACCGCCGTACCGGCTTACGGAGACGCCATGGTCGCTGCGACGACGGCCGCCGCTGCCGGGGGAGCACAATGCGGAGGTGTTCGGCGCGCTGGGGGTTTCAGCGGCGGAATTGTCACGACTGCATGGGTTGGGCGTTCTTTAGGATTCACCGCAGAGCCGCAGAGGGCACAGAGAGACGACGACATTGGATTCACCGCGGAGGCGCGAAGGCCGCGGAGGATCGAAATTCACCGCAAAGGCGCAGAGGGCGCAGAGAGACGACGAATTGGTTCACCGCGAAGGCGCGAAGGACGCGGAGTAACATTTTATTCACCGCAGAGCCGCAGAGGGCGCGGAGTAAGGACGAATATCAATCCGGTTTGGCTGAGCACACGCAGTGTCTTGCTGGAACCAACGAGATCCTTCGCTTTGCTCAGGAAGACAACGTTGCGCCGCGGTCGTGCGCGAGTCGCGAGCAGAGGACATCCTTCCCATGGAGATGATGTCCCGGCGCAGAGAGCCATGAGGAGGATGCTATGACGGGGATGGCGCTTGAGGGGATCAAGGTTGCGGACTTTTCGTGGTTCGGGGCGGGGCCGATCTGCGCGGAGAATCTCGGGCGGTTCGGGGCGACCGTGGTGCGGATCGAATCGGAGGCGCACCTCGACGGCCTGCGCAGCGTGCTGCCGTTCGCGACGGGGAAGACGGGCTATAACGTCAGCGGCTACTTCAACAACTACAACGCCGGCAAGCTGGACCTGACGCTCAATCTCAATAACGCGCACGCGATGACGCTGGCACACAAGCTGATCGCCTGGTGCGACATCTTCATCACGAATCAGACAAACCGCATGGTGGAGCGCTGGGGCTTCACGTACGACGCGCTAAAGGCGATCAACCCGGCGATCATCGCGGCGTACCAGCCCATGCAGGGGCTCGACGGACCGCACAAGGACTTCTTCGGTTTCGGCGCCGTGCTGAACGCGATCACAGGCTATAACGAGCTGAGCGGCTTCCCGAACCGGCCGCCGATGGGGCTGGGCACGAACTATCCGGACTATG
>CAYWOO010000007.1:0-11218 GCA_964458665.1 uncultured Dehalococcoidia bacterium
CCTCATCAGGGGGAGCAAGCCGGTCAGTTCCCAGCCTTCCTCGCCGAGCTTGTCGAGGTAGCCGCGGACGAACCCGGTGCGGTGTTCACCGCCCTGTCGGATGTACTCCGCCCCTTCTGACGAAATCCTGCCTCTGAAATCTACGTACACGACTTTGTATTCCCACTTGTCCATGGATCACTCCTACCATGGCGCTGAACGGGAACCGTGTATCCAACTCCGGCGGCAAGCCTGTTTCAGTCTTGCACATCCGGCATGGGGTTCACGTTTGCGGAAATCGTAGCCTCGCCGGGTATTGGGAAAGAACTCGCGCATACGGTTTGCACCGGTCGACCTAACGAGTTGCTGGTACCACACGACGTGGGCTGAAAGCCCGCGCTTCGGACTGTTCGCGTTGCTGTCGGGTAGTTGCGCCGCGACGTGGCATTCCACGGAACGCCCCTACACGGACAGTGCTCGCGGTCGTCTATCTTTGTCGCGCTAGCCGGCGATGCCGACGCCGCCGTCGATAGTGATGCATTCGCCGGTTACGAGGTCCGCGCCTTCGATGAGGCTCATCACCAGTTGCGAGACATCTTCGGGCTTGCAGATGGCCTTCAGCGGCGCCTGCTTGATCTGGATCGCTCTGCCGGCCTCGTAGACCTGGTCGCCGAGGCCATTCTTCAGCCAGCGGGTCTCGATGAAGCCGGGGGCAACGGCATTCACGCGCACGTCCGGACCCAGTACGCGCGCCAGCGCGATCGTCATGTTGATCAGCGCCGCCTTCGAGGCGGCGTAGGCGATCGAGCTGCCGATCGCTCGCACGCCGGCGACCGAGGCGATATTCACGATCGCGCCGCCGCCGCTCTGCTTCATCGCCTTCGCAGCAGCCCGTGCGCAGAAGAATGCACCTTTCACATTGACGTTGAAGATGTCGTCCCAGTACTCGGCCTTCATGCCGTCGAGGTCGTGGAACGGCACGAAGTGGGTCATCGCCGCGTTGTTGACGAGGATGTGCAGGCCGCCGAACGCATCGACCGCCTGCTTCACCATCGACTGCACTTGCGCGTCATCGGCAACGTCGGCACGGACGAGCAGTGCCTTCGCGCCAGCCGCCTCGACAAGTCGCAGCGCTTCCTTCGCGTCGTCTTCGGACCGCGAGTAGTTGATCACGATGTTCGCGCCGCGCCGCGCGAGATCGAGCGCGACGGCACGTCCGACACCTACGGCGGAACCCGTAACGATGGCTGTCTTTCCCCGCACGTCCATGATCTCTCCAATCCGCGATGCGCTTGCGTTTCGCGACGATCTTGCCAGCCAGCGCCAGCTGGGGCTAGCCGCAGCCCGCGTTCGCGCCGAACCTTACGTTGCCAGAAACACCGATCCGCGCCGATTTGCGGGTGGTAGACTGCCCGCATGAAGGGACCAATGAAGGGGCTCGTCATCTGCGGTGGCAAGGGGAGTCGGCTTCGACCGCTTACCTACACGGGCGCCAAGCAGCTCGTACCCATCGCCAACAAGCCGATCCTGTTCTACGCGCTGGAGCACCTCGTCGAGGCGGGTATCCGCGACATCTCGATCGTCGTCTCGCCTGAGACGGGCGACCAGGTGCGCCGCTCGGCCGGCGACGGAACGGCCTTTGGTGCTCGGATCGAGTACATCGAGCAACTCAAGCCGGGAGGGATCGCACAGGCCGTCGGCCTCGCGCGCGAGTGGATGAACGGCGCGCCCTTCGTCACGTTCCTGGGCGACAACTTCCTCACACAGGGCATTGTCCCCTTCGTCCAGGCGTTCGACGCGTCCGGAGACGACGCGGCGATCTTGCTGAAGCACGTCTCGGACGCGACGCAGTTCGGTGTCGCTCAGTTCGACGGTGAGCGCCTGGTGCGGGTGATCGAGAAGCCGAAGGATCCGCCTAGCGATCTCGCGGTGATAGGCATCTATCTGTTCACCAGCCGTGTGTTCGAAGCGATCGACAGGATCAAGCCGTCGGCGCGCGGCGAGCTTGAGATCACCGACACGATTCAGTGGTTGCTGGACCATGGCTCGAAGGTGCGCGCCGAAGTCGTTGAGGGCGAATGGATCGATACCGGCAAGCATGACGACCTTCTGGCGGCGAATCGCATCGTGCTGGAGATGCTGCGCGACGACCAGAGTGGCGGTTCGGTGGACGCCGCATCGACGCTGCACGGGCGAGTTGTGCTGCAGCCGGGCTGCACCATCGTCAACAGCGTGATCAGTGGCCCCGTGATCATCGGCGAGCGGACGCGCATCGAGAATTCGTACATCGGCCCGTTTACGTCGATCGACCATGACTGCGAAGTACTGGGGAGCGAGATCGCGGGGAGCGTGGTGCTCGAGAACACGACGATCAAACATCTCGGTCATCGTATCGAGCAGAGCCTGATCGGGCGCAATGTGGAGCTCGCCGGCGACGATCGCAAGCCGCGCGGCTACCAGCTCGTGCTCGGCGACTTCAGCCGGATCCGAGTGCCATGATGAAGAAGGTGTTCGTCGCCGGCGGCGCAGGCTTCATCGGCAGCAACTTCATCCGGCACCTGATGGCGCGGCGGCCCGATGCGCACGTGGTCAACTTCGACGCGCTCACGTATGCAGGCAACCCGCGGAACCTCGCCGATGTCGCCGACAGCTCGCGTTATGCGTTCGTGCACGGGAATGTTGCGGATGCTCCCTCTGTCGTCGCGGCGATGCGCGGCTGTGACGCCGTCGTCAACTTCGCGGCGGAGTCGCACGTCGACCGCTCTATCGAAGATGCGGCCGATTTCATGGAGACCAATCTGCGGGGCGCGTACAACGTGCTTTGCGCCGCGCGCGACCTCGATGTCGAGCGCGTGCTGCACATCTCGACCGATGAGGTGTACGGCCCCGCGACGAAGGAGAATCCGCGGCGCGAGGATGACGCGTTCCTGCCGCGCAGTCCGTATGCGGTCAGCAAGGCGGCCGGCGACATGATGTGCCACGCCTTCGCGGAGACCTACGGCCTGCAGGTGGTCGTGGCGCGGCCGGCGAACAACGTCGGGCCGTACCAATATCCTGAGAAGGCGATCCCCCTGTTCGTCACGAATGCGCTGGACGGACAGCCACTGCCGGTGTACGGCGAGGGTCTCCAGATCCGCGATCGACTGTTCGTCGAGGACAACGTGCGCGCGCTGCTCCTACTGCTGGAGCGCGGCGAGCGGGGCGAGGCATACAACATCCAGGCGGACAACCACGTCTCGAACATCGACGCGGCACGAACGATTCTGGACGTGCTCGACAAGCCGTACGACCTGATCCAGTTCGTCGAGGATCGCGCCGGCCACGACCCCTGCTACTACATGGACTGGGCGAAGCTGCGAGCACTGGGCTGGCAGCCGGAGCACGACTTCACGGACGTGATGGAACGAACTGTGCGCTGGTACGCAGAGCATCGCGATTGGTGGGAACCGATCAAGTCGGGCGATTTCCGCCGCTACTACGGGCGGCAGTACGGCGATCGGCTGGCGAACGCGCGTCCGTATGATGCACCGTCGCCGTCTTGAGGCGCACGTAACTGCCGTCTCGGCACGCGCTACAATGCTCCTTATCATGCGCATTCTCATCACCGGCGGTCACGGGCAGCTAGGGCGCAGCCTGCAGCGCGCGCTTACGGCTCACGATGTGGCGGCTCTTGGCCACGCAGAGCTGGATGTGGCTGAGTCACGATCTGTGGGCGAGGCGATCGCCCGACACGAGCCATCGGTCGTGATCCACGCCGCCGCGCTCACAGATACCGGCCGCTGCGAACGCGAGCCCGCGGTCGCCCGCGCGATCAACGGCATCGGCGCCGAGCATGTAGCGAAGGCGTGCCGGCGCGTTGGTGCGAGACTCGTGGCGATCAGCACGAACGAAGTGTTCGACGGCGAGAACACATCGCCCTACCTGGAATCCGATGCGACTGGCCCGCTGAACGCCTACGCCGTCTCCAAGCTCGATGGCGAATGGCTCGCCGCCGCCGCGTGTCCCGATACTCTGATCGTGCGCGTCGCGTGGCTCTACGGCCCGGGCGGCAACAACTTCGTCGAGAAGGTGAGGGCCGCAGCCGCATCCGGCCGAGCGCTGAGCTTCGTGACCAACGAGATCGCCACGCCGACATCGACCGACGACCTGGCGGTCGCACTCCGGCGGTTGATCGAGTGCAAGGCGCCCGCCGGTATCTACCATCTGACGAACGAGGGCGAGGCGTCGCGCTATGACTGGGCTGTGGAGATTCTGCAGCTCGCCGGTCTCGGCGATGTGTCGATCGAGCGGGTGACCGCGGATGAATTGGCGGCACGCGGCTACGACGGGCCGCGAAAGCCCGCGTACTCGGTGCTCGCCAACACGCGCGCTGCGGCGGCCGGCGTGACGCTTCGGCCGTGGCGCGAGGCGTTGGCGGCGTACTTCGACGATGCGCGAGCCGCCGCAGATGCCTGATCCGCAGCCGTCCGACACGCCGTCCGTCGCTATTGTGGTCGTGAACTACAACAGCGCGCCGTTCATCGAGGCGTTCTGTGCTTCGCTAAAGTCGGTAATATTCCCCGCGTGGCGGTTGATCGTCGTCGATTCGGGATCGACCGACGCATCCATGACGATGATCGAGTCGGCGTTCGCGGGATGCGAGGCGTTCGCTTCGGTGCGCTGCGGCGAAAACGTCGGATTTGCCGCTGGTGCGAATGTGCCGTTCGATCGCGGTCTCGTGGATGAGCCGGAGTTCGTGCTGTTCCTGAACCCCGATACGACGTTGGAGCCCAACTTTCTGGCACGGCTCGTCGCCGCCGCCGACGAGCGGACGATCGTCGTGCCGAAGATTCTCTACGCCGACGACCATCGCCTGATCAGCACGCACGCTGGCGGCTTCGACTGGAGGCTCGGCGTGTTCCGCGACACCTTCGCCGGGCGGCCCGACGGGCCGGCGACGAGCGTCCGCCGCGATGACCTCGCCACGGCGAGCTTCTGCTGCGCGCTCGTGCCTCGGCACGCATTCCGCGATGCGGGACGGTTGGACGAGCGCTTCTTCATGTACTACGAAGAAACCGACTGGATCCGGCGCGCGCAGGCGCAGGGCTATCGTGTTCGCTACGAGCCGGACGCGGTCATCTACCACCGAGAGAGCGGCTCCAGCGGCGGCGGCTGGATGACGCCGTTCAAGCAGTACTACGCCACGCGCAACCGCATCTACCTGGTGCGCAAGCATGCACGCTCGCGACTCGGATATGCGTGGTTCACGGCCTACTTCTGGGCGACCCGCCTCGCGACGGCGGCGACGATGATCGCCCGGCGCGACTGGCGGCTACTGCGTGCGATGACGATGGGCGCGTTCGACTACTATCGCGGGCGCATGGGCCGCACCGTGCAGGTGGGCGACCTGTGAGGATCGCGATCGACGCGACATCCGTGCCGCCGCAGCCCGCGGGTGCGGGCGTCTACGCTATCGAGTTGGTGCGGGCGATGGCGCAGCGCGACCGCCACGACGGCTACGCGCTGTTCGTGCGCGGGAGTTGGCTCGATGCGGATCTTGCCGGCAAACGCAACTGGCGGGCTGAGCATGTCGGCGCGGCATCTCGACCCGCGCGGCTGGCGTGGGAGCAGGCGCGGCTGCCTCGGGCGCTCTCTTCGCTCGGTATCGACGTGCTGCACTCGACGCATCACACATTGCCGCTCGCGGGCGTTCGCTGCCGGAGGGTCGTGACGATTCACGACGTCACCTTCTTCCGCATCCCCGAGCGTTATCCGCCAGCGCGACGTTTGTATATGCAAACGCTTACTCGCCTGTCCGCGCGAGTCGCTGACGCGATCATTGCGCCATCGAATGCCGCTCGGGACGACATCGTACGCACGCTCGGCGTGCCTGCGACGAAGGTCGTGACGGTGTACGAGGCTGCGGCTGGCCGGTTCGTACCGGTGCCGGACGCGGCGGCGATGGCGGTGGCGCGCGCGCACGGTATCGAGGGCCCGTTCGTGCTGAGCGTGGGCAGCCTTGAGCCAGGGAAGAATCGCGCGCGGCTGATTCGGGCGATGGCGATGCTGCGCGATTCGGGGATGCAGCATCAGCTGGTCGTTGTTGGCCAGAAGGCGTGGAAATTCGACCAGGAGCTTGCGCTGGTCGAGGAACTCGGCATGCGGGATCGGGTGCGCTATCTCGGATATGTGAGCGACGCCGACCTTCCCGCGCTGTACTCCGCTGCGGATGCGTTCGCGTTCCCTTCGCTGCACGAGGGGTTCGGACTTCCCGTGATCGAGGCGATGGCGTGCGGCACGCCGGTACTGACGTCGAGCATTTCTGCCACAGCAGAGGTGGCGACTGACGCGGCGGTGCTGGTCGATCCGCTGTCCGTCGACGCGATTCGCGATGGTCTGCAGCGCCTACTTGAGGAGGCGGAGCTTCGGGCCGACCTCTCGGCGCGCGGCCGTGCGCGGGCGGCGGAGTTCAGCTGGCATCGGGCCGCCGACGAAACGCATGCCGTCTATGAAAGCGTTGTCGCGCGGCAGACCGCTTCACGATGAGCGTAGACGTTTCCGTTGTCATCGTGACGTTCAACTCGCGAGCTGTGATTGGCCGCTGCCTGGACGCGCTGCAGCGCTACCAGGGTGAGGCATCGCGCGAAGTGATCGTCGTGGACAACGCCTCGGCCGATGGAACCGCCGATACGGTCGCGCGCGACTATCCGTGGGTGCGGCTCGTGCGGCGCGCGTCGAACGGCGGCCTCTCGGCCGCGATCAACGATGGTGTTGTTGCGTCGACCGGCATACACATTCTGCAACTCAATCCGGACACGCACTTCGACCGCGACGTCACGACGCCGCTCTCGCGGTACCTGACTGACCATCCGGATGTTGGCATCCTCGCGCCGAAGCTGCTCAACGACGACGGATCGCTGCAGTTGAGCTGCCGGGCGTTTCCTGGCTACGCGACCGCCCTCTTCAACCGGTATTCGGTGCTGACGCGACTGCTGCCCGGCAACCGCTACTCGCGCGACTATCTCATGGCGGACTTCGACCACTCGGCCGAGCGCGATGTCGACTGGGTCAGCGGCGCCGCGCTGATGTTCTCGCGCGCGGTGCACGACCGACTGGGCGGCTGGGACGCGGATTTCTTCATGTTCAACGAGGACGTGGACTTCTGCCGACGCGCGCAGGATGCGGGATATCGCGTGGTGTACGAGCCGGCAATCACGGTGTACCACAGCATCGGGGCGAGCCAGAGCACGTCGTCGCGGCTGGTGGTCGAGCGTCATCGCAGCATGTGGCGCTACTACCGGAAGCACCTTCGCGGAAACGCGGTGCGCGATGCGGTGACGGCGACGGGTATCGCCGGGCGCTGTGGGTTCGTGTTGGCTGCGAACGGAGTGCGGCGCGTGATCGGCGGACGGAGCGGGTAGTAGCCAGTGTAGTCCGCGAACCGGGGATCGGGCGTGCCGATGATGGCTGATGCCAGGCGCGCACCTCACCCCGGGCTTGTCTCCTACCGCGACTCTTCGATCGGCGCCCGATCGTCGAAAAACGGCAAGCCATGGACGGAAGAGGACGTTTTTTCGGAGCCTCAGCAAACGTCGGTCCGGCTTTGCCGGACACACAGCCGGGACGGCTATGCCACGCGCTTCGCGTCTCGAAGCTATCTCGAAGGCGCCGCTGCTAACGGCTGGCGGTCAGTCGTGGGGGCGCGCTGCGGTTTCGTTCGGGGCGAAGACGCGCTGGCGCAGCCAGACGACGCTGCGGCTGTTCCACATCGTGAGGATGTAGCCGAGCCGCAGCAGTGTGACGGCGACGATTGCCGCCATCGCAGCCAGCACCGACACCTCCATCCAGGTCTGCTGGAAGTAGTGCAGCAGGATCGCGCCTATCGAGAAGAGCAGCGCGAGTCCCCAGATCACGACGAGCGTTCCACGTGGACCGGCGCCGTACGCTTCGAGCCGGTGGTGGATGTGATCTTCGTCGCCGATCATCGGATGCCTGTGCTGGAGCAGCCGCCGCGTCGTCGCGAGTACGCCATCGAGGATGGGGTAGCCGAAAGCGACGAGCGGCACCGCGATGAACACTTCGTTTGTCGGCCCCGTGGCCGCGCGGATGGACAGCGTGCCGAGGATGAAGCCGATGACGTACGCGCCGGAGTCTCCGACGTAGGCAGACGCGGGAGGCAGGTTGAACGGCATGAAGCCAAGGCCGGCGCCGGCCAGCGCCACGAGCAGCAGCGCCACCGTCGGGTGCGACGAATGCGCGGCGATCTGGGCCATGGTGACGCACGCGAAGATGCCGACGCCGAGCGAGACGCCATCGCGGCCATCGATGAAGTTGATGGCGTTCGTCATGACATAGATCCAGAGGACGGTGACGACGAAGCCCGCCGCTCCGAGATGGATGCTGGGCCCCCACGGCACCCCGACATCATCGATGCGGTAGCCGGCGACGTATGCGGCGGTCCCGCCCGCGACGAAGACGAGCGAGCGGACGGCGGGGCTGGCAAGCTTCACGTCATCGAAGAATCCGACGACGAAGACGAGCGCGGCGGCGGCCAGCAGGCCGAGGAAACTGCTGCTCTTCGGCGAGAAGAACTCGCTGGCGTGCGAAGACAGCGCGGAGGCGATGAACGGCGTCAGCGCGAACGTCGCGATGAAGACGACGCCGCCCCAGCGCGGCTTCTCCATCGTGCCTCGGATGTGGAAAAGCGCGAGAAAGCGCTCGGTGCGCGAGAGCGCGAGCAGGATCAACGTCGACGCGAGGCCAATGCCGATCGAGAGCGCCAACGTGATCAGGTAGATATCGAGCATGGGCCTCCGCTGCCCGGGCCGGGTTCCGTCGTACTGTACCACTGCGGGCGGAGTGGGTTCACCGCGGAGGAGGTAGGGACGGGTTCACCGCAGAGCCGCTGAGGGCGCAGAGGGGTTGGAGAAGCGTGGTACCGGGGCTGCCGGCTGTGACGCCGCCTGCCTTACAGAGCAACGCCAAGCATTTCGTTCGGACGAGCGAGGTCCTTCGCTGCGCTCGAGGACGACAGGCTGCGCGCGCACGCGGGCAAGGTGCTCGTAACTACGCCACGGTTCACCGCGGAGCCGCGGAGGGCGCAGAGCGCTGGGGAAGGGGATCGAGGCGCAGGCTACAGCAGTTCATGGCCGAGGCCTCGTTCGCCGGACTCTCCCGCTCGGCCCAGCGCCCACGCTGCGTCGGCGTCCGCGATCTGCACCTGGCGGAACTGGTCGCGGCCGAGACGGTCCACCAGGGCGGCGTACTGTTCGGCGAAGCGCGACTCCCACGGCTGGAGGTAGCAGACTTCGTGGACGTTCGCCTGTAGCGTCTCCTTCAGGCAGCCGAAGCAAGGCTGGAGCGTGGTGAACAGCGTGCAGCCTTCAATCGCCACGCCGAAGCGCGCGGCGGCCAGCAGCGCGTTCTGCTCGGCGTGGACGCAGATGCAGAGGTCGTAGCCCTCGCCCGACGGATAGGATTGCGGGTTCGCGCAGCGATGGCAGCCGCCATCCTCGCAGTTGCGCATCTGCGACGGCGTGCCGTTGTAGCCGGTGCTGAGGATGCGGCGGTCGCGCACGATGATGGCGCCTACGCGCCGGCCCGTGCAGTTCGCGCGGCCTCGGACCGCCAGCGCGATGCCCATGAAGTAGGCGTCCGGCTCAGGGCGCGGCATTGCTTGCGTTGTCCGCTATCGTCGCGTCCTTCACGGGCAGGTCGATGGTCCCCGCCGACACGCTGTCGACGCGCAGTCGGCCGCCGGTGTACGCGATGCTGACCGACTGCCCGTAGAAGTGTTGTAGCGAGGCCTGCGGTATCTGCTGTTCACAATCCATCTTGCCAACGATGACCTTGAGGTTCGTGGTGACGATGAGTTGACCGTTCGCGCACGCCATGTTGAGGAGTGTGATCACGTTTGTGGCGACGGCCGTGCCGCCGGGCAGGCGGTCGATCTTGCCGAGCGTCTCGCCGTCCTTCAGTTCCGTGTTCCTCGACACGGGTTTCTCCGCGGTGTTGAAGCTACAGCCGGCGCTCGCGAACACGCCCGCAAGGATCAGCGCGATTGTCGTGATCGATAGCAGCCTGGTAGGTGCGTTCATACCGATATCTGCCGCATTTGCTGCGCCAGCCTGATCGTACCAAGGACCTGCGCGTCCTCGCCGAGCTCCGACAGCACGATCTTCGTCCGCACGGGCGTGCAACGATGCACGATATCGCGAATCGGCGCGAGAAACTCTTCGCCTTGCGCCGCCGCGACGCCGCCACCGAACACGACGGCTGCAGGGTCGAGTATCGCGATGACGTCGACGACGGCCATCGCGATGAAGTCTTGCACTTCTTGCAGCCATGCTACCGCTTGAGCACTCCCCGCCTTCGCCGCATCGAACAGGTTGGCCGCCTTCGCGCCATCGCCGAGCAGCTCCACCGCCTTCAGCGCGGCCGCGCGGCCGCCGACTACGCCTTCGAGGCAGTGTTGCCAGTCACCCGCGTGCAGTTGCTCCCGCGTCATGGGGAAGAACCCCAGTTCGCCGGCGAGGAAATGCGCGCCGCGATGCAGCCGCCCGCCCAGGACGACGCCGGAGCCGATGCCGGTGCCGACCGCTATGAAGACGTGATCAGCGAGGCCCCGCGCGGCGCCCAGCCAGCCCTCACCGACGGCCGCGGCATTGGCATCGTTTTCCACGACAACCGGTACGCCGCGTGGTTCGCCAAGGAGTTTCGCGATGGGCACGTTGTCCCAACCAGGCATGTTTGCGATGGATGCGACGGTGCCGGCGGCGGGATCGACGGCGCCAGGCAGCGCGACGCCGATGGCGGCAACCTTGTTGCCGATCCAGACGCCACGGACGAGTTCATCGATCGTGCGTCCGACCTTCGCCAGCACGTCTTCAGGGGCGCCGGAAGGCAGCGGACCAGCGCGCCGCGCCTCGATCTCGCCGTCCTCGTTGGCGATCACGACGCGCACATTGGTCGCGCCCAGGTCTACTCCGGCGATGAACTGTGACGGCATGGCTCAGCGTATCGACGGCTCGCGGTTGCGGATAGGCGCGCGCGGCGCGGCTTCGTGAATAAGTTCAGATATCTGCGCTACACCGAAGTGGAGGCGTACAACGTCTCCGGCAGGGGTGTATGCGGAGGACGACGAACTGGGTGCGTGGGACGACGGCACGGAGCCGGCTGAGCCCGGAGCTGTCGCCCCGGGGGAAGCAACGGATGCAGTGGATGACGCATCTGGAGAAGTACGGCAATAAGGTTCTGACGT
>CAYWOO010000008.1:0-3444 GCA_964458665.1 uncultured Dehalococcoidia bacterium
GGGCCGGCCAGGCGCAGCTCTTCGGCATCGCCGCGCCTCATGATCCGGCGGGGCTGCCGCTGATCCTGTTGCTCGCCGCGCTCGGCGCGTTGCTGCCCGCCCCCGTCGCGAACGCGATCAGCCGCGGCTTCGAGCGAGAGGCCGACGCCGACGCGCTCCGCCTCTTCGGACATCCCGAGGTCTTCGTCGAAGCCGAGAAACGCCTGGCCCGCGACAACATCGCCAACGTCGCACCCGCCGATCTGAACGTGCTGCTGTTCGCGACCCATCCGCCGGCGCTCGATCGCATCGCGGCGGCGGAGCGCTGGGCGACGGGAGTCGCTCCTTGACGATCGATCCGTCTCTCGACGGCTCCTACTCCGAGTTTGCCGAAATGCGCCAGATCGGTTTCGTCGAGGCGGAGATCCTTGGGCTCGAAGGGCCGGGCGCCTTGATTTCGAGCTAGCCGCCTCGGGACCCGGCCCACCCCGGCCGGTGTCCAATCGATCAGCGCGGCCGGCCCCGCCTCAAGAATGAGGAGGCGATACATGCGAGGGTTCTTGGTTTCACTGGGAGTCCATGCGGCCGCCGTTACAGCACTTCTGGCCATGCCGGCGTTCTCGACCAGCGAGCTGCCGCCGCTGCCGAAGCCGCCGGCGGCGACGCTGCCTCGGTTTCCCACAACTGTCTCGATCGCAAAGCCGCCGCTCGTGACCGGCAATCGACCTTCGCGAGGGCACTCGGTCGCAATGGCGCCACACCAGACGTCCCAGGCGCCGCCCGCGATCTCGGACGCGCCGCTCGACACCAATCCGAAGGGCGGCGTTCTCGACGCAGACATCGCGGCGGCCTGGAACGACTCGCCCACCCAGGGCGATGGGGCCTTCATTCCAGGGCTGCCACTGGGCCCTGCCACCGGGCTGCCGGAGCCGACGCGGCTGGTGCGCGCTCATGTCGAGGTCCAGCCGCCGCGGCGGCTATCGGGGCTTGAGCCGGTCTATCCCCCGCTCGCGCGAGCGACGCACCAGCATGCCCGCGTCATCCTGGAATGCACGATCGCCGCCGATGGCCATGTCGTCGACGTTCGCGTGCTGCGCGGCCATCCGCTCTTCGATTCCGCCGCCACCTTTGCCGTCGAGCGCTGGGTCTACACGCCGACGTTATTGAACGGCGTGCCGGTGGCGGTCCTGATGACGGTGACTGTCGACTTTCGGCTTCGCTAGGCGAGCGCGGGCGGGATGGCGCGCAGCACGCCGATCACACGGAAGGCCCAGACCGTCCGGCACACCTCGAAGTCCGAGAGCATCGCGGAGGTATCGCAGATCTCGGCCACGCTGCGCGGCGACGTGTGCTCGCTCAAGAGCGCCAGCTTCTCGGAGGGGAGCGTCATCTGCTTCAGCTCGGTCTCCCAGTCTTCGGCGCGCTCGTAGCGCGCCTCGAGCCCGCCCACGCCGCGCTCGACACGGCTCCACGACTCGATCCGGCGGATGCCCTCGAGGATCAGGTCGGGCGTGCTCATCCTGAGCGTGATCGATTCCTCACCGGCGAAGCCCTCCTTCATGCGGTAGAAGCCCTCCGTCCAGGGGAACAGGCTGTAGATGACCTCTTGGGTGTGCTCGACCACCACCTTCACCAGGTCGGACGCCTCCAGCGCGCCCTGTTCGACGAGCGCCGCGCCCAGGCGCGTGCCCTGCCCCAGGGCGGCGCTCGCCTCGACGTACTGTCGCACCGTGATGCGACCGCGGCGCAGCAGCAGCTCGCCGAGCCGATCGTCGCGGTCCGACGAAGAGGCGAACACCAATCGCCCCTTCTGGACCACGACGGTCTTGACCTGTCCCATGTGGGTGAGCGCCAGCGTGCCGGTCCAACGCCGCTCGTGGAGCGCCTGCACCAGGTCGGGAAAATCGTTGTCGGCCAGGCTGCGCGTCGGCCAATACGAAGGATCCTCGGACGTGAACGCCCTCTGTGCTTGGGTCGAGGCCACCGACTTCACGACCCGAACGGCATCGCCGGGCCGCTCGAGCTCGAACTCCTCGTCGGCGGGCACAAGTTTGATCGGTCCGGTCTTTTCGAGGACACCGTCCCCTTCCGCCGCGCGTTCGGCGAGGTCTTCGACCGCAGGCGTCGCTTCCGGGGCTTCGGCTTCAGGGACGGCGGGTTCCGGCCTGGCCGGCTCGTCCGGAGGAGCGTCTCCGAGGGCCAAGAGGCGGGCCAGCAGCAGCGGGTCGCGAGGCGCGAACACGAGCGCGGCCTTGTAGGTCAGCAGCGCGGCACGCGAGTCGCCCATCCGCTCGAAACAATCACCGAGCAGCCGCCCGGCCACGACGTTCTCGGGCGCCGACTGGAGCACTCGTTGCAGCTCGCTACGAGCGGCGTCCAGCTCGCCGCGATCCATCTCGACGCTCGCCAGCGTGATGCGCGCGAGTCGATAGTCGGGGTGCTTCTTCAGACCGTCCTGCACGACCGCCATCGCTTCGTCGAGCCGCCTCTCCTTGCGCAGCTCGTCCGCGAGCTGTGGGAACGCCCGCCAGTTCGCGTCGTCGTTGAGACGCTGGCGCAACTCGGCGACGCGAGGGCTGTCGGGCGTCGCTGGAGCCGCTCCTCCGGGAACCGGCGGCGGCTGCTCGGCGAGCTCCAGGATCATCTCGGCCGGGCTCCACTCCTTCATTCCGTGCCGCCAGATGAGGGTGGAAGGGGGCAACTCGCCACTCCCCACTCTCTCGGAGAGCCACGCCAGCTCCACCGGACCTAGGCGCTCGTCTCCCTGGGCGTAGAACCAGCGCCCTGCCGCTTGAGACATGAAATTGGCGGTAACGTTAGCACCTTGAGTACGCTGCGGCTTTGCGCCGGAGCGTCTTTGTGATGAAGTGGGAGCTATGAAGATCGCCTCGAAACAACCGGGCCCGGGTGTACCGCTCGTTGCTTTCGTGGTCCTGGCGGCGATGCTGGCCACGCCGCTCGCGGCGCGCACGCATCCGGCGCGTTCGAAGGGCGGCATGGTGGTGTCGCAGGAAGTACTGGCGTCAGCCGTGGGCAGCGACGTGCTGGCGTCTGGCGGCAACGCCGTGGACGCCGCGGTGGCCACGGCGTTCGCCTTGGCTGTGACCCATCCGGCTGCCGGCAACATCGGCGGCGGCGGTTTCCTGCTCTACCGGCCCGCCCAGGGTGAGCCGGCTGGCTACGACTTCCGCGAGGTGGCGCCCGCGGGCGCCGCGCCAACGATGTTCTTGAAGGAGGGCCAGTACGATCGCCAGCGTCACCACTATTCGCACCTCGCGGTCGGCGTCCCGGGAACCGTGGCCGGGTTGCATCTCGCCTGGAAGAAAAATGGCAAGCTGCCCTGGAAGCAGCTCATCGATCCGGCGATCGCTCTGGCCCGCGATGGCTTCGTGCTGTCCGACGGCCTGGCGCGATCGCTCCAGCAGATCCTGCCCGAGATGAAGAAGTACCCGGCTTCGGTCGCGC
>CAYWOO010000009.1:0-11558 GCA_964458665.1 uncultured Dehalococcoidia bacterium
GAGAAGAAGTTGTCGACGATGTCGGACAAGGAGCGAAAAGAAGCGTTGGAACGACAAGAGAACCTCAAGTCGCTCGCCACAGAGCTCAAGGACGCGGGTGTGTTGAAGGACGGAGTCCGCGGTGATCCCAAAGATGCATTGAGCGTGCTCACACCGGCCGAGAAGGAAGTGCATGAGGCCAGCATCGCCGGCGACCGCAAAACCCTGATTGCGGACTCGGCCATTCCCGCGACAATGGCGGTGATCTACCTCTTGCTTTTGATCTACTTCAAGTCGATCGGCGGCTACAAGCCGGTGCATATTGATGCCGGATCGACTGCTGGGAATGCCGGCTGACACACCAGGTGTTTGGCAATTCCGTTCTCAAATCAGACCCCGCCTTACAAGCGGGGCTTTGTTTGGTACAGTGTTTTGCGGAGGTTACTCATGTCTCAAGCTGTGGCCACTCGACGTAGTCCTTCCCGCGGCGGCAACGGACACCGCGCGGTCGTGATGCCGGCCAAGCCCCGCGCCAACAAGCCGACCGCCATCGCCCCGCGAGCGACGCATCGGTTCATCGTGGACCGCGTATCGATTGGGATTCCGGGCTGGGTCGTCGATCACACCTCGTTCCGCCGCTGGTTTCACTCGGACGAATTTCCAGAAGAAGGCCGCGTCAGCTTTCTCAATGGCGAGGTGATTTTCGACATGAGCCGAGAGCAGATTTTTTCGCACGTTCGGATGAAAACGGAAATTGGTCGCGTCTTGGCGAATCTCGCCAAGAGAAAACAGAATGGCGTCTACTTCAGCGACGGTCTGCTGATTAGCAATCTGGGCGCGGAGGTGTCGAATAACCCGGACGGCGTGTTCGTCGCGAATGCGAGCTTCGAGAATGGTGCCGTGCGGTTGGTTGAAGCCGCGACGGAAGGGTTCATTGAACTCGAAGGTTCGCCCGACATGGTTTTGGAAGTCGTCAGTACCAGCTCTGTGAAAAAGGACTACGAACTCCTGCGCGACGCCTATTGGAAGGCCGGCATTCGCGAGTATTGGCTCGTGGACGCACGCGGCGAACGGCTGGAATTCCAGATTCTAAAACATGCACGGCGAGGTTATTCGTCCGTCCGCAAGGTCGGCGGTTGGCTCAAGTCGACCGTCTTCCGAAAGGCGTTTCGGCTCACCGCCGTAAAGAATCACCTGGACCAGCCGGATTATGAGTTGAAAGTTCGGTAATCCTCGACACTGCTCGAGAACCAAGGGAGTCCGCCGGCTCTGAATCGGATCGTTTTTCATGAGTGATCCAATCCTCCGCCATTTCTCCGCCGAGCACTTGCACGAATTCGCGTCGCGAGTTTTTCAGCACTTCGGTATCCCCCAGCCCGACGCCGATCAAGCCGCGGATATTCTGGTGCTCGCGGATCTGCGCGGCATCGATTCGCACGGCATCGCACGGCTGCGGTCGTACGTCAGCATGCTGACGATCGGGCGCATCAACCCGACGCCGAACATCCGCATCGTGCGCGAGTCACTCAGCACGGCGACTGTCGACGGCGACAATGGACTGGGATTAGTCGTCGGCCCCCAGGCGAACGCCATCGCGATGGACAAGGCCCATGACGCCGGCACCGGTTGGGTCGCCGTGAAGCACACGAACCATTACGGCATCGCCGGCTGGTATGTGCTCGCAGCGTTGAAACGGGACATGCTCGGCTGGGCGATGACCAACACCACGAAAATCGTCGCTCCGCTGTGGGGAGCGGAACGGATGCTGGGCACGAACCCCATCGCCATCGCATTTCCCGGTCTCGAAGAACCGCCGATTGTGATCGACATGGCGACTCCCGCCGCCGCGTTTGGCAAGATCGAGATGGCGATTCGCAAAAAAGAACCGATCCCCGACGGTTGGGCCATCGATGGCAACGGCCATCCAACCACAAATCCCAGCGACATGTTCCACGGCGGCGCGATGCTGCCGCTCGGAGCCGATCGCGATCATGGCGGCCACAAGGGTTTTTGTTTGGGTGCGATGGTAGATCTGCTTTGCGGTCCGCTGAGCGGTGCCAACTGGGGTCCGTTCACGCCGCCATTCACGCTGGAACACGCCGAGCCGCCGCGCCGCGTCGGCCAAGGGATCGGCCATTTCTTCGGCGCGATGAAGATCGAAGCGTTTATCGACCCCACCGAATTTAAACGCCAGATCGACGATTGGATTCGCACATTTCGAGCGACGAAGCCCGCGCCGGGCACAAACGGCCCGTTGATCCCCGGTGACCCCGAACGCCTCGCGGAGATCGAACGCCGAGTCACCGGCATTCCGCTGGTCCTCGCCGTCGTTGAAGACTTGCGCTTCGTCGCGCAACAAACAGGCGTGCCGTTCGAGTAACGTCTAACAATAACCCGAAGCGTCAGCGAGGGCATCGGGAAATTGAGCGTGAATCGGCCCCTCGCTCACGCTTCGGGTTAGTTTTGTTAGAGGCTCTTACGTTTCAATGATCAACCGCGCTTGATCGGCCCGCGCTTCGACCACGCGACCGATCAGCGCGGCTGGTACGACGCTTTGTTGTGACAGACGTGACAGCACGGCCTCGACATCGCGCGGAGCGACGCCCATCAACAAGCCGCCGCTCGTTTGCGGATCGAACAGCGCGGCGAAGCGCGGCGTAGGCCGAATCGCTTCGCTCACGCCGATGTCTTGCTCGGCGTCGCGGTTCGCCGGGGCCAGCGTGCTTTCGAGGCCCTCGCGAAACAAGTCCTCCGCGCCGGGCATCAGTGGGACGTGGGCGAGTGTCAGTTCCGCGGCCACGTGGCTCGGACGAAGCATTTCCAGCAAATGACCCGCAAGGCCGAAGCCGGTGATGTCGGTCAGGCCCTGAATGTCGAACTCGTCGCACAGACTGGCGGCGAATTGGTTGCCTTGCAGCATCGACTGGAGGAGCGGTTCGAACCACGCGGCTTTGCAGCGAGCTTGCATGTGTCCGGCTAAGAGAACCCCCGTTCCAAGCGGCTTCGTCAGCAGGAGATAATCGCCAACGCGGAGCTGACCTTTGGTGCGCGGCGGCTCGCGTTGTTCCGCCAGCATTGTGAAGCCGATCGTCAATTGCGGGCCTTCGATGGTGTGACCGCCGACGAGTGTCGCGTTCATCGCACGCAGTTCATGCAGCGCGCCGGCCAGCAGTTCGTACAACAATTGCTCTTGCTGCCGAGGCCGACCAACCGGAATCGTCGCCGACGCCAAGGCCGCGATCGGTTTCGCGCCGGTCGCGAAACAATCGCTCGCCGCGTGCAAGGCGGCGATGCGTCCGACTGTGTACGGATCGTCGAGCGGCGCGGCGAAGAAGTCGACAGACACGTTGACCGCCTTGCCGGCTGGAAGTCGCACGATCGCCGCGTCGTCCGGAGCCTCGAGGCCGAGTTCAACGTTCGCGTGTCGCGGAATCTCCAGCCGTTGCAACACGCGCGATAAGATCGAGCCGCCGATCTTTCCACCACACCCCGCGCAGCGCATCGGCCGCGGTGTTCCCGGTGGCTCGACCGGTGGCATCGGCATCGGTCGGCAATCTTGATATTTGTCCATGAACTGGCTGTCGATGCGGTCTTTCCAACGCCAGACCCACCGGCCGGTGAGCGTCCAGCCGCGATATTCGCCGATCGCTCGCCCGTCACCCGTGTTGAACAGCTTTAAGAAGTTCGACTGCGGGCGGAACGGCAACAGCGGTTCGGATCGCAAAGCTCGTGCGAGGTTCTCCCACAAGACCAGGCCCTGTCGCACGGCATACACGCCGGCTTTCGGTGTTGCTCCGCGTTGCAAGGTTCCGCTGTCGCCAACCGCGAAGATCGCATCGTGTCCGACTGTCTGCAGCGTGTCGCGAATCAGCAAAAAGCCTTTGTCGTCGGTCGGTAATCCGACCTGTCCGAGCCACGGCGCTCCGACCGCGCTCGTGGCCCACAGGATCAAATCGGCGGCAATCACTTCACCGTTGTCGAGCGTGATCATTCCCGACGTCACGTTCGTCACACGTCGTCCGGCGATGAGCCGCACGCCGCGCGACAATAGTTCTCGCCGCACGACCTCGGCCGTCTTGTCGGTAACGCCACCAATCACGCGATCAGCGGCGTTGATCAGCGTGATCTCGAACGATGTCAGCGCCATAACGGCGCGCAGCCGATTCGGCAGGCAAAACGCGATCTCGACGCCGCCCGCCCCCGCGCCAACAACAGCGACACGCAGCGATGCGACGCCTCGCTGTTGCAAGGTCGCCAACCGCTCGTCCAAGCGAACAACAAACGTCTGCATCGGCTTGATCGCCAGCACCGACTCATCAAGCGCGCCGATTCCATTCATCGTCGGCTGCGAACCAATTCCGATCGACAGCACATCAAATGGAATATCCGCTCGGTCATCGAATCGCAGCCGCTTCTCGGCCAAGTCGATGCCCGTGACTTCGTCGATGATCAGTCGAGCATTCGCCGCCGCGCACAGGCGGACGAGGTCGATCTCCATTCGCTCTGGCGGATACTGCCTCGCGAGCACTCCGGGCAACATGCCGCTGTATGTCGTGAATGGAAAGTTGGAGACACACGTCAGCCGAGCGTCCGGCAGCGGCTGCATGCGCCACATCCGCAGGACATGCGCGTTCGTGTGGCCAATGCCCAGCAGAACCACATCATGTCGCGGCAGGTCGGAGTGCATCATAGCCCCAGACCGTAGCACAAGCCGCCAGCTTGTGCGAATTGAGCCGCAGTGGTTCGTAGTTCCGCCTTTAGGCGGCACCCGGCGACCGCCTGAAGGCGGAACTACGAACTCGCCAGCGGAACGGTTCGCCGGTGACTTCGTAGCCGGGACGCATGCCGATGTTTAGAAGCAGACCGATGCCGACGGAGGTCATCAACAGGCTGGAGCCTCCGTAACTGACGAGCGGTAAAGTGATCCCCGTGACCGGCATCAGGCCACAGGTCATGCCAGTGTTGATGATCGTCTGCGACGCCAGCAGCGCGACAATCCCCACGGCCAGCAGTCGCCCGAATGGCTCTTGAGTACCCGCCGCGATCAGCAGCCCGCGCGCGACGATGACCAAGTACAATAACAGCGTCAACCCGCAGCCGACCAAACCCCAGCGTTCGCCGATTAGACAAAGGATGAAATCCGTACGCGACTCCGGCAGAAAATAGGCCGAGCGATCGTCAACCGTTTGTCCCGTGATCTGGCTGCCCCACACGCCGCCGAGGGCGAGCACTCGCTTCGCTTGATGCTGCTGATGGGAGTCACCGCGCGGAGCCTCGCCGCCCTCCTTTTGGTGGAATAGCGACACAATGCGCGACTTCTGCTCGGCGTTCATCCCCAGCCACAACAGCGGCGACGACGCGATGCCGAGCACGATGATTAACGCCAAGTGCCGCGGACGTGCCCCTGCCGCGAAAAGCATCGCGAACAGCGTCGGCAGCAACAGCAATGCGGTGCCAAGGTCCGGCTCACGCAGGATCAAACCGACCGGCGCGAACGTCAGCACGAATGGCACGAGCAATCCCGTCAGCCGCCGAAAGTTATCACGGTAGATCAGATAGTGTGACAGCGCAAGCACGTAAACCAGCTTCGCCAATTCCGACGGCTGAAAGTTCATGAAGCCCAGTGGAATCCAGCAGCGAGCACCGTTCACGCTCGGCATCAACAAGACCACGACCAACAACAGCAGGCTGAACCAGAATAACGGGTAACTGAGTGGCTTCAGCGATCGATACGGCACGAGCGTCGCCAGCCACATCGCGGGAATCGACAAGCAGACCCATATCAACTGCCTGTGAAAGAACACACCACGCCCCGAAAGCACGTCCCCGCGCGCGATGCCCGACAACCCCAGCAGCATCAGCAGGACCGAGCAGATGACAATGATCCACGGGACGCGGCGAAGCATTTTCGAGAAGCCTTCGCGAAAGGCCGAGTGAAGGAACCAGGAATTTCCGAGCGGCTTGTAGCGAAACACTTCTCAGGCGAGAACGTCTGTTTTATCGTGAGCCGCAACGACTGGCTCGAGGCGACGAACGCCCATGAACAACGCCGAACAGACAGCTTCGACAACCAGAATGCGCGTGCTTTTTCTCTGCACGGACAACTCGTGTGGTCATCAGCGTGTGCGGCAATGCCGAGAAAGAGCACCCGACGGGCCACGGCGACGTGCAAGGCGTTGTCGTGGCGTTGTCTCGGACGGGACGGATTATTTCGAGTTGCGGCGTGATCATGGCCGGAACGTTTTCGGCGTTGATGTTCGGTTCGCTCGTCGGCATGCGGCAACTCGGCTTTGCTCTGGCGTTCGGCGTGGCACTCGCAAATTGTCCGGAATAGACTGGCAGCCCGTTCGAGGTGGCGTTCGGCAGTTGTCGGAGGACTCGAACGATTCTTGTGATAAATTGCTGTCAACCAGCTTGGGCGTCACGACCAAAACCGGCTGGGCCAGTTCTCAAAAGGACATTGCCATGACCACGATTGTTCTTGATCGCCAAACCTCGACGCGATTTGAGTCGATTCACGATCGAGCGGAAATTCGCGGTGAGGACGGACGTGTGCTCGGCGTGTATGTGCCCGCCAAGGAAACGGTGGATATCGTCTCGAAGACGATTGCCAGTCCGTACACCGACGAAGAGCTTGACCGATGGGCAGCCGAACCGGGAGGACGATCGTTGGCGGAAATCCTCGCGGACCTCAGGTCGCGCTCATGAGATTCACCGTCGTCTGGAAGCCACAGGCAGAGCGAACTTTGTTGCAACTTTGGTTGGAGTCCTCCCATCGCGATGCTCTCACAAGTGCTGCCGAGGAAATCGAATCACTTGTACGACAGAGCCCGGATTCCGTCGGCGAAAGCCGTGAACGTGGGCGACGATGGCTTTTCGTGGAACCCTTGGGTGTGGACTATTCGGTTTCGGTGAATGACCGAGTCGTGGAAATCATCAACGTTTGGAAGACCAGCTAAGCGACATTCCAACGCTTGTCGGTGCGAATCATCCGACACGTTCGATTCCGAAAGGATCAACTCTATGAATCGAGGCTGCGCGGCAGCCTCGATGACAATTTGAAATTGACGCGCGTGCGTCAAGCTCTGCTTCAAGAAAAACGACCAACTTGAGCCGCAAGGCTCTTGAGCAAAGAAGCAGTACTTGGACCGCGCTCCCGAAAGGGAGCGTCGGCCGGGTGCTGTTCTTTGCGCCCCTTGGTCGGGGTTTCTTGAGCGGCTCTGGTTTGACGCTCCTCTCGTTTTGAGAGGAGCGTCAAACCAGAGAGTCAGTGAGTCAGAACTCCTGAGTAAACCGTTTGACACCCCATGAACGATCAAGCTTTTGAGACGTACTGGCCGGTTGGTCCCGTGCGCGAGCAAGATTTGTACTTCTATCTCGAAGCGATCGAGGAGTACCTTCCCGGTTGCCGCGTCCGAGTCGCCGGGCACGGCGAAATGTTGCTGCTGGGTGGTTACTCGTACCTAGGCCTGAACGGCCACCCGGCGATCAACGCCGCCGCCATGCGGGCCATCGAGCGATACGGGACGGGAACGCACGGCGTCAGGATGTTGGCCGGGACACTGGAACTACACCGCGAATTGGAGGCAGCCGTCGCACGCTTCAAGGGGACCGAGGCGGCCGCCACGTTCTCCAGTGGATTCTTCACCAACGTGTCCACCATCGCTTGCCTCGTCGGTCGGAATGACACGGTCATCTGTGACAAGCTTGACCACGCCAGCATTGTGGACGGATGCTTATTGTCCGGGGCGAAGTTCGTCCGCTTCCGGCACAACGACATGGGGCACCTGGAGTCGTGCCTCAAGGACACGACCCACCCCGGTAAGCGGTTGGTCATCGTCGATGCGGTGTTCAGCATGGACGGGGACATCATCAACCTTCCCGAAGTCAGTCGGCTGTGCCGAGCGCACGGGGTAACGCTGATGGTGGACGAGGCCCACTCGGTCGGAGTTCTGGGCGCGACTGGACATGGCATCGAGGAGCATTTCGGTCTGTCATCGGATGCCGTGGACATCAAGATGGGGACGTTCAGCAAGGCGATCCCGAGCGTCGGTGGGTACATCGCCGGGAGCCGCAAGCTATGCGACTTCCTGTACCACCAAGCGCGAGGCTTCATTTATTCGGGAGCCTTGCCGCCACCATCGGCCGCTGCGGCCAAGGCGGCTTTGGAGGTGATCGAGCGAGAGCCGGAGCGCGTCCGGCAATTGCACGACAACTCAGCCTACTTCGCTGGCCGGTTGCGCGAGGCCGGATTCTCGTACCTCAATAGCCAGACGGCCATCTTTCCAACTATCTGCGGCGACGACTGGCAAGCGTGGCGTCTGGCCCGGAGTTGCCAGCGGCGCGGGGTGTATGTGCAAGCCATCCCGCATCCCGTCGTCCCTAAAGGCACGGCGCGACTCCGAGCAGCCGTGACAGCCGCTCACAGCCGTGATGATCTCGACTTCTGCCTGTCGGTGTTGCGCGCCAGCGCGGAGGAGGTCGGCGGCATCTTGCCAAACGCTGCCGCGAACTTGGAGCCTTCGTCGTTCCCATCGTCTATCCCGCCGTTCCCATCAACGCCCCACGAGTCAGCACCAACCTGGCCCTGCTGCACACCCCCCAAGACATCGAGCACGCCGTGACGATCCTGACTCAAGCGGGGCGAGAAGTGGGCCTGCTTGAAGACGATCATTCTCTGATGAAGCACCCCGCTAATTCTTGAGAACGAGACGCAACGAGGGCCGAGTGCGGCCTCGTTGTGGTCAAACCTCGCCGATAGGATTTGGGCCGGCGTTTTTGGGATGACAAAACCGCGAATCCACGGAATTCAGGGCGTACATGTCGAAACAGTCGGCCGCTTTACGCATCCTCGTGACGGGTGCGGGCAGTCGAATCGGGGCGGCTATCGCGACAGCTATGGCCGCCCGCGGCCACCAAGTTATCGGCACTGTGCGGACGGTGGAGCGTGCCGCCGACTTGAACGCTCGTCTGTGCAGCTCTTCGGATCGCGTCGAATATCTAGGCCTCGACTTGAATGACCGCGAATCGATCGTCGCACTCGCGCGGCACGTTGATCGGACGTCTCTCGACGTGCTCATCAACAATGCGGGATATAGTCTCTTCGGGCCGATTGAGCATCTCACTCCGGAACAGATTGCGCATCAGTTTCAGGTGAATGTTTTCGGCCCGGTCGAGTTGACCAGATTGCTGCTGCCCAAGTTACGAGATCAGCGTGGGATGGTCATTTGGATTGGCAGTTTGATGAACTACGCGCCATTGCCGTTTCAAGGAGCGTATGCGGCGAGCAAGTCGGCTGTCGCCGCCATCAGCGATGCGTTGCGGATGGAACTGGAACCGCAGGGAGTTCGTGTGACTTGTATCGAATCCGGAGACATCGCGACCGACTTGACCTGCAACCGCGTGTTTGCCGAGACGGCGGACGATCTGTACACGGTGAGGATTCGGAACTGCCGAGGTCTCGTCGAGCGCAGCGAACTCGCAGCTCCGGCACCGGATATCGTTGCGAAAGCCGTCGCACGAATCATTGAGAATCCCCCCCCCCCGCGACTCGCCATCGGTCGTTATGCGCGGTTGCTGCGTCTGCTGGCTGTCAGCTTGCCGGGCGGGCTGCGGTTGCGGGTCACTCGGTGGCTGTATGGCGGCTGAGGGTATGGTACGTGAGAAGAAAACGGGAGGCCGCAGCTTTGCTGTGCTGTTCGGCGGTCACGACACAAAAAAAAACTGCGTCACCGCTTGTGCCTTTGCCTCGATCACAACGTCGCTCACGTCGCGAACCCACGCAGTACACGGTAGGCAAATCCAAGGTGATGCGCAGCCAGCGATCGCCACCGTCATCGGACACCCATACCGGTGCTTCAGGACACGACTTCGGCCAACTGCGCGCTGAGTTTGGCGACGCACAACTGGTTGAGCGACGTTCCCTCGTGTTCCGCTTCGCGGATCAATGCCGTGTGAATCGATTTGGGAAGCCGCAGAATCACGGTGCCGTTCGCACTGGACGTGGCGGCGGCGAAGGCGCGGTTCGATTGTTTGTCTAGTTCTTGAAGTTCCTGCCAAAGCTCGTGGAACTTTTTCCATTCGGCCGTCTTGGAGAATGCGACTCGCTCGGATTGGGTCGGAAACAGGCGACTCAATTGTCCGTCGATTCCGCAGAGCGTGTTCCAGAACTCTGTCGAACTGACGCCACGACGGTGGAGCTTGCGGGCCTCGTCAAGGAACTGCTTGGGTTTGCTGGGTTTTGCCTTGGCCATGACCAGTGTCCTTCGTTATTCGCAGTCGATGATCTGCGCGTTTTCGCTGAAGTCGAACTCGATCCACATCGCCTTCTGGCCGAGCTTTCGGCCGATAGCCTTCACGGTGTCTTTGACCTCGTCCACGCGATCATTGTCGCACTTCACGAAGAGTTTGCGGCAAGCGTCTCGATACAATGTGCCGCTTTCATCAAACCACATTCCTTTGACGAGGCCTTCGTCCGTCGCGCCGCCAAACTGGATGGCCAACTCCATTTGGATGGCATCCAATTCCGCCTCAGGAACCGGAGTTCCATCGTTGAGATGCGTCGGAATGAACGTCGTGAACTTCATTCGCTGAATTCGGCACGGCTTAGCGGACTCATCTCGGCAACCGATAGCACGATATCGCTGGCACTATCGCGCGACAAGACCAGACATCGCCATTTGGGAGTGTGCGACCCAGAGAGTATCCCGCCACAGCTTTGGAAATCTTGGCGCAGCTCGGTCGTAGAATCATGCCTGTCACCGGTGAAGGCTTCCTAGCCCAACGGAAAACCGTCCTCGGTCACGCCCAGCCCGCGAACAATCTGTGAGTGTTGGCGGATGCCTTACTTGTCCGTTATCGGCTTGTGATATTCTGTTGTCGTCACCGCGGTGAATTGTCGTGCTCATGGGCGGGAGGACGTTGTGGACCAAGTGATTCAGAAACTGATCGAGCTTGTCCCGGCGTGGCGTGGTCGGCAGATGAGTGTGTCTCCGCTGAGCGGCGGCCTAACGAATCATAACTATCGAATCGACGCGGCGGGTGAGAGTTTCGTGCTGCGGGTTGGGGGAGAGAACACTGGGCTGCTGGGCATCGACCGCGCGTGCGAGCATGCCTGTTCGCTGGCGGCGTCCGAGTTGGGTGTCGGGGCGGACGTCGTCGCGTTCTTGCCCGAGCACAACGCCTTGGTGACACGGTTCATTCCAGACCGACTCCTTTCTGCCGCAGACCTGCGGCAGCCGGAGATTCTTGACCGGGTCGTCGCGTCACTGCGGCGGTATCACGAGGGGCCGCCCGGTGCTGGCAGCTTCTCGCCGTTCGCGACCGTGCGAAGCTACTTCGCTCTGGCCCAGCAATACCGAGTGACTTTTCCCGAGAGCATCGAGAAAGCTCTCGGACAGATGGCTCAGATCGAGGCCGCGGTGCTCAGCGACGAGCCGACTTGTCCGTGCCACAATGATCTGCTGGCGGCGAATCTCTTCGACGATGGCACGACGGTGCGAATCATTGATTGGGAATACGGCGGCATGGGCGACCGCTTCTTCGACCTTGGCAATTTGGCGGTCAACAATCAATTCGAA
>CAYWOO010000010.1:0-2880 GCA_964458665.1 uncultured Dehalococcoidia bacterium
GACCGGGAACGGGGCAAGATCGCACTGCAAGCCATGTGGCGCGATGCGCCTAAACACAATTCACCCAACGCGGGCTGGCCTGAGGCAGCACTTGCCGCAAGCCTCGGCGTGAAATTCGGCGGCCCGCGCAGCTACGAAGGAAGCCTCGTTAATTTGCCATGGATGGGCGAAGGCCGCGAAACCTTGAATCGCGATGACATCCGGAAAGGCCTCAGACTCTACGGGACCGCGATGACTTACTTGCTTTGCGTGGGGGCACTTTGCGCGGCATTTTTTTAAGAACCATTGGCAGTCCGGCCGCCATGAAAACCACTTCATCGGCAATTTCGGCCACCCGCTGATTGAGAAATCCCTGGTCATCCCTGAAGGTTCTGGCCAGGACATTGGCAGGCACAATGCCCATGCCCACTTCATTCGACACGAGGACCACGCGCGACTTGATCTTCGTCAGGCATTCACTGAGCATTTCAATTTCTCTCCGAACATCCAGCTTCACAAGCATCAAATTGCTCAGCCAGATCGTCAGGCAATCAATCAGGATAAACCGCCCCTTGCCATCAATCGTCTGCAGTGCTCCAACCAAATCCAATGGTACTTCAAAAGTTTCCCAACCCTGCCCCCGTCGCTGGCGATGGGCGTCGATACGTTGCACCATTTCGTCATCCAGGGCCTCGGCCGTCGCCACATAAAATTTCTGTCCCTTCGCCATGCTTTCCGCGTAGCGGCTCTTGCCCGACCGCGCTCCTCCGAGAATAAGATGTATGCTCATGGCCTTGCCTTCGGAATGCGCGCAACGAAATGGCCGCGCATGGCGCCCGGCCATTCGCGAAACGGCACTTCACCGGTTAACGTCGCCCCATGCAAATCGAACCAGGCAAGTATTGCTTCCGCCTGGACCCGCTCCGGCACATGGTCTCCGGTGAAATAGGTAAAGCGCTGGTCGTCGCGCAAAATCACGCTGCAATGGCGCTTGCAATTCCACAGGCAGGCCTGGGTCTCAATCCTGATGTCATCACGGCCCGTCTCGGCCACCACGGTCTTCATATGGTCGATCAGGGTTTGTCCACCCGTGCGCCCATCGCTGCCCGTGGCTTCACTCACGGAGAAGCGGCAGGTGGTGCAAAATACGAGGGAACGCATGGGCTTGCTTGGGTCCTTCAGGGGTTGCTAAGGTCGTGGGACTTCAATGGTGGCAAAGCCTTCACCTGTCAACGCAAACGAAAGCGACATGAATTATACCCGCATCGCCTTTTCGGCCTCCGACACGCCAGAAGCCAAAAAAGCCCTGTCCCGGCTGGCCAAGCGCTATGGCAACGCTACAGCTGAAAACGCTGACATCGTGGTGGCGCTGGGCGGCGATGGTCACATGCTGCAAACCCTGCACCGCTTCGTTTCAACCGGCACCCCCATCTATGGCATGAATCGCGGTTCCATAGGCTTTCTGATGAATGACTACGCCGAAGGAGATTTGCCGGAGCGTTTGCATTCGGCCGAGCTCACCGTCATCCGACCGCTGCGAATGGTCGCCACTGACGAAAGCGGCAAATCCCACAAAGGCATTGCTTTCAACGAAGTCTCCCTGCTCCGGCAGCGTTCGCAGGCCGCAAAATTGCAAATCTCCATCGACCAAAAGGTGCGCCTTGAAGAATTGATCTGTGATGGCCTCCTGCTGTCAACGCCTGCCGGCAGCACCGCCTATAATCTCTCCGCCCACGGTCCAATTTTGCCGGTGAACTCGCCGCTGTTGGCCCTGACGCCGATCAGCGCCTTCAGACCCCGCCGCTGGCGCGGAGCGGTATTGCCACACGATGCGAAGGTAACAATTAAGGTTCTGGAACCTGAAAAGCGTCCCGTCGCCTCCGTGGCCGACCATGTTGAAGTGCGCCACGTGAAAACCGTTGAGATCGCCGAGGATAAAAAGCGCTCAGTGAAAATTCTCTTCGACCCCGGCCACAGCCTTGCCGAGCGCGTGCTGAACGAGCAGTTCAAGTTTTAGTTAAAGCAATCAACCACCAAAAATTCGCCATTCCGGCAAACGCCGGAATGACGGCCTTGCATGGGGTGATAAATTATTTTTTTGGCTTCTTTTTCGCTGCGGCTTTCAGCGCTACCCCGTATGCCACGCGGCACCATTTCACCATTTCATCGGGGTCATCCAGGCAGCGTTCGGGAATTCGCCAATAAGCCATTTCCATCTTCTTGCCGCCATTGGCCACGTAGGTGAACTGTGAAAGGTTTTCAGCAACAAACGCAGCCTTGGTCTCATCGTCAGCCTTGAGATAGAGCACCTCATCATCAATAAGCGCAAACATCAGGCCATCGTGCATAACGCCTGCACCGCCGAACATGACGCGGATGGTGACGGGGCCGAAGCCCGCCATTTGTTCGATGAGGAATTCCTTGAAGCTGGCGCTGACGCTCAAGCCGTTGCCTCAGCCTGTTTCAACTGAACACTTTCACCACAGCCGCAGGCCGAGGTTTGATTGGGGTTGTTGAAGGTGAAGCCGGATTTCAGCGCCGAGGTCTGGTAGTCCATTTCGGTGCCGAGCAGGAATAGAATGGCCTTGGGGTCGATCAGAACCTTTACGCCCTTCTCTTCGATCACTTCATCAAAGGGCTTCGGCTCAGTGGCCCAATCCATGGTGTATTCCATGCCGGCACAGCCGCCGTTTTTCACACCTACACCGAGCCCCATTACAGGCGTATCGGATTTGGCAATGATCGCATGCACGCGTGCCGCTGCGGCATCGGTGAGGGTCATCACTTTCGGGCGGGGACGTAGGGTTGCCTGGGCCATGTTTGTCACCTTACCACATATTCATCGCGACGCGCGCTTCATCGGACATGCGGCTATGATCCCAGGGTGGGTCGAATACCAGG
>CAYWOO010000011.1:0-2829 GCA_964458665.1 uncultured Dehalococcoidia bacterium
TTGGCATGTCTACCGTGCCGGAAACAATTCTGGCGCGGCGCTTTGGCCTGCGTGTTGCCGCCCTTTCGGTGATCACCAACCTTGCCGCAGGCATTGAAGGCGCATCACCTTCCCATGAAGAAACCAAGCGCGAAGGGGCCAGGGCAGCCGAGCGCATGAAAACCCTGCTCACTCGTTTTTTCAAAGATCTGAAATAATGCTGCCCCAGGAGCTCATTCGCAAGAAACGCGACGGCAAGTCGCTCACCCGCGATGAGGTCAAGAATTTCATTGCAGGCCTGACCACAGGTGAAATCTCCGAAGGCCAGGTCGCAGCCTTTGCCATGGCGGTTTTCTTCAATGGCATGGAACCGCAGGAAGCCGTTGGCCTCACCCTTGCCATGCGCGATTCTGGAACGGTGTTGAAGTGGGATATGCCGGGTCCCGTGGTGGACAAGCATTCAACCGGCGGCATCGGCGATAATGTGTCCCTCATGCTCGCGCCCATGCTGGCGGCCTGCGGCTGCTTTGTGCCGATGATTTCCGGCCGCGGCCTCGGCCACGCCGGCGGCACGCTGGACAAGCTCGATTCCATTCCGGGCTACGTCACCCAGCCGGATCTCGCATTGTTTCGCAAAACCGTGGCTGAAACGGGTGCCGCCATTATCGGCCAAACCGCTGATTTGGCCCCCGCCGACAAGCGCCTCTATGGCATCAGGGATGTGACCGCCACGGTTGAATCCGTGCCGCTCATCACTGCTTCCATCCTCTCCAAGAAACTCGCCGCCGGCCTGCAAATGCTGGTGCTCGACGTGAAAACCGGCTCAGGTGCCTACATGGCGAAGAAGAAGGATGCGCTGACGCTTGCCAGCAGCCTGGTGAAAGTCGCCAATGGGGCAGGGCTCAGGACGATCGCCCTCATTACCGACATGGATGAACCGCTGGCTTCTGCCGCGGGCAATGCCGTGGAAATCAGGAACGCCGTGGATTTCATGACCGGAGCCCACCGAGATCCACGCCTGCATGAGGTTACACTGGCACTTGGCGCGGAGCTTCTCGTGCTGGCAAAAATTGCCACCATCAAAACTGCCCGCGCTCAATTGGAGAACACCTTAAGCTCGGGCCAAGCCGCCGAACGCTTTCAGCGCATGGTCTCGGCCCTCGGCGGCCCCCATGATTTCGTGGAGGGCGCAGAAAAGCATCTGCCAAAAGCTCCCATCATTCGCGCCGTGCATGCGGCGAAGTCGGGAAAAGTCGAATCCATTGATACCCGCGCGTTAGGCCTTGCCGTCATTGAATTGGGCGGGGGCAGGCGCGTTGCCGCCGATAAGATAGATCATGCGGTGGGTTTGACCGCACTCGCCGGCAAAGCCGCTGCGGTGGATAAATCAAAACCCCTCGCCATCATCCACGCGCGTGACGAAGCCAGCTTCGAACGTGCCCAGAAAATCATCCGCGCCGCTTACTTCCTTGGAAAACCCAGGCGCGCAACCCCATGCGTCATCGAACGCATCGCCAGATGAGCCGGGTTTTTCTTTTTATCCTCGATAGCTTCGGCATCGGCGGCGCACCGGACGCCAAAAAATATGGTGATGAGGGCGCCAACACCTTTGTCCACATAGCCGACGGAATGAAGCTGAACATTCCCAATCTGGCCTCGCTTGGGCTCGGCCTTGCGGCAGAAGCGTGCACGGGAAAAAATCCACTCGCGGATGTTGAGATCAAAGGCCAGTGGGGATATGCTGAAGAAATCTCGCGCGGCAAGGACACGATTACCGGTCACTGGGAAATTGCCGGCGTGCCGGTTCCTTTCGACTGGGGTTATTTCCCCAACATAATTCCAACATTCCCGAAATCGCTTACCGATGAATTGATAAGCCAGGCCAGGCTTCCCGGAATTCTGGCAAACAAACATGCCTCCGGCACGGAGATCATCGAAGAACTTGGCGCGGAACACATGGCAACCGGCAAACCAATTGTCTATACAAGTGCTGACAGTGTCATCCAGATCGCCGCCCACGAAGAAACTTTCGGACTTGAGCGGCTCTATGAAGTTTGCAAAATCGCCCGTGAACTGTCTTATGAGTTGAACATCGGCCGGGTCATTGCGCGCCCCTTCATCGGCACTGCCGCCGAAAATTTCACCCGCACCGCCAACCGCAAGGATTATGCGGTGTTGCCGCCGAAGCCTACGCTTTTGGATTGCCTCGACCTTGCGGGCCGCGCCGTTGTCTCGGTTGGTAAGATTGGCGACATCTTCGCCCACTCCGGCACCGGCCGCGAGATTAAGGTTGCAGGCCACGAAGCGCTGATGCGCACGTCTCTGGATGCCATGGAGACACTGCCCGCCGGCGGCTTCATCATGACCAACTTCGTCGATTTCGATAGCAATTTCGGCCACCGGCGCGACGCAATCGGTTATGGCAAGGCCCTGGAGCAGTATGACGCGATGCTGCCCCGCGTCTTCGAATCTTTGAAAGAAGGCGACTTCCTGCTGCTTACCGCCGACCACGGCAATGATCCCACCTGGAAAGGCACGGATCATACCCGTGAATGCGTTCCAATTCTCACATTTGCTGATGGCATGAAGCCCGGCTCATTTGGCAAGCGGGAAACTTTTGCCGATATCGGCCAGACAATTGCCAGCCACCTTGCCATTCCGCCACTCGGCGCGGGAACAAGCTGGCTGTAAAATTTCCCTCGCCCCAAGGGTTATCAGATTCACATATCTTTGCTGTTATCATTGCAGCTATCAACGCGTTGAATTCATTTCTTATTCCGTCATCCCGGCGAACGCCGGGACCCAGACTGTCAACCGGCACACAAGCGGAAAGTCTGGGTCCCGATTTTC
>CAYWOO010000012.1:0-2843 GCA_964458665.1 uncultured Dehalococcoidia bacterium
CGCCGATGCTGCCGATGATGATGTCGTTGCCGGCGGTGCCGCCGAGAACCACGTGGTCCACCCCGGTGGATTGCAGGTAGTTCGTGTCCGCGCCGGGCGTCGCCGGGTTGTCGCGAATGACCAGCGGAACCAGGGCGGTGCCGCCTTCGGTGGGATCGTCGCGGAGCGAAGCGCCCAGGCCGGTGAACTGCGTCGCCTGGTTGACCTCGAGAATAAAGGCCGGGGTCGAGAAGACGTCGGCCGGGAGGTGCGTCGCGTCGGTGTTGAGCATTATCAGGTTCGCGAACGTATTGTTCTCCAGCTCGGCGATGAAGTCGGTGCCCGCCAGGCGCGCCAGGTAGTAGAAGCGGTCGCCGTTCTGCAACTTCTCCATCTGCGTTTCGAAGACGAAGTTGAAGGTCGAGCCCAGCAGGCCGCCGAACGGCATCTGCTTCTCGGCCAGGCCGCCGACCCAGAAGTCGACGGCGTTCACGCCGGTGGTCGCGGCGGGGCCGCTCAGGAACGCCAGGCGGTCCTCCGGCGTGCCGGCGAAACCGACGCCGGTGACCAGGGCCAACGCGGCGGCGCGCTTGTCGGCGGTCGTGGTGGCGGTCAGGATCGAGGAATGCGTGCCGTAGGCGGCGATGAAATTGATGATCGACGCTTCGTGCCGCAGATGCGCCGCCATGTCGACCCAGCTCGTGTAGGGCTTGAGTTGCGTGTCGGCGGTCATGGCGAAGAATTCGGCCCGCGCCGCATTGAGTGTGGGCACGCCGGTGTCGCGGCCGCGCGCGATGTTGAGGACCGCGAGGTCGAGCGGCAAGCCGACCAGGTTGTTGCGCAGCGCTTCGGTGACGAACTCGTCGAGCTCGTTGGCCACCTGGCGGGTCATGCCGCGCACGATGGCGCCGGCCGCCATGGGCGCGTTCGCGCCGCTGGCGACGAATTCGGCCGGGTTGAGGAAGGCCTGGATGAGGCCGATAGGATCGGCGGTGGTGAAGTTGGGGTCGAAGCGGTCGATCGTCTCGTTCAGCAGCGAGTGGCCGAAGCGATAGACCACATGCGCGAACTCGGCGACGATCGCCGGGTTGATGGTCGCGTCATAGCCGCTGGGCGCCAGGAAGGGGTCGACGTTCGGCTGCACCTTGCGCGCGAATTCCTCGAACACCAGATGCTGGTATTGCATCTCGGTGCCGAACCGCGCCGCCTGGAACATGCGCTCGCCGTCCCACCCCAGCGTCGGGATCTGGGCGTCGGTCGGAACCGTTGCCACGTCGACCCGCAGCCACTGGTTCAAGAAGGCGACCGCGGCGGCCTGGGTCGCGCCGCCGGCAAGCATCGCCTGCGCGTCGTCCACCAGCAGTTTCTTGGTGTGCTCCGCCAGCCGGTTATGCTCGGCGTGGAAGATGGTGTGAACGGTGGTCAGGCCGATGTTCTCGTTGCCGCGGCCGTCGCCGGTGATGAAATGGGTGTCGAGCAACTCGTTGTCGTAGGTGCCCGCGGGTGGCGCGTTGCCGACCAGGACGTCGGCGTCGGGATTGAGCACGGGCACGCCGCCAACGATGACGAACTTTGGCGCCGCTGTGTGCGCGATGTCGTCCAGGAAAGCGTGATTGGTGCGGATAGCCAGCGACGCGTCAACCGGGGCGCCCGGCGTGCCCGACACAAATCCGCCTGCGGTGGCGATCTGGGCGAAGCCCGTGGCCGGGTTGGGAATGAACTTGCCGTATGCGTCGGTCCGCAGCAGGGGCAGGTTCAGCAAATCCGCGTCGTCGAGCGCGATGCCCAGCATGGCGAGCGCTTGGTTCTTGACGTCGGCCCATGTGGGCAGACCGCCAAACGAACCGTCGAGCAGGTTGCCGGTGGCGACCGGACGGCCGCCGACCAGCACGTACTCGCGCAGAAACACCTGGTGCGAGGGATGCGAGGTGTAGGTCTGGTTCTGGTCGACGAACGGCGTGGTCTGGTTGTTTTGCGTGTGCGGGGCCGTCGCGCTGGTGGCCCGCGTCAGCGCCATGAAATTGGTCGGGCTGCCGACGACATAAAGCGGGTCATCGGGCATCAGCGGAATAAACACCGTGCCGTTGCCGCCCTTGTTGACCAGGTCGAGGCCGTGATCGAAGAACTGGCCAAAGATCGTGAACCACGTGTTGTACGGCGCCGACAGGCCCTCGTCCGGCGTCGTGTTGGCGAATTCGAAGGTCTGGAACGGCGTTCCGTTGAAACGGGTGCCGTTGACGATGGAGACGCCATTCTTCAAGACATCGTCGGTGGTAAGGTCGTCGGCGGTGGCGAAAAGATCATCCAGGCCGGCGCTGCCATATTCGAATACACCGTTCAGGCCCGGATCGAACGCGGTCTCGTACGCCGAGGGGTTGTTGACGGTCTGATCGACGATCAGGTTCGAGATGATGCGCGGATCCGTATCGACGACGTTGCCGGCGCCGGGGCCGAAGGTGGCATAGTTCGTATTGGTGACCCCAAAGAACGCGGCCTCGTCCCCTTCGTTGATGAAGGTCGGCGTCACCAGTGTCGGGAAGTTTTGATCGGCCGCGCCGAAATTCTGCTGGCCTGGAACCAGGTTGTTGAACGATCCGTCCACCGTCCGCAGCCCCATGGGCAGGAACGAATTCGGGATCAGGCTGGTCAGATCTGCTCCTGCGGCGTGCTGTTCGGAGATGAGGATTTGTTGCAGGATGAATTGCAGGTCGGAGCGGGTGAATGAAGCCATGGCAGTCGGACGCCTCCCTATGCGGCGGTCGCCAAGGACTGGCGACGGCCGATTGATTCCGATCTCGTGGGGGCAAAACGAAACCTGTCGCGGCAATGGCTGCCGCGTCGGTCAAGTGCGCCCCCGGGGAGCC
>CAYWOO010000013.1:0-16154 GCA_964458665.1 uncultured Dehalococcoidia bacterium
GCCGCGTCGAAGACGGCCGCGCTCTCCTCGCGCATCAGCTCCTGGAAGCGCGGAAACTGCGAGTACGGGACGCCGCCGCCGTTCTTGAACGCGCCGACGATACCGGTCTCGACATTACCTATCTCGGAGAAGAACTGCGCAAACGACGCAAGGTTGCCAGGTCCGGCCGCGCGCGTGATCGACATCGCGTGCTCGGGCGGCAGCTCGTATTTCTTCGTGGCCGGGTCGTACTCGACGAATCCACCTGTTAGCATCGCGCCGAGCCACTCCCGTATGTAGCGTTCGTTCAGACCGGTGTTCGCGGCGATCTCCTCGCTGGTCGATGGCGGCATGGTGGCCATCACATCAAACAGTCCGGTTCGGTGTCCAATGCTCGTCATGAAGGCGAGGGAGGCCCCGTTCATGATCCCGATCATCTTGCCGCCAAAGGCGGCCGCCTTTTCTGCGTCGATCGCTTGCGCTGTCATGGTTACTCCTTGTGTTCACTATCAGTGGACGCTGCGCCGCTAGTATCGCCGGCGCCAGCCCTGCCCGCGTATGAACCGGTTCACAGTCCACCGAACTTCCGCACGGGTCCCCAGGGCTTCCGCCCACGCCTGCGCGCCAAGCCCGCGGGCGCGAAGCTGCGCGACAGGAGCATCTATGTCGAAGCTGCCGTCCCGCATGCCGGAACGCCCGCCGGATTCTTCGTCCCTTCTCGGTTCACCACTGCTCGCCGCCATCTCGAAGGACGATCTCCAGGCGCTCGTGAAAGTGGCGGGTGTGCGCCCGGGGCAGGCCCAACAGGTACTCTTCCAGCGCGGCGATCCTTGTGACGGTATCTACGCCATCGTTTCCGGCCATGTCCGCGTCGTTCTCGAGGGGGCGAACGGCACCGAAGTCGTGGTGCGGCTGTTAACGACGGGTGACGTCTTCGGGGAGTTCTCCGCGCTCGATGGTGCACCGCGGAGCGCGACCGCAGTGACAAACACCGCCGTGCGCGCCCTGCATATCTCGCCGGCGGCCTTCGACGCCTGGTTCGCGGCTCACCCGGCCGTCGCACGCCCCATGCTCGCCCAGCTGGCGCAACGCGTGCGTACCGCGAACGACCAGCTCGCCGAGGTCGGGCTGCTCGACGTCGAAGCGAGGATCGCCCGGCGATTGTGGCAGCGTTTCGTGGATATGTCGACCGACCGCCCGAGAAGCGGCATTCGATTGCCGCTGAACCAGCGCGAGCTTGCGTCGGAGATCGGCGTCACGCGCGAGAGCGTCAACAAGCGCCTCGCGCGGTGGAAGGCCCGGGGCATCCTCGATGTAGAGAAGGGGACGGTTGTGCTGCTGGACCCGGAAGCGCTCTATGGCGCGACCGGTCCGACCGCTGCCTAGCGGCGAGCCCGCTGTGACCGCGTTCATTGGCGTTTCTGCGCCAGAAGTAGCATGATCGCCCTATGAAGTGCTCATCCTGCCAGCGGGAGAACGCGGCTGACGCGTCATTTTGTAGCCAGTGCGGCACGAACCTGATCGCCGCCTGTCCCGACTGCGGCCGGCCGCATGCGCCCGATGCGGCGTTCTGCAGCGGATGTGGCCGCAGGCTGGCGCCCGCCGGCGCCGCTTCACACCAGCACGATGCCCGCCCCGCCCCGCCGCCGCACCTCGCGGCGAAGATCCTGCGCGACCGCGCGACGCTCGAAGGAGAAAAGCGCACGGTCACGGTCCTGTTCATCGATGCCGTCGGCTCGGTAGCCACTGGCGAGAGGATCGACCAGGAGGAGCTGCACCGCATCACACACGAAGCGACCCAGCGGATGATCTCCGCCGTGCATCACTTCGAGGGCACCGTCGCCCAGTTCCGCGGGGACGGCATCATGGCGCTCTTCGGCGCGCCTATCGCGCACGAGGATACGGCTCGTCGCGCCATCGCGGCCGCCATCGCCATGCGCGATGCCCTTGCCGCCTACGACCGCGAGCTGCGTCTCGCAGGCTCAGCCGGCTTCACATATCGCATCGGCCTGCACACTGGACCGGTGATCGTCGGGAGCATCGGCGACGACCTCTCGATGGACTACACCGCCGTCGGCGACACTGTGAATCTGGCCGCGCGCATGGAGCAATGGGCCGCACCCGGCAAGATCTATGTCACCGACCAGACGCGGCGTCTGGCGGCGGGCTATTTCGAGTTCGCCGACCTCGGCGCTCTCGAGGTGAAGGGCAAGCGTGAAGCCGTGCGCGCGTTCGGGGTCGAGCGCGAGTTGGCGTCACGCACGCGGCTCGATGTCGCCGTCGAACTTGGCCTCAGCCCGTACATCGGCCGAGCGCACGAGTTGTCGGTGCTGCGCAGTCACTTCGAACAGGCGAAGGAGGGTCGCGGGCAGGTCGTATTCATCTCGGGCGAGGCCGGCATGGGCAAGTCACGGTTGATGCTGGAGTTTCGCGGCGCGCTCGAAGGCGAAGACTTCACGTGGCTCACGGGCCAGTGCATCTCGTACGGACGCAACATCCCCTATCTGCCCATCGTTGATCTGCTCAAGCGCAACTTCGGCGTCGAGGAGACCGACGACGATGCTGCGATCATCGCCCGGCTCGACGAGCGCGCGGGGCAGTGGGACGAAGCGCCCCGTCGCTCGCTCCCGTACGTCAAGTTCCTCATGAACGTCGACCCCGGGGATGAACACGTCGCAACGATGGATCCCCTCGAACGTCGCGCGGGTATCCTCGACGCCCTCCGCGCGATGCTCGTCCGCGGCAGCAGCCAGCGCCCCATCGTCATACTCATTGAGGACCTCCACTGGATCGACGAGAAGTCGGAGGAGGCGCTCGCGGCGCTCGTCGACATCACCGCGGCCGCACGCGTGCTGATGATCCTCACGTACCGCCCCGGCTACGCGCCGTCGCTGGGCGACCGCAGCTACTACAACCGCATCTCGCTTCGGCATCTGCCCGTCGATGACAGCGACGAGCTGCTCGGAAGCGTGCTGCCGGGTGGTATCTGCCCGGAGGAGATCCGCCGGCTGATCACGAGCAAGGCCGAGGGCAATCCGTTCTACCTCGAAGAAGTGACGAAATCTCTGGTCGAGTCGGGCATGGTGAAGGTGAGCGATGGCGCCTACGCGCTGACGCGGCCGATCGACCAGGTCCGCATCCCCGAGACCATCCAGGAAGTGATCCTCACCCGCATCGACCGCCTAGACCGCGACGCCAGGGACTCCATCCAACTCGCGTCGGTGATCGGGCGCGAGTTCACCGTGCGGCTGCTCGAGCGCATGTCGGAGGCGAAGGACCGACTAGGCGAGCTCCTTGGGGAGTTGAAAGCGTTGGAGCTGATCTACGAGAAGGCGTACTTCCCCGAGCTGTCGTACATGTTCAAGCATGCGCTCACGCACGACGTGGCCTACTCGACGCTGCTGAACGAGCGGCGCAAGGCGCTGCACCGCATCGTCGGCGCGGCCGTCGAGGAGCTGTACGCCGACCGCCTCTCCGAAGAGTACGAAACGCTCGCACACCACTACGAGCAGGGCGAAGCGTGGGACAAGGCCCTCTATTACCTCGAGAAGTCAGCGGAGAAGGCGGCCGCGGCCTACGCCAACGCCGGGGCCGTGCTCTTCTACGGCCGCGCCATCGATGTCTGCGAGCGGCTGGGGGACGACGCGTCCGCAACGGCGTGGGAGCTGGCGCGCAAGCAAGCGTTCATTAGTTTCACGATCGGTGAGATGTCGGCGGCCGTCGCAAGCACGACCCGGATGATCGCCGCTGCGCAGCGCCTGGGCGACCGCCACCGTGAAGGGTGGGCGCTCATCTATCGCTCGGAGTATGAACTCTGGGCACACACGTTCGATGCGTGTGAGAAGACGCTCCGCAGCGCCGTGGCGATCGGCGAAGAGGGAGGATTCGACGACGTACGCTGGCTCGCGGAATTGTTCCTCTTGTCCCTGTTCCTCGTCGTCGGCCGGCTCGACGAGGTGCGCGAACTGGCGCCCCTCCTCCGGACATTCCCTGAAGGCATCGATGATCTCCATATGCGCGCCTGGTGGGGAGCGATGGTGTCTATGCCCCTCCACTGGCGAGGCCGATTCGATGAGGCGGTCGATTTGTGGGAGGCGCACGTCGACACCGACGACACAACCGCCGGTATCGCGAACTGGATCGCCACTCAATCGTCAATCTGCACTCCGCTGATGTCCAAGGGCGAGTATCAGCGCGCGCTCGAGAAACTGCGCGCAGGTGTCGCCATGAGTGAGCGGGTAGGAGAGATGATGTATCGAGGTCGCAGCCTCAACATGATCGGCTGGATCCATGGAGAGCTACAGGATCCGGAGACGGCGCTCCAATACAACCAGCGCAGCGTCGACACTGCGATCGAGATGGACGCAATGGATCCCGAGGTCGAAAACAACGCGCGCTTGAATCTTGCCGACAACCTCATTTCGCTCGGGCGCCTCGACGAGGCCGAGGAGCAGCTGCGCAGCGTCGAACGCGCCGTGCGCGACCCGCGCGAGGCGGATCACTGGGCGCTGTGGATCTACTCGGGGCACTTCTTCCACAGCTACGGCGAACTCTGGCTGAAGCGCGGCGACCATAAACGCGCACTCGCCTACGCCAACGAATGCCTCGAGCTCTCGGAATCGACCGACCGGCAGAAGAACGTGGCGAAGGGGCGCCGTCTGCGCGGCCAGGCGCTCATCGCCGCCGGAGACCTCAAGGGCGCGGAGCCGGAGCTCGCCACAGCCGTCGAGATTGCCCGGCGCGTCGGGAATCCGCGTCAGCTCTGGGAGTCGCTCGTCGCGCTCGGTGATCTCTTCGCGGCCTTAGGGCGTCACGGCGAAGCACGAAGCATGTATGTCGAAGCGCTGGCCCTGTTCGATCGCGTCACCGCGAGTTTGACGGACACGCAGCTTCGCGAGACGTTCGTGGCATCGGCCTACGTTCGCGGCGTGCACGACAGCCTCGCCACCGCGCCGGCGACCTGACGCCGACCGGGCGCGGATGGCGCTCGGCGATCTCGCAGCGGCGGAGTCCGATATCGTCTTCGCACTCGAACTCGCGATCGAGGTCGGCAACCCGGGGCAGCTCTGGAAGACGCACGAAGCGCTGGGCGACCTGCGCCGCGCCCAGGGACGGGCCGGCGACGCCCGCGCGGCCTACCAGGACGCGCTCGCAGTGCTAGAGGGCATGGCAGCATCGCTCACGGACGACGAGCTGCGCCGCACGCTTCTGAAGTCGCCCGTCGTTGGACGACTTCGGGAACGCGTCTGAATGCACCCCCATCCCAGTCCAAAGACACGATCAACTCCAGCGTGCGCTTGCCTTTCCACGTCCTGCTTCGCCACGTGAAGGAGACGGCTGAGGGAGAGGGACAGCCGCCGTCGGCGCCAGAGTGAGGCCCCGGCTCCCAACATCCCTCTCCCCCCTGAGGGAGAGGGACAGGGTCGCCAGCAGGCGACCCTGTGTGAGTGCCCGCCCCTTGCGAAATCTGCGAAATCTGCGGCTACGCCCCGGCCCAGACTTGACAAAAACTGATCACGCACATATCTATGAGAACATATGTCAAGCAGCGGAGGTCCATAATGCCTCGACCGAACCTCAAGAAGTCCAACGTCAGCACCGCCATGACGCGGTTCAACGCCCTCCGGCACGGCCTGACCTCGAGCACGCCGGTCGTTCCCGGCGTCGAGTCAGCGGAAGAATGGGAGGCGCATCTCGCGGCTATTCTCGGCGATCGCACGCCGGACGGCGCCGTCGAGACGAAGCTGGTCGAGCGCGCCGCCAGCCTGATCTGGCGGCTGCGGCGCGTCGAGCGCTACGAGCGCGAGGCGATCTCCGTCGGCCGCGAGCGGGTCGACGGAGACTTCGCGATGCGCCAGGCTGGGCGCCTTCGTGGCGAGGCGCAGTCTGTCGCCGAGGCGGAGCAAAGGGCTGAGGACGCCCGCCGCTGTCTCGATCTCATCGAGGGGCTGCTCAGAATGCCGCCCGCCATCCTCCTCGCCTCGGCCGATGTTGAGGCCATCCTGCAGGAACTTGCAGGTCACGCCGACGAAAGCGTCGACGATCTGATGGACGGCATCACGCGGCCGGCCGTGGGCGCTCGCTGGACAGCCGGCAGTCTTCTTGCCGCGTTCCGCGCGATCGCCGAGCGCGACGGCGAAGCGTTCGAGGAGATGATGACGGAGACGGTTGCCCGCGCGTTGGTGATCGTCAGCGGCCAGGAGCTTGAGGTCGCGAAGATCGCGCAGGAGCTCGATCTGCTCACGCGCGAACGGCTGCTCCCGGATGCCGCGACGCTCGACCGCATCATCCGCTACGAGACCGCGCTCAACCGCATGCTCTACCAGGCGCTGAGCCAGCTCGAAGCGATGCAAAGTCGCCGCGCCGGCGCCCCGACGCCGCTCCACCGCATCCAGGCCTACGGCCTCCCCGGCGGGTGATCAGATGCAGGCTCCGCCACTGTCGGAAAAGGCGAAATTACGAAACAGGTACATGCTCAGATACGAATCGCACGACATAACGCAGAACGAGCCGCTGAATCGGCCCGTTTCGGTACTCCGGCTCGCGGTTTGCATCGCTCGCTGTAGGGGTCCAACCCGTTGCGCCCGCGATCGCAACGCCGCCCCTGCCCCGCCGGGAATCGATCGTGAGACAAGGTTGAGCGTGCTACGGGGTTTCGGCGGCGGCGCGGGCTTCAACCGCGGCGCAGTTGAGGTCGTCTAGGCCGGCGGCTAGGCGGGCGAGCTGGTTGTCGTCGAGGCGCTTGATGATGTTGAAGAAGTGGGCGCCTACGATGCGGCGCAAGGCGCCGACGGTGATCGCGCCGGTCTCGGTGAGGAAGTTGCGGACGATGCGGCGGTCGTCGGCGTCCTCTTCGCGGCGGACGAGGTCCTGCCGGACGAGCCGATCGACGTGGCCGGTGATGGTGGAGGGGTTGACGCCGAGCTGCTCGGCCAGGGCGCCGACAGGCAGGCCGTCTTCGTCGCGCAGCGCCCAGAGGAGGCGCATCTGGGGGATGGTGAGGCCGTCTTCGGACCAACCCTGGATGCGCAGGGCGTCGACGATCCCCACGGCATCGCTGTATCCTTTGGCGACATGGATGAGCTTTTCCACGCGGGCGGGGTCGTTCGTGCCGAGCGATTCGGCCAGGTCGTTCGTCTCGATCTTCTGCTGTACCACGAGATTCTTGCCCTACCTTGAATATTTGCCCTTTACAAAAGCATTCTTGCGGGAGTATAGTCGATCCACGGTCGATCTTTCAACAGGGAACGGAACCATCCCGAGAAGGAGACGAAGATGAGCGCATTCGCCGAGAAGATCAAGCAGACGCCGTCCTGCCGCGAGCCCGCGTACCGACCCGTGATGTACATCTCGGATGAAGAGAAGCGCGTGCTCGACACCAAGATTGGCGACGCGAATCTCTACCAGGACCTCGTGACGATGCGCGAGATGGTGCGCGCACAGCCCGAGAACATCGAGCTGCGCAAGGCGATGGTGAGCGGCATCGCCAGCGCGGAGTTTGCCGGGATCGACGCGTTCAGCCGCAAAGTCGTGGAGTGGCAGGAGTGGCCCGTGCCGCAGACGCTGATCATGGCGATGGCGCGCCAGACGTGGGACGAAGTGCGCCATGCATGGCTGGCGAAGGGACTCATCGAATCGTACGGTGGCGAGATCGGCGACTACCCGGACACGCTCGCGGGCGGCGCGCCGCCGCCCGGCGTCACGCAGTCCGGGCCGCTGACGGAAGCGCTCGGCTCGCAGGCCGCCGTCGAGCAGCTGCTGCGAGATCCAGTCGTCAGTCTTTCGATGACGAACGTCTCGCTCGAGGGCGGCGCGCTGACGCTGTTCCAGGAGACATCGGCCGTTGCTGAGAAGATCGGCGACTCGTTGATGGCGCACTGCTACGACTACAACTGGGCCGACGAAGTGACGCACACCGCCATCGGCGACTACTTCGTCAAGGAATTGACGGAAGGCAAGCCAGAAGAAGAGGCGAAGGCGCTGCGCGTCCACGCGATGGCGGAGAGCTTCCGGACGCGCCTCAGCGGCGTGCAGAGCGCGGAGCTGCGAGAGTTCTTCGCCGAAGAGATGACCCGGGCGACGGCTGCTCTGGGGTAGGTTCACCGCGAAGGCGCGAAGGGCGCGAAGAGATCGAATTGGTGGGGCCACAACTTGGCGCCCGCTACTGAGGGGCGCTCATGGCGGTTGTGACGATCGATCTGGCGGCGTGCATCAACTGCGGGTGGTGCCGGCGCGTGTGTCCGACAGAAACGATCAAGTACTTCTCCACGGGGCATCGCACGCACGTCGTCGAACCCGACGGCTGCATCGACTGCGGCATCTGTACGCCCGTGTGCCCCGTGAACTGCATCCATCCGGTGCCGGACTACACCGTCCCACCGGAGAAGCTGAATGCGGCGAAAGGCGCGGCGCGGACGTTCGCCGCGAACCAGCGCAAACTGAAGCAGGAGCGCGACGCGGTCGTCGAGCGGACGCTCGCTCGCCTGGCGAGTCTTCGAGGTGCACATGCCTGAACTGGCGTTTGATCCCAGGACGGTCGGCGGTCAGTTCAGTGTCGACGAGACGGCGCGGCGACTGATCCACTACAAGTTCGCCGAGAACGTCTGCATGACGACTGCCAGCGGCTGGGCGTCATCTTCGCCGCTGATCAAGGTGAAGTTCACGCTCGGACAGCACTGCTACGAGGACTCGATCCACTCGTTCTGGATCGGCCAGCGACTGCCGGAGGTGCGCGTCACCGAGCAGATGGCGCGCGACGTGCCGCCGACGCTGACGTGGTCCAACAAGGCCGAGCCGCCGAACGAGCAGTTCCTGAAATTCGTCGAGACGATGCAGCTCCAGGAAGACCAGCTGCTGCGGCTCGTCGGACTCTACCGCGTGCTAAAGACGCACCTCACGGTCTACTACCGCCACCACGTCCTCGCGACGGATCCGGTGTGCGACGCACCCACCGTGCGCATCCTTGAGCACATACTGTTGGAGGAAGAGCGCCATGTGCAGTGGGGCCAGGCGATCTACGAAGAGCTGGCGGATACGCCAGAGAAGCGGCGCGCAGCGCTCCAGTGGCAAATGGAGCTGGAAGACCTGCTAATCAAGTCCGGCGGCGTAACGGGCGGGCGCTGAGCGAGATGGATCGATCCACAGAGGGACGCGAAGGGCGAGGTTCGGCGATTGTGGCAGGTGGCCGGTTTCCTCACAAAGAAGGACGCAGAGGGCAGCAATGTTGCGGATCGACGGGGTTGGATCCACAGAGGACACAGAGGACACAGACGGACGCGACGGGCGAGGATCGGCGACTGTAGCAAATGGCAGGGATCCTCAGACGTTCGCGATTCTGGGTGCGGCGATCGAAGTGCATCGTCAGCTGGGGTCGGGATTCCTCGAAGCGGTATATCAGGAAGCGCTGGCGATTGAATTCCACAACCAGTCTGTGCCCTTCGAGCGTGAGGTGCCGCTTCCCATCCTGTACAAGGGCGTGCAACTGACGTGTGCGTATAGGGCAGACTTCGTGTGCTTTGGTGAGGTCATCGTTGAGTTGAAGGCGTTGGCGGCGCTTTCGACGCGTGAGCAGGCGCAACTACTTAACTACCTGAAGGCTACGGGCCTGAGGCGCGGTCTGCTGATCAACTTTGGAGCTACGCGAATCGAATCCAAGAGGATGGTGCGTTGACCGCCTATTCTGTGTTCTCTGTGGACGAAGGCGAAAGAGAGAGCGTGAGGAGACCATAAGATGAAGTTTGGCGTATTTTATGAGCACCAACTGCCGCGGCCGTGGAGCGAAGGCCGCGAACTCAAGCTGTTTCAGGACGCACTGTCGCAGGTCGAGCTGGCGGATCAACTCGGCATCGATCACGCGTGGGAGGTGGAGCATCACTTCCTCGAGGAGTACTCGCACTCGTCGGCACCCGAGGTGTTCCTCGCGGCGGCGTCACAGCGGACGAAGAACATCCGCCTCGGACACGGCATCACGCTGATGCCGCCCGGATACAACCAGCCCGCGCGCATCGCCGAGCGCATCGCGACGCTCGACCTCGTCTCGAACGGCCGCGTCGATTTCGGCACGGGCGAGTCGGCGAGCCGCTCAGAACTCGAAGGATTCGGCATCAACCCTTCAGAGCGCCGCGCCATGTGGCGCGAGGCGGTCGAGCAGGTCGCGAACATGATGGCGATGGACCCGTACCCGGGATTCCAGGGTAAGTACTTCTCGATGCCGGTGCGCAACATCGTGCCGAAGCCGGTGCAGAAGCCGCATCCGCCGATGTGGGTCGCCTGCTCGAACCGCGACACGATCCATCTGGCGGCGCAGCTCGGGCTGGGCGCGCTGACGTTCGCGTTCGTCGACCCGGCCGAGGCGAAGCACTGGGTCGAAGACTACTACGAGACCTTCAAGCGCGAGTGCGTGCCGATCGGCCACGCTGTCAACCCGAACATCGCCATGGTGTCCAGCTTCTCCTGCCACCCGAACGAGGCCGAGGCGCTGCGCCGCGGCACGGACGGGTTCCGGTTCTTCCAGTTCGCCCTCGGCCACTTCTACGGCTTCGGTAAACACAAGCCGGGCCGCACGAACATCTGGGAGCGCTACGAGGCTGTGCGCGACGAGATCGGACTCGAACAGCTGGGTGGCGGCGCGGGCGGCATTGGCACGCCGAAGCAGCTGCGCGAGCACCTGCGGAAGTTCGCGGACGCCGGCGTCGACCAGGCCGTCTTCATCCAGCAGGGCGGTAACAATCTGCACGAGAACATCTGCGAGGACCTCAACCTCTTCGCGAAGGAAGTGATGCCGGAGTTCAAGGCCGAAGAAGAGGCGCGCGTCCGCCACAAGAACGAAGAACTCGCGCCCTACATCGAGGCGGCGATGAAGCGCAAGGCGACCGCTGCGCAGATGAAGGACGAAGATATTCCGACGTTCGAGTCGTACGGCTACAACATCGCGGAGATCGATGTCTCCAAGCTGCCGGAAGCGCAGCAGCGGCGCATGGAGCAGTTCCAGAAGATGCGCGAGGTCGTCGAGCGCTACAACGAGCGCGATGCAGCAGCCCCAACGGTGCCGCGCTGACCGGGCGGCCGATTGATCTATCCACAGATTTCACAGATTCTCACAGATTGGGGATTTGGGGGAAGATTGACCGAAGCTGGCGTTTCCACGCGCGATGCCGAGACGTACGCGATCATTGGTGCGGCGATGGAGGTGCATCGCGAGCTTGGGCATGGTTTTCTTGAGGCGGTATATCAAGATGCGCTTGCTGCTGAACTCGCGCGGCGCGAAGTCCCGTTCGAGCGGGAGATTGAAATACCAATCCTGTACAAAGGTGCGCGCCTCGCGAGTAGCTATCGCGCAGACTTTGTCTGCTTCCGCACCATCATTGTTGAACTTAAGGCCCTGGGTGCGATCACCGGAGTGGAAGAGTCGCAGGTGATCAACTACCTGAAGGCGACAGGCATCAAGCGCGGCCTGCTGATGAATTTCGGCACGCGCAGCCTCCAGTACAAGCGCCTCGTTCTCTAGTCCGCCATCTGTGGATCCTGATATCCGTGCGAAGCCTGGGCACAACGCCTCGCCCTCCAATTCCCAATCTGTGAGAATCTGTGAAATCTGTGGATAGAAACCGAGGAGTCATCGCATGAAGCTCGAAGGCAAGATCGCGATCATCACGGGCGGCGGCTCGGGTATCGGCCGCGCGACATCGCTGCGGCTGGCGCGCGAGGGTGCGTCGATCGTCGTCGCGGACTGGAACGAGGCGGGCGCGAACGAGACGGTCGCGCTGGTCGAGCAGACGGGCGGTAAGGCGGCGGCAGTGAAAGTCGATGTCACGAAGTCGGCCGACCTTGCGAACATGCTGGCGTTCGCCGAGAAGACGTACGGGGGGTTCGACATCCTCTACAACAACGCCGGCGTCACGACGGGCATGCCGCGCTATCCGGATAGCCCGGAGGAGAACTGGCGCCGCACCGTCGAGATCGACCTGAACGCCGTCATCGAAGGCACGCGCCAGGCAATACCAAAGCTCCAGGCGCGCGGCGGCGGCGTCATCATCTCGACGGCCTCGCTGGCGGGCCTGTTCGGCTTCCAGCAAGACCCCGTATACGCGGCGGCGAAGCACGGTGTGGTCGGCCTGACGCGCGCGCTGATCAACCTCAAGGCCGAAATGAACATTCGCGTCAACTGCGTCTGTCCGGCCGTCGTGCGCACACCGCTGGTCACGTCCGGCATCGGCAACTTGCAGGGCGAGGCGCGCGACGCGATGGAGAAGCAGCTGAACGCGATGCCGATGCTGGCGGCCGAGGAGATCGCGGAGGCGGTCTACGACCTGATCCGCGACGATGACGCCGCCGGCATCGTGATGGGCATCACGCTCGGCGATACGCGCCGCGTGGTTGATCCGCCGATCACGCTGCCCGTCACATCCGGCATGCCGGGCGCGCGCCAGCACCCGCGGGGGTAGAGGACGATCCACTAAGAGCACGAAGGACACGGAAGGAAGAAAGAAGAGGAGGCCGGGCAGAGCGCCCGGCCTCCTCCTCTCGTTGGTGATTGGTGTCTTGTGGCGGTCGCTATGCCTTCACGAGAGCGCTCACCTTCGCGAGCAGATCGCGAACGGCATCGCGCGTGAAGCCGACGCGGGTTTCGAACTCTGCGTCGCTGATTTGGATGCCGTTGGCCACCTCGTTGAGCGCCTGGTTGAGCATGAGAATCTCGTCGGGCGTAAGCGTCACCGCGACTTCGCCGCGCTCAAGCTTTAGGGTCTGCATGTGGCGCCTCACTAACCGATGCTCTCTGAGAGGCACTTAGTCGCGCGGGAGGCCGAGGCCGCGCTGCGCCATGATGTTGCGCTGGATCTCGCTCGTGCCGCCGGCGATGGTCGACGAGACGGCGGCGACGTAGCCGGTGCCGAATCGTCCGGCCGCCGAATACTGCGGCGCGCCGCCGAGGATCGTTCCGTACATGCCCGTGAGCTTCATGCCGAGCGCGGCGATCTTCTGGCCCATCTCCGAAGTGAAGAGCTTGCACATGGACGCTTCGTGGTTCGGGATGAGGCCGGCGTTCTGCATGCTGACGACGCGGTACGACATCATGCGGGCGACGAGCGCCTCGATCCAGCGGTCGGCGAGCGCGATCTGCGTGGCGTGCTTGCCGGAGCCGACGGACAGCGCGGGGTGCTCCTTCGAGAAGCGGATGATGCCTTCGAGCTGCTTGCGGATACCGACGGCGGAGCCGATCGACGAGCGCTCGAAGTCGAGCGTCGTGGTGCCGATGTACCAGCCGCGGTTCTCTTCGCCGAGGCGATTGCGCGCCGGGACGCGCACGTTCTCGAAGAAGACTTCGTTGAAGACGGCGCTGCCTGCCATTGTCATGAGCGGGCGGACGGTGACACCGGGCGCCTTCATATCGAGCATGAAATAGCTAATGCCGCGATGCTTTGGCGCGTCGGGATCGGTGCGCGCGAGCATGTACATCATGTCTGCGAACTGCGCGCCCGTCGTCCAGATCTTCTGGCCGTTGATGACGTAGTCGTCGCCGTCGCGGATCGCGCGCGTTTGCACGGATGCGACATCGGAACCGGCGTTCGGCTCGGACCACCCCTGGCACCATTGCGTGCTCCCGTCCAGGATTCCCGGCAGGTGCTCCTTCTTCTGGTCATCGGTGCCGTGCACGATCAATGTGGGCCCAAACATCATGACGCCGAAGCCGCCGACGTTCAGGGCGCCGAACTCGGCGAACTCTTCGTTCATGATGAACTGCTTCTTCGTGTCCAGGCCGGAGCCGCCGTACTCCTTCGGCCATGCGGGCGCGACCCAGCCGCGCGATGTGAGCGCTTTGCGCCAGCGCTTCATCGGATCGCCTTCGTTCGGGCCGCGGAACAGACCTTCGCCTTCGGCGGAAGGGCCCTGGCCCTCACTGGTAGCGGCCGCTGCGGGCCCACGGCGCGGTCCGCGACCGCGGAATTCCGGTGGGAACTCCGTCTCAAGGAAATCGTGTACTTCCTTCCGCCACGCAGCCTCTTCCGGGGAGTCGTTGAATTCCATGTTGTGCCTCCAAGGCTAGTTCGTCAGAGCCAAAGTGATCATACGGGGAAGGGAACTCAGGGCCAAGAAGCACCTGCACAGCACATCGCGGGCGCGCAGATTCGAGCGCTCGCAGGATCGCAGAATCTTGTCCAGTGTGGAGGCGTTTTGAAGCTGACGGAGACCCCGTTCGGGTTGACTTTTCGACCCCAAGGCGCTAGCCTGAGGCACAACCGAATAGAGCCGAACTCGCGAAGCGCGCGAGGCGGGGGAACCACAAAGTTCCGGGGTGAATCGCACATACAGGTGCGTAGGCGAACTCCTTTGAGCCGAACCCGTCAGCTAACCCCGTAGGCATAAGAAGGAGAAGGTGTGACCGGCTGGAGGTTCCCTTCAGTCGTTTTTGTCCTCCTTTTCGGTTGCTGAATTCGCTAGACAGCCTCCTCCTCCAACGGCAAAAGGCCGCCGAGCAATCGGCGGCCTTTTGCTTTGTGTTCGCGACGTGGCCTGCGCTTAGGACTCTGTGATGGTGATCGTTTGGATCCGCGTGCCGGGTTCTGGGTTTTGTTGCGTCTGCGGGTCGCGCGGTGTCAGTCCGGTCAGCACGTCCAGGCCCTCGGTGACCTTGCCAAAGACCGTATTCTTGCCGTCCAGCGTGGGCGCGGCCTTTAGCGCGAAGAAGAATTGGCTGCCGCTATTCGGGGCGCCCGCGGACTGCGGCTTCGCCATGACGAGCACACCGGCACTGACCGATTCCGTGGTCTTCTCGACGGGCAGGTCATATCCCGGTCCGCCGGAGCCCGTGCCGGTCGGATCGCCGGCTTGCGCGAACGCGAGGCTGCCGTCCTTGTCGGGAATCACCCGGAAGAAGGTGACGCCGTCGTAGAAGTGGTCGTTGGCAAGATAGACGAAGTTGTTCACAGTTGCGGGAGCGTCCTTCGCGTTCAGCTGCACCTTCACGTCGCCCTTGTCGGTCTTGATCGTGGCAATGTAGGTCTTGTTCGGATCGAGGCTCATGACCGGCGGCGCCGGGTACTGCTTGATCGCCCCGGAGGCGCCCGACTGTGCCGTGGAGCCCGCTTCAGGCGTTGCCTTCGTGACGCCCTGCCCGCGCACGCCCGGGCCGTCCGGGTTTGAGCCGTTGCCCTGGTAGAGCGCACCGACGACGAATCCACCCGCCAGGATCACCACGCCGACGATCGCGAACACCTTGTAGTTCGTGAACAGCCGGAATGCGCCCTTCGGCTTGACGTGAGCCGTGTCGCCGGACAGCTCGCCAGCACGGTACGACTTTTGGCGCTTCTTGACCTGAATTGTCTGCTGTTTACGTGGCATCGATGCTCTCTTGGTTGACTATGGATGTGGCTTCACTATAGCACCGCCATTTTGACGCCGCCAAAGCTTCGACAAGAGAAACGCGTTCGGTAGGGATTGGTTGCACGCTACCGCTCGGCTTCACCGGCACGCACACAGGTGTTTTGTCGCTGCGCCGGGACGCCGTATAGTGAGGCGCTCGCCCCCGTAGCTCAGCGGATAGAGTACTGGCCTCCGAAGCCAGGGGCACAGGTTCGAGTCCTGTCGGGGGTACCATATCTACACAGTTCACGACGGTGATCAAATAAGGACTGAAACTCCGGCCAAGGCTTGAGCCACAGCCGCTTCTCCCGGGTGTTCATCCGAACCTCCTCGAATAGAATGCGGCAGGCCTCTCGGCGCTCCGCCGTCGTCATCCCGTCCCAGACCTGACCAATCGAGAGGAGTCGCTCGCCGGCGAAGACTAAACTCGTCGGTCGAACGGGAAGCCGTGCGAGCTGCGCCTGGATGGCATCCGTCCGAAGACGCCATTCGTTGTCGCCCGTCTTCTTTGCGAAGTAGGCGTTGTTCGCTCGGCGCAGATCCTCCAGCAATTCGGTGCGCTGGCCGTCGTCATCCGTGTTCGGGAGGCGGCGGGCTTCTCGATCAACCTCAGCGAGCCAGCCCGGGTCCGCGACCATCTCATGGATGACCGCGTCGACCTCGGCGTCGGCCAACTCCTTGCGCCACGAACGCCCGGCGACGGAACACGGCCGTTGTTGCATCTGGGATGCCTCACGGTAGTAGAGCTTGTCGTTCGCGACGCCCGACTTCGACTGCCAGATCGGGCCTCCGCATTCGGAGCAGATGGCCCCCGA
>CAYWOO010000014.1:0-2871 GCA_964458665.1 uncultured Dehalococcoidia bacterium
ATGATTGCCGTATAGGCCGAGTCCTCCGCAACCGCATTGTTGGGATCAACCAGCAATTGGCCACGCGAAAGATAAATCGTGCCGGTCAGAACATCCACCTTTGTACTCTGGATGTGATGCTTGCGGTTGATCGGCGCTGACCGGTCTTCGAAAAACAGCAGGCCCGCCATGTCGCCGGTCATTGCACCGGTCAGTGTCACGGAGGCCTGGTCATCGAAATCGATAATGGTGGCGTTGCCAAGCAGATAAAAGCCCACGTGCTCGCCCGTGATTTTGGAATTGTCTTCAACAGTAAACTTGCCGTCCTTGATGATATAGGTGCCGGCGGTGAAAGTAACCGCTGCCGTCCCCTTGATCTTCAGGCCGCCACAATAGGTGCCTGGCGAAAGCGTGTGACTGCCACTGGTAATAGTTAGCCCCGTTTTATCGCAGCTGCCGGCAACGGGCGCAGTTCTATCGATAAGTGGATCAGGAACAGCAGGGCAGTCCGTCGTAGGCGTGGGGCTAACCGCACTGGTTTTTGCCTTGTAACCGCCCGTTGAGCAGATCATCGCGGCGTGCATGCTTGAATCCATATCAAGCCGGATTCCCTGTGGATGCGTGGAATTGGAATAAACGCCGCAGCCATTGGCCTGCAATTTGGCGTACTTGTCCAAGTGGATGGCTCTTGTACCGGATCCGTCCAAGGTAAGTACGCAAATATTGGTACCGCCCACCAGCGATGCCGTTGCATCAACCCGAATGGGTGTAATTTCGGCATTGAGGAAATGGGCAAATGTCGGGGACCACAACTCTTCCAATACCACCCGCAAGGTACCGGCACTCCGGTTGACATATGCAATGGACGTCACTGCTGAACCGCTATCGCTAAATTCCATATCAACATAGGACGCCGCCACAGCCTCGATGGCTGCATCGCTTGAACCCGCCAACGCCAACTCTTTTGCGGCACCAAGGGCTGAAGCATCGGCCGCAGCTTGAAGCTGGGTAACCTTCATGGAGTGCGTGGAATAATCAATGGCAAGGCCCGCGGCGGCAAGAAGAACGGGTGAAGCCACGGCAAAAGACATCGCTATGCTGCCTGATGCTGACCGCAGGTAGTGAGCCAGATATGCGCCTGGTGCATTTAGCCAGCCTGGGGTCTTCATCTCATCAATACTCTGTTCTCACGCCTCGAAATTATCGTTCATGCAACCGGAGAATTGACAGGAAATGCCTCAAGGAACGACTTTTTCCCAGAGTAAAAATCTCTCAACCCACTTTTGTACTACAATAGTGACTCTAAGAATGAGTGAGTGAATTAAGTCAAAGTTTACGAATTAACTATCTCATTGAAACCAGGCCTATGTCAGGCTCCGGACTCCCGAAGGCTTGCATCCCGAAGCGAGAGTCGTTATCCGCCGGTTAACCATCCAATCCGCATTGCAACTGATTCTAAAGGCCGCGCCCCTAAATTGCAGCGGGACTCGCATCAGCAGCTACGGATTGGACATGAAGTTATTTGAGACATCACGCATTGGCAGACGCATCGCTTCGCTTGTGGCCGTCTCGATGCTCATGTCGATCCTGACAATCACCAGCCTGCTCGTCTGGATTCAGGTCAGTGAAAGCATTGCGAACAAGAAAGACGGACTGCGCGCCACGGGCTATGTTTATGCTGCGGCAATTGCCGATGCCGTCGCCAGCAAGGACAGCCAGCAGGCCGCCAGTGTCTTGCGCTCAATCGCCCGAGTTCCAGACGTGCTTTATGCAGCGGCTCTTGATGGTAATGGCAGGGCATTGGCAAGCATGGGAAGTGCCACTTTTCTTCAGAAAGATATCTTCCCTGAAGAACAAGGGACATTCGCCTTGCTCACCAAGGGCACCTTGCCGGTTGCCGTGGATATTGTGCGAGGCGGCGAGCACATAGGCCAATTAGTTCTAATTGCCGACGTAAGGCCCGTGCGCAGCAATTTGCTATGGAAACTGTTTGCGACAGCGGTAGCTGCCATCATTGCCAGCATCTTTGGCGCGGCGATCGCCATTCCCTTCCAGCGCCGTATCACCACCCCCATCCTCTCCCTCATCAAGGCAATGCGCCAGATCAAGGATGCGCGCCACTACACCACCAGGGTCGAGCACAAGGCCGATGACGAAACTGGTGACTTAGTCGACACCTTCAACCAAATGATTTCAGAAATCAGCTATCGCGACAGTGCCCTGGAAAAATTGGCATTTTTCGACCCGCTCACAGACTTGCCAAACCGGCAATATTTCCAAAGGCAGATCGACGAAATTCTCGGCAAGTCCGACAGATCGGATATCTCTGCCGCTCTCTATCTTTTGGATCTCGATGAGTTCAAGCAAATAAATGATGCATTTGGTCATACGACCGGTGATGCCTTGCTTATAAACGTGGCCGCTACCTTGAAGAAGGAGGCCCTGGAAAATTGCCATTTGGCAAGGCTCGGCGGCGATGAGTTCGTGATTATTGCCGAAAACATCTCTTCTGAGAGTGAGGCGCAGGCAAGACTGGCACCTTTCATTGCTGCATTCTATCAACCCATGAAGATTCTTGAACAGGAAGTTTATATTTCCACTTCGGTGGGCGTTGCCTTGATTCCACGGGACGGAAAGACATCTGACGAGTTGATGCGCCGGGCCGATCTCGCCCTCTACAGTGCAAAACGCCAGGGTCCCGGGTTTGTCCATTTTTTCCAGCCTGCGATGGATGCGTCCGTCAAGGCCCGGACTGAAACCGCTCAGGCCCTGCATCAAGCGATCATCAACGGTGAGTTTGAGACCCACTATCAACCGCAGTTCGACCTCAAAACCGGCGAGGTTTACGGCTTTGAAAGCCTGATCCGCTGGAAACACCCGGAGCGCGGGTAT
>CAYWOO010000015.1:0-32907 GCA_964458665.1 uncultured Dehalococcoidia bacterium
CGGGCGGGCGGGGCGCCCGCGCTCCATTTCTCGCGATCGCTGGTCGGCGCTGTTGTTTGTTCAGCAGGATGGCCGCGATTCGCGCTTCGTTGAGACGGGCATCGTCGCCACACCGCGAGGGCAGTCTACGGACTGCCCCTACACGGAGCTTCTTTTCCAGACTGCGTTGGTCAGCGGCTGGCTTTTTCGATCGCTTGGCGGAGGGTGTGGAGGTTGGCCTGCGGCGTTGACGTGCTGCTGTAGACCGACGAGCCGCAGACGAGCACGTCTGCGCCGGCTTCCACGCACTGGGCGGCGTTGTTGGTCTTGACGCCGCCGTCGACTTCGATGTCGGGGTTGAGGCCTCGGGTGTCGAGCATCGCTTTGAGGGCGCGGACCTTGTCTAACGCCGACGGCAGCATCTTCTGGCCGCCCCAGCCGGGGTTGATCAGCATCACCATGATCTGATCGGCGACGTCGAGTACTTCTTCGATGGCGCTGAGCGGCGTGCCGGGGTTGATGCAGATGCCGGCGCGCTTGTTCTTCGCGTGGATGGTGCGGACGAGGCGGTCGACATGCGCCGTGGCCTCGATGTGGAAGTTGATGATGTCGCCGCCGGCATCGATGAACGCTTCGAACTGACGTTCCGGTTGTTCGATCATCAGGTGGATGTCGAGCGGGAGCTTCGTCGCGCGACGCACGGCCTCGACGACGAGCGGGCCGAAGGTGATCGGCGGGACGAAGTGGCCGTCCATCACGTCGAGGTGGATGTAGTCGGCGCCACCGTCTTCGGCCGCGCGGATCTGGTCGGCGAGCTGGCCGAAGTCGGCGGTGAGGATCGATGGGGCGAGCTTGAGCGCAGTCACCGAGATGCCTTTCGGGTTAGTGCAGAGCTTCTCGCGCTTTTCCTATCGTGGTGCTTCGCCCTTCGATCTCGCACGCGGAGGCCATCCGCTCATCGGTGCGGCGTACCGCGTCGGTCCGGCTTTGCCGGACACACAGGCGAAGGCGCCTATGCTCCACGCTTCGCGTCCCCTTCGCTAACGTCATCGGCGGCGGTCTTATCAGCCGCGGCTTCCGCCAACATCGTATCGACGCGAGCGCGGGCTTCCTGCAGCGCCGCTTTGACGCGTTTCGGGGCGGTGCCGCCCACGACATCGCGGGCGCTGATCGATGACATCGCGTCGATCTCGCGTGCGTCCTCCGCGAAGAGCGGGCTGAACTTGCGGAGATCGGCGAGCGCGAGATCGGTCAGTTCGACGCCCTTCTCCTCGGCGTGGCGGACGAGCTTGCCGACGGCTTCGTGCGCCTGGCGGAAGGGCAGGCCCTTGCGGACGAGGTGGTCGGCGAAGTCGGTCGCGAGCGAGTAGCTCTCAGTCGCCGCGACGGCCATGCGCTCGGCGTTCACGGTGATGTGCGGGAGCATCGCGGCGATCACTTCGAGCGTCGGCAGTAGCGTCGCTTCGGCATCGAGCAGCGCCGGCTTGTCCTCCTGCATGTCGCGGTTATAGGCGAGCGGCAGGCCCTTGAGCGTGACGAGCATGCTGACGAGGGCGCCGATGGCGCGGCCGGTGCGGCCGCGGGCGAGTTCAGCCACGTCGGGGTTCTTCTTCTGCGGCATGATGCTGGAGCCGGTGGCGAACGCGTCGGGCAGGGTGATGAAGCCGAACTCCGCGCTGGACCAGAGCACCAGCTCTTCGGCGAGGCGCGAGACGTGGACCATCGTCAATGCGGCGGCGGCGAGATAGTCGACGACGAAGTCGCGGTCGGAGACGGCGTCGATGCTGTTGGCGGTGACACGCGGGAAGCCGAGTTCGTCGGCGACGGACTGGCGATCGATGGGATATGGGACGCCGCCGAGAGCGCCGCTGCCGAGCGGCAGCTCGTCCATCATCGCCATGGCGTTGAGGAAACGGTGCAGATCGCGGTCGAACATCTGCACATAGGCGAGCAAGTGGTGCGCGAAGAGCACCGGCTGCGCGCGCTGCATGTGGGTGTAGCCGGGCATAATCGCGTCGGCGTTCTGCTCGGCGAGCGCGATCAGCGACGACTGGAGCACGACGAGGTGCAGCGCGGCGCTTCGCGTCGATTCCAACACGTAGAGGCGGAAGTCGGTGGCGACCTGGTCGTTGCGCGAGCGTGCGGTGTGCAGCTTGCCGGCGACGGGGCCGATTATCTCGGCGAGGCGCGTTTCGACGTTCATGTGGACGTCCTCGAGCTCGGGCCGCAAGACGAATTCACCGCGCTGGAACTCGCCGAAGATCTGGTCGAGACCGCGCTCGATCTTCGCCGCCTCATCGGCGCCGATGATGTCCTGGCGCGCGAGCATGCGGACGTGGGCGATTGAGGCCTCGATGTCTTCTGCGACGAACATGGCGTCGGTGTGGACGGATGAGGTGTAGGCCTGCACGAGTTCGTCGGTCACTTCGTCGAAGCGGCTGGACCACGGTTTGGGTTCGGGCTCTGATGCGGGTTTGGCGCCGCCGTTCACGGAGGCGCCGGCCGAGTCTTTGCGAGCACGGGCGTTGCCCCTCGGCTGACGTACAGGTTTAGCCACGAACCCTCCCGAACCTCCACCGCGCGGCGCTCGTATTCGCGAGCGAGACGCTGGCTGTTGAGCATATCGATGACCGCGGGAATAAACGCGCCATTGAGCGTCGCGTAGTCCGCCGAGGTCCACGGTGACGGCGACAGGCCGTCGAACAGGATGATGATATCAGGCTGCCTGTCAAGGACGTATTCGGAGTCGTACTTCTCGTGACCGGCCGGGAACTCGCCGAGATCGACGTCGCGGTGGGCGATGTGTTCGTCGTTGATGCCGAGCATATCGATCACGGTGAGGCGCGATTCGTAGGCGATGGCGCCGACCGGGACCGCCGCGACGCTCGCGTCGCCGGGGATGTTGTCTCGAAGCCAGCGTCCGATTTCGACGCGATCCGCGACGGCACGGCGCTCGCCGACGATGCGGCTGGAGTCGGCGGAAGACGGATGCAGCGTGAAGGCGATGGCGGCGAGTGAAACAAACGCAACGACGGCCTGCGACGTGCGCCGAGCGCTGTGCTCGCGCGGCATCGCTTCGAGCAGCGCGGCGACGGAGGCGAGGACAAGCGCGTAGAAGAGCGGCATGACGGGCGCGAAGAAGCGGAAGCGAAGGAGCGAATCGCCACCGATATAGGCGACGTAACCCATCCAGGCGATGAGCAGCGCGCAGATGTAGATGGCGGCGGCGCGGCGCAGCGGCGCCATCGCGATCGCGAGCGGCACGACGAGCAGCAGCCATCCGCCGGACTCTTCGAGGAACGACGCCAGGTAGCGGAGGCCGCGGTCGTACTGGTCGAGCCCGACGCCAACTTTGGCGTAGTAGGTGTTGGGGTAGAGCCAGCCGTACGTTTCGTAACGCCAGGCGAAGTATGGCCCGAAGACGGCGGAGAATGCGGCGAGCCACAGCACCAGCCCGCCGATCTCGCGCGCGAGCGGACGCAGCGTGCCGTGCGCCTCGCGTGCGCGCGCCATCGCATCGCCGATCTTGAAGACGGCGGTGACGGCAACGAGCACGAGGGCGTCGGGCCGGGCCATGACGACGAGCGCCCAGACTGCGCCGGATGCGGGCGTGAGCGGATGATCGCGCTCGCGCAGGTGCAGCATGACGGCGACGAGCAACAGCACCGCGAAGAGGGGCGGTTCGAGGCCGGCGGAAGCCCAGAGCGCCCACGTGCCTGACGATGCGAGCAGCAGCGCGGCGACGAGGCCGGCGATGCGTCCGGCAGCGCCATCGACGAGGCGCGTGGTGAGCATGTAGGCGCCGCCCGAGGCGACGGCGGCGAGCGCGAAGCCGAGCCAGCGGCCGCTGAGGACGATGTCGGCGCCGAGACGGTGCAGGCCCGCGATGATCTCGACCCAGAGGAAGTTGGAGTAGCCCTCGACATGCTGGCCGGGGTTCCAGACGAGGCCTAAGCCGTCGCTGAGGTTTCGCGCGTAGCGATACGAGATGTAAGCGTCGTCGCTGGTGTAGTGGAAGTAGAAGGTGCTGTGGAGCAGGAGGATGACGGCGGAACCGGCGACGGCGGCGGCGGCGTACTGCCGGGTGATGCGGGCGGCGGCGCCTGAAGCGATGGCGGCGCCGAGCGTGCCGAGGACGAGGTAGGGGAAGTTCATGCGCGGGCGGATCCTTCCGTCACGCGGTTATTGTAGTTGGTGGTTGGCCCGTATGGAGAATGAGCCCGGATCGACCGGCGAAGCCAGCACTGGGCCGCGGGTTGGCAGCCTTGCAGACGCATTGTTGTCGTCCTGATCGAAGCGAGGGATCTAGCTCGTCCGAGGCAAGATGCTTCGCGCTGCCCAGCATGACGGGCACCGCACGGGCGCCGCCGCGCGGTGCGATCTGTGCCCCGCCTTGACGCGCGCGGGAGACCCTCACCGCGACCCTCTCCGTCCGGCTGAGAGGGGGAATGCGCTTTCGCTAGCGGTAGTGCCGCGCCAGTTCGGACGCGTACTTGGTCCCGATGGTGGCGGCGTTCGTGCGGATCCAGTCGCTGAGGCGGATCGCGCCGGCGGCCGGGCCCTCGGTGACGAGCAGATCCGCGGTCAGGCCTGCGACCTCATCGGCCGTGAGGAGCACGTCGCGGAGGAAGACGCCGATGACGCGCGACAGAAGTAGCGCGGCGCGCGGCGGCAGGTGGACGATACGCGTCCGGCTGCGCAGGGTGCGCTTAAGCAACGCAACGAGTTCGTCGAACGTGAAGGCGTCGGGGCCCACGGCGTCGATCACGGCGTTGTCGTGCCGGCGCGCGCAATCGACGGCGAGGGTCGCCATGTCCTCCACATGGATGGGGCGCATGCGGTAGCGGCCGTCGCCAGGAATGGCGAAGACGGGGAAGTGGCGCAGCAGCCAGGCGATGTTGTTGATGAGCACATCTTCTCCGCCGAAGATCACCGCCGGACGCAAGATGGCGTAGGAAAGCCGCGACGACTTGATCGCCTCCTCGAGCAGCGCTTTGCCGCGGTAGTACGGCAGCGGCGAATCGAGCGAGGGGTTGGCGATGCTCACGTGCACGATCCGGCGGACGCCGGCCGCCTCGGCGGCGGCGATCAGCGTCTGTGTGTTGGCGATCGCGCCGTCGAAGCTGGTGCGGCCGTGCGAGAACCGCACCCAGTACGTGTTGTAGAGCACGCTCGCGCCGCGGAGACTCTCGACCAGCGCATCAGGGCGGCTGAAGTCGAACGGAGCGACGGAAACAGCGTCGCCGAATTCGTGCAGACGAGCGGGGTGGTTGGTGAGCGTGCGGACACTGATACCTTCGGCCAGCAGGCGTCGCGTGATGTACTTGCCGGTGTAGCTGAACGCCCCCGTGACGACGTGCAGCTCGGGATCGGGCATGGCGATCTCCTCTCCCGGGAGGGCATACGCACCGCCGCCAGCGCTGGATCATTCCGTGACGCCTCGTGAACGATACGCGCAACGGGCTTCGGGTATGATGATCGCAGGTCATGGAAGACTTCGAAGCCTATGGACAGCTGCGGGACAGGCCGCTGCGCGCCGATCCCGGCGGCGCTGCTGTCCCCGGCGCACCGCCGCGAGTGCTTGCGCCGCCTCGTCGCCGCAAGAGATCCCGCTGGCTTCGCAACACGATTCTCCTCATCGCGGCGTACTTCACGCTCGCGATCGCGACCACGGTGCAGCCGCTGCCAGTGCCATTCGCATCAGCTCGGGTCTCCGTGCCGTTCCCGGGCGGGGCGCCGCTGCTGTTCGGGCTGCCGGATCGTCCGTTCACGGTGATGGTGATCGGTTTGGATAGAAGGCCGACGGAGACCGAGGCGAGCAGGACGGACACGGTGCTGCTCCTGCGCGTCGACCCGCGCGGGAAGAAGGCGGCGTTTCTGAGCATCCCGCGCGACACCTTGATGGAGATCCCGGACGCCGATGGCGACTTTAGCCGCGACCGCATCAACACCGCGTTCGTCTACAACTACTCGTCGAAGGACAGCAGCGCAGCGCCGAACGCCACGATGAAGACGGTCGAGCACAACCTGGGGGTCAAGGTCGACCACTATGTGATCTTCGACCAGCGCAGCGCCCGTGGCCTGATCGACGCCATGGGCGGCGTGACGATCGACAACCCGCGCGAATTCGGGCAGGACGACTACTCCGACGACGACGTACAAGTCGTGCCGCAGCATTTCCCGCTCGGTAAGCAGCACCTCGACGGCTACCAGGCGGTGGCGTACGGGCGGATCCGCGAGGGTTCGACGGACTTCGAACGCATCGAACGTCAACAGCGCGTGGGGTCAGCGCTCATCCACGGAGCGGAGTCGCCGGCATCCGTCTTCCGGCTGTGGAATGTGTACGGCGCATATCGCAAGACGATCAAGACGGATATGAGCATGAGGCAATCCGCGGGCGTGCTTTCGATGATGAAGCGCGTCGCGGACAGCGACCTCAAGACGAAGTCGCTGGGCGATGCCGCGGTCTCGTGCATCGAGTGCGCGGGGTCGATTCAGTTGTTGGATTCGGCCAAGGTAGAAGCGATCATCACCGAAGCGTTCGGTGACCCGGCGGCGGGCGCGCGAGCAGCAGAGCTCTTGGTCGCGGCGGGGGTTACGCCGTAGCGGTCACGCGCTCGCCCAAGGCTCGGTCCAGTTGGTCTCGGACAGCGAGCCGTGGTAGGATCCGCGCTGGTCGGCACAGAATCGACACGAAGGGCCGCCAACATGGTTGATGAACACACCGGCTTTGTCATGTTGCCTATGCCACCAAAGCGTAAGAAGGTGAAGCCAGCGATGGTTCTTCGTGGCGAGCATTTCGTCGCGAGTAGGGTCAAGCAAACCTTCCATCATCCGAACTGCAAGTGGGCACAACACATCTTGAACTCTCCCAATCTCGTAGAGTTCTCCTCTCACGACTCGGCAGTGGCGGCGGATTACAAGCCCTGCATGACGTGCCGGGCGTAGAGGGTAGAAGTCCGAAGCGATCAGGCGGGCAGCATCGCCCGCCCTATGTCGCTGTTAGAACTCCGGTCAGTGCTTACCACAGCGAACGGCTAGAGAGGGTACTCACGTGGCAGACGGCATATCAGCGGACTTCCTGATTCTGGCGGATGCGGCCCAGGTGCAGGGCGAGAAGCTCTTCATGCTCGGCGGTGGCTGGTCGCTGGTCTCGGCGAAGGAGTTCCCGGCGCAGCACCAGATGGCGGTTGCGGCCGGCATCCTCATCCCATGGATGGAGACGAACGCCCGGCACCAGTTCAAGGTGATCGTGAGGAACGAGGCCGGCGGTATCTTCGGCGAGATCGCCGGCGAATTCGAGCAGGGGCGCGCGCCCGGGCTGCCTGCCGGCACCACTCAGCGCGTGATGCTGGCGATCAATTTCAGCATCAGGATCGAGGCGGCGTGCGAAGCGGTCGCGGAGCTGATGCTCGACGGGGCGCTGGCGAAGTTGGTGCCGTTCCGTATCGCGGCGTCGCCGCCGCGGTAGCACACGCGGCCAATGCAGGCGGGGCGCCCGCACTCCATTCGCCCGCAGCTTAGACGCGGAGGCGGATGGCTTCCTGCACGAATGCGGCAAACAGGCGGTGCATCGCCGGTGCGAATGCTGGTTTGTGCTCTTCCGGGCGTTCCGGATGCCACTGGACGCCGACGACCCAGCGATGCTGCCGGCTCTCCATACCCTCGATCAGGTCGCTGCCGTGTTCATCGGCGAACGCTACCGGGCGCAGGCCAGCGGCGAGGTCGACCGGCCGCACGGCCTGATGATGGCGTGAGTTGATCTCGATGCTCGTCGCGCCAAGCGCCTCCGCGAGGCGGCTGTCCGGCTCGACCTGAAGCTGGTGCCAGCGCGACGGGTAGCCCGGCGTGGCGAAGTCGGCGCGGTGCTCGCCGCTATCGATGTGCTGGAGCAGCGCGCCGCCAAAGCCGACGTTCAGCAGCTGGTGGCCGCGGCAGATGGCAAGCACGGGTATGTCGCGCTTGAGGGCGCGTTCGAGAAATGCGAGTTCCATCGCATCGCGGCCAGCAGCGGTCTCCTTGACCTTCGGGTGGCGCTCCGACGCGCCATATGTCGCGGGATCGACGTCGATGCCGCCCGTGAGCACGAGCGCATCGAGCGTACCGGCGAGCGCCTCGACGCGTCCGACCGCAGCTTCATCGAGGTCTATCACCTCACCGCCAGCCTCGCGCGTGCGCGACCAGTAGCGATCCCGCGCTTCGTCCGGCACGTCGGCCCAGCGTGTGACGCCGATGCGGGGTTCGTAGCTCATGCGGTCATGGTAACGGTTGGCGTAGCGAACGATCCACGGAGGCGCTCGCCGCTAGCGGTCCGGCTGTCGCCGGCCACGGCCGAGGGTGGCTGCGATCCATGCTTCGCGCCGCAGAACCCGGCAAGACGCCGGCTGAAGCCCTCCGCTCCGAGTGGCCGGCGTTGGGCGTGCGTCTACTCTTCGAACTCTACTTCGTCGGGCTCTTCTTCGCGCGCGGCGTCGAACAGGTTGACCTCGCGCGGTTCCGTTTCGCGCTCAGGTCCGTCGGGCGTGTCTTCCCACTCTTCGCTGTCGTCAAGAAGTTCGTCGTCGTCGTCCATGTCGGACCGGACGAGGCTCTCCTTGGTGTAGGCACGCACCACGTCGCCCGCCTTGCCCGCCGGAAATGAAAGCCTGCCTACCTGGCTCGGATCCTGGAAGGTCTCCTTGATGATCACACGAACGGTCTCGCTGGTGATCCCCACAACCGCCGCGGCGTACTTGTTGCCGCCGTTGATGAGCTTTGCCAGGCGTAAGGCGAGTTTCGGTTCGACATCGCTGAGGTACTCGCCGGCCATCGTCTCGACGGTCAAACGCGACCCGACGCCCTTCAGCGCGACCTCGTCGCCCGCCGAAAGCGTCGCCAGCATCTTGAGGTTCGCGGGCCTCAGCGTGCTTACACCGGACTTCCCCATCTCCTCGATGAAGAGGCTCGTATCGACCTGCTGCGCCTTATCGGGCTCGGTCTTGGCGCGAGCGCTGGCCAGTCGATCGAGGTTCTTGCGTGCGATCATGTTCGTCGGCTCAAGTTCGAGCGCCTTGTTGTAGGCCTCGCGAGCTTCCTTGATCTTGCCTGTCTCGCTGAGCGCCTTGCCCAGCCGGTTGAACGCGTCGGCTTCCCCCGGGAACACGGCGATAATCGCCTTATTGGCCGTTATGGCGTCACTCCAGCGGCTCTGCATGGCGAACGCGACAGCCTGGTCGGTGCGGACGCGCTTGATGCGGGCTTTGTCTTCTGCCTTGTTTGTCATGTGTCCTCTGGCTACCCCTTGCGGTTTACGTCGCGAGATTGTAGGCCGTTCTCATGGGCAATACAAGAGCCCGATCGCCGGTTCTACTATCGTCCGATCTGATGGCGGCTTAAGGGCAACGAGTACGTAACACTACGCAGACCAGGGCGCGAAAGTTCCTCGCCCGGTGCGGCGGAAGCCCGTATATTCGAGGCATGCCAGAGCAAGAGCCCGTCAACGAGATCATCGTCAACGGCATCGTCGTGGGATCGTTCCAGGAGAACTGCTGGGTGATCGGTAACAGGCGCACTGGCGAGGCGATCTGCGTTGACCCGGGCGACGAGCCGGATGAGGTCCTGGCGATGGCGCGCGATATGGGCGTGCGCATCAAGTACATCGCCAACTCGCACGCCCACATCGACCACATTCTCGGCGTCGGCGCCATCCGCGAAGCGACGGGCGCGAAGTTCTTGCTGCATCCCGGCGACCTGGACCTGGCACGAAATACCGCAACGATGGCGAAGGGGTGGATGGGCATCGACATCCCCAACCCGCCGGATCCCGACGCGTTTTTGGCTGACAACGACGAGATCGGCGTCGACGGCCTGAAACTGACGGTGTTCCACACGCCGGGGCACACGCGCGGCAGCGTCTGCTTCTACGCTAACGGCATCGTCTTTGCTGGCGATACGCTCTTCCAGGGCTCGATCGGCCGCACCGATCTGCCCGGCGGCGACTACGACGAAGAGATGGCGAGCATCGTCGAGCGGCTGCTTGTGCTGCCTGACGAGACGATCGTCCTGCCCGGCCACATGGAACGCACAACCATCGGCCACGAGCGCCAGCGCAACCCGTACGTGCGCATGGAGTTGGCGAAGCGGGCGGGCGGCGGCCAGTAGCGGTTAGCGGTTAGCCGTTAGCCGTTAGCGGTTAGTGTTTGCAAGGATGCACCTTCGGCGGGCGTTTCGAGCACCTCACCCCCCAACCCCCTCTCCACGCGGTGGAGAGGGGGCGTCGTTCGACGAGGCATCGTCGTCTTCTTCGACGTATTCGACGTCTGTGCCCTCGACCTCGGCCTTGAGGTTGGCCAACGCTTCGACGAGGGCGATCTCGTAGCCCTGGTCGCGCATGCCGAGGGTCATGATGCGGAAGCAGGTGTACTTCCACCCGAACGGCGTCAGCCGCGCGGCGACCTCGGTGTGATCGGTCTTCGCTTCCAGCAGATACGTGAGCCAGCACGGGACACCGCCGATCGTTACGCGCAGTTCGAGCGAACGCGGCGGATCGCGGCGAATGACCTCGAACGTGTCGCCGGCGTGCTCCGCCGCGTCACGGAGATCGCGCTCGATGGCGTCGTAGATCTCGCGCGCTTCGGCATGAATGGCGAATGCTTTCTCGATCGGCATCGTGAGAACTCCGCGGCGAACGTCAAGTGGCGGCGGCATGCTTGTGCCGACATAATACGCCGGGTCGCGCGCCGTGTGCGCGGAGAGGGCGGAGGGGCTTGCGTGAGACGATTGCTGTGCGGGTGGCTGGGCACGCTGCTGATCAGCGCTGGGCTCGCCGCTTGCGGGGGCGGATCGAGTGCAAAGCGGGCGACGCCAACGGCGCCTGCCGAGCCTTCGGCCGCCATCGAGATTGCGCGCGGCCAGCCACTCAAGATCGGCGTGTCGGCAGCGCTGAGTGGTGAACAGCAGAGCCTCGGCAGGGATCTGGCCGACGTCGTGGCGCTGGCAGCGAAGGATCACGGCCCTATCATGGGGCATGCGGCGACCGTGCTTCCCATGGACGACGGCTGCGGCGATGCCGAGAAAGCCGTCGCCGTCGCGCGGGCACTGACCGGCGATGCCGCTGTCGTGGGCGTCGTGGGCCCCATGTGCACCACGGGGGCGCAAGCCGCCGACAGTGTGTACGAGGCGGCGCACGTCGTTCACGTCGTCCCTTCGGCGACGCGGGCTGACCTTTCGGAACAGGGTGAGCGGTTCTTCTTCCGCACGGCGTGGCTGGATGATGCGCAGGCCCGCGCGCAGGCCATCTATGCGCTGGAGCAGTTGCATGCAACGACCGCCGTGCTGGTCGACGACGCAGAACCGTACGGGAAGACGCTGGCGGATGCGTTCGCCACGGCGTTCCAGGCGGGCGGCGGCACGATCGCTTCGCGCGAGCGGATCGAGCGCGGGACGACGGACTTCTCGGCGCTGGCGCGGAAGGTGAAAAGCGCCAATCCGGACATCGCCGTGTTCCAGGGGCTGAACCCTGAAGGGGCGCTTGTCGTTCAGGCGCTCCGCAAAGGCGAGTACCGCGGGGCGTTCATGGCCCCAGACGGCGTGATGAGCCAGCGCGACTTCATTGGCGCGGACAAAACCGGCGCGACGGATGGCGCCATCGTGACGGGCGGACCTACACCGGACGAGGCGTTCGTTGGGAGGTTTCGCGAAGCGTACCAGCGCGCACCCGGCACGCCGTTCGTGCTACAGGCCTACGACGCGGCCACCGCCCTGCTCCGTGCGATCACCGCCGTAGCGAGTGAGCGCGCGGACGGCACACTCGTTGTCGATCGTGCTCAGCTGGCGGAAGCGCTGCGTGCGCAAACCGTGACCGGGCTTACGGGAACAATTCGATTCGACGAGCACGGAAATCGTGTCGGCGACGGCAGAGACGCGGGCCTCGTGATCTATCGGGTCACGGGCGGCCGGTTCGAAGCGGAGCCGTAGCTATGCGGCTTGCGCCGCGCGATCCAACTCGTCGAGGGCGCGAGAGAGCGCTTGGTTGAGCAGGCGGATCGTCTCGTCGCGTTCATCGATCAGTCGCTGCAGCTCGCCGACGCTGGCGGGCGCGGGCGAGGCGTTCGCTTCGGGTTGGGCGGGTTGTTGTTCCATGATGGAGCGATTGTGACGCGCGCCCAGCCGCACAGCTATCAGTAGTCTCCCTTGCTTCTTCCGCCTCATGTCTACCGACGGCCTGCACGGATTCGAGTCTGCATTACACAGGCTTTACGCAGAGTTTCCGATGCGGCCGCTATCGGTTAACAACGCCACGTGGCGTCGCGGCGATAGTAGCAGCACACGACAAGCACGAGACGCTCCGGCCGGCCGGGGCGCCACACCATACGGAGGAAGCAATATGTTCAAGAAGATCGGAATCGCTGTAGCGATACTGGCGATGGCAGGCATGGCGTTCGGGGCGCTCTCGACGACTGCTTCGGCAGCCGAGCCCACACCGCCTGCCCATGTGCCGAGCGTGCTACTGCGCGGAGCGGGCGTGCTGGACGCCCACGGCACGGGCGTCGCCGCCGTAAAGGGGCTGATGGACTACCACGTGAAGGCGGACGAAGCGATCTTGCTGGTGAAGGACATCAACGGCGACGCCCGCGTGGACGTGGACGGGTTCGGCGGCACGGGCGAGTGGCGCGGCTTCAAAGCGTACTTCGGCATCCGGGGCAATGTGCACATTGTCGGCACCGACGTCGCCGTCATCGTCGTCGGGCACGGCATCGACCTGCACGTAGCGGGCAAGGGCTGGGCGTTCCTGAAGGGCGAAGGCAACTTCACGGCGAACGGACGCGGTCCATTCCGCTGGACGGCGGACGGGGCGTTCGCTTCGGTGACCCCGTAGCGACCGGTGCGAATCCGTACCCTACCGGGAGGGCGCCCGCGAAGGCGCCCTCCCTCATGGCCTATCAGTGAATTTCGCAAGGTTTTACACGAGACGCGCTCGCCAAACGAGGGATTCCTGCGACGATACTTGTATGGAGCCAGCCGCGGAGAGGATCAACGATGCCAGCGCCGACGCCGAAGCCAGTGACGACCGCACCCACGCCAGGCACCGGCGTCAGAGTGGTCGTGGTGGACGACGACGAGCACATACGCGAACTGGCCTCGCTGTACCTGTCGAAGGAGGGGTTCGAGGTCACGTGCGCGGTGGACGGCACGAGCGCGGTGACCACGATCAAAAGCGTGAACCCGAGCCTGGTCGTGTTGGATCTGATGCTGCCTGGAATGAGCGGGTTCGATGTCTGCAAGCAGGTGCGCGCGACGAGCAACGTCCCGATCATCATGCTGACGGCGCGCGACGAAGACATCGACAAGATCGTCGGCCTGGAGATCGGCGCGGACGACTACCTGACGAAGCCGTTCAATCCACGCGAGCTGGTTGCGCGCGTGAAGGCGATCCTCCGACGCGCCGAGGGGGGCGCACCGCCAGCCACTGCGACCGTGATCCAGGTGGGCGCGTTGCGCATCGACAAGCAGCGGCGTGAAGTGACGGCGTCGGGGCAGGAGCTGACGATGCGGACGAAGGAATTCGACCTGCTGGCCGCACTGGCCGAGAACCCGGGCATCGTCCTGACGCGGGAGCAGCTGCTCGACCGCGTCTGGGGCTACAACTTCTACGGCGAAACGCGCACTGTCGACGTGCATGTGCAGCACGTGCGCGCGAAACTCGCTGGTACGCGGCTGGGCATCGCAACGGTGCGCGGCGTCGGTTACAAACTGGTCGAGGACGCCGCCAGCCAGGATTAGCACTGTGTTCAAGAGCCTGCGGTTTCGGATCGTCGCCTCGTTCATCGTCATCGTCCTGATCACGCTGATTACTGCCGGGGCGGGACTCTACGCGCGCCTGGGCGGCTATCAGGAGCAGCTCACAGCGGGGACGCTACGCCAGATCGCGGCGCCAATCTACTACAACCTCACACTGAATCCGGCGGGCACGGGTACCGTGCGCGGCGGCGCGCGTCTGCGAGCCGACCTCATCGAGTACTTACGGCTGCAGCACGAAGACACGGGAGTCATCGTGCTGCTGCTGGATAGCAAGGGCAGCATCATCCGCGAGGCGAACAGCGACGATAGCCTGCTGAACGAGCACTTTGCTGTGCCGCCGCCGCCTGCACGGGGCCCGAACTTCGCTCAGTTGTCCGAAGACAAGCACAAGACGCTCGACGGGGACACGCTGCTGTACGTGACCGTGCCCATGCCCGCGGCGGTGCGGCTACAGCCGGCGGGCATCGCCGCCATTGTGGTGGCCCTGCCCCAATCGGCGGGGCCGGACGTGTACAAGGATCTGCGGCAGCGGCTCCTCTTTGCGGGAGTCATCGGGATGGCGGCGGCGCTGGTCGCCGGGCTGGTGCTATGGGCATCGCTCTACCGTCCGATGGGGAAGGTGACCACCGGCATCCGTGCGGTGGCTCGGGGCGACTATCGCCAGCGCGTGCCCGTCTCCGGTCCCAGCGAAGTGCGCGCCCTGGCGACGGACGTGAACGCGATGGCGGACTCCGTGCAAGCTTCGCAGCGGGCGCTGCGAGAGTTTCTGGCGAACGTCTCGCACGAGCTGAAGACCCCGCTGACATCGATCCGCGGCTTTTCGCAGGCAATGCACGACGGGACGCTGGACACGCCGGAGGAGCGCGCGCGTGCGGCGCGCGTCATCGAAGTCGAATCGAGACGGCTGCTACATCTGGTCGGTGAGTTGCTCGACCTTTCGCGCATCGAGTCCGGCCAGCGACGGATGGATGTGGCGGACGTGCGCGTCTCGGAGCTGCTGGCGCACGTGAGCGACGTGTTCGCGATGCGCGCGGACGAGTCGGACATCAGCTTCGAGGTGAAGCCGGATGGTGACTCGCTTGTCGTCGCCGACTTCGATCGTGTCGAGCAGGTGCTGGGCAATCTGATCGAGAACGCGTTCCGCCACTCGGCGAAGGGCGGCTCCATCACGGTGAGCGCGAACGAGGCGAGCGGCGGGTTTGTCGAAATCCACGTTTCCGACGACGGCGAGGGGATCGCGCGAGACGATCTGCCACACGTGTTCGATCGCTTCTATCGCAGCAAAGACGAGACGGCGGGGAGCGGCTCCGGATTGGGGCTGGCGATCTCGCGCGAGATCGTGCAGGCGCACGGCGGCGAGATCCGCGCGGAGGCGCGGCCGTTCGGCGGCACGACCTTCTCATTCACGTTGCCGAAGGGAGGGCGCGGCTCCAGCGCCGCTGCTCGCGACGGCGCGGGAACGCAACCCCCCGCGACTGCCAGCGGCACCTCGAACATGCCCGCGGTGGATGCCTAGCAGGGCACGCGGCGCAGGCTGAAAGACCGCTGTCAAGAAATGAGCAGCTACTTCGGCCGCGATACGTGATAGCCGCGGAACAGAACGTCTTGGCCATTCGTCTCCTCGGTCAGCGTCCCGCCCGGATACAGCGCTTCGACCCCACCGATCTCTTCGAGGTACGGGGCGAGGAGGACGATAGCGACATCGCCGGTCTCTTTGACACCGAAATCAAGCGGCTCCCCCGTGATGGCGCGCGACGGGTAACGAAACTCGATGGAGCGATCGACGCCGAGCGCGTCCGGCGCGATGAAGCGCCGCGTCTCGTAGTCGAAGCTCCAGAGGCCGCTGAAGAAGTAGACGATGGTGCCCGTCGGCAGGCTGCCGATGTAGTGCGATGCCGCGTCCATCTGATACGGATAGACGACCCTCCATGAAGGGTTGTTCCGCAACGGCCCGAAGTACTGATACGCGGTCGCCGCGCCGACATACGCGGGCATGACGAGCACCAGCAGCGCGCCGTAGCGTGCACGGCCCGGCAGGCGCAGCAGGCCATCCCACAGCCACGCCAGGGGCAGCGCCGCAAGCAGCGCGACGAACGGCGCGAGGCCGAGCGTCCGGCGAAACAGTCCGTCGCCGACGGTTAGCAGCGCGCCGAGTGAGATCAGCAGGAGCGACGCGAGGACGACGGCATACTCGGGCCTTCGCCAGTTCCAGACGGCGACAGCGAGACCGACGAGGGAACCTACGAACATGAGGCGACCGAGCGGCGGCCGGCCGGGCGTAGCGAGGCCATCGCCGAAGTCCGTACGGTCGCCGTTGATCAGCCCGTCCTGCCACTCGACCGTGCGCCGCCAGATCAGGTGCGCATGCTCGCCGACTCCATCGGCCTCCTTCCAGCGATTGGAGTTGGTGACGCTCACGAGCTTCTGGTGGAAGCGATAGTCGTGCGTGTCGGTCTTGATGTAGATCAGCAACGGAATCGACATCGCGAACGCGACGACGGCGAAGGCGCCGCTATGGAGCACCGCCCGCCATCGCCATGGCCGCGCGCTGCGCGGCGCGTAGGTCCAGAGCATCGCGACAAAGGGCACGGGCAAGAACAGGTAGAACGCGTTGTATGTGTACAGGCCAAGCCCGGTGAGCGCACCTGCCAGTACGAACAACGCGAGGCTTCGGAGCCGCATCGCGTGCCACAGGGCGAGCAGCACCGCCATCTCGACGAGCGGCCACGCGATCACCATAAAGCCCGTCCGGCTTAGGTGCAGGTGCCACATCATCACCGTCAGCAGAAGCGAGGCGAACGCGGCGACCGTGCGGTTGAACATCGAGGCGAACGCCGCGTACGCCAGCGGAACGGTGGCGATGCCGAACAGCGCCATCGAGAAGCGCAGTGTGAACGTGGTTTCCGGCATGATCGTAAACAGCAGCGCCGTGAAGTACAGCGGCCCCGTGGGCTGACCCACCGCGCTCAGCACGTACGGGCCAATCCAGCCCTCGTGCAGTACGCGCCGCGCGTCCAGGCCTGTCCATGCCTCGTCGCCGTGCAGGCCCGGCGGCAGCGTGCCGAGATGCCAGATGCGCAGAACAGCGGCGAGCAGCGTGATGACCGTAACGATCGCGATGTCGACGCGAGCGGCCCTCATGGCTCCAACCGCGCCACGTGCGCGCGACTCCACGCCGGTGGCGATACGGATGTGCAGCGCCGGACGTGCCAGTTGCACTGCATCCGCCGCCGAATCGCCTGCGCGCACTCGTGACTCCTTCACGCCCGCCCTCGGGCATAGTAGTTGATCGCCGCTGCCTCGCCGACGATCGTGCCTGTGGATGTGCGACAACGAATGGCTCAGGTAGGATAATCGCGAGCCAAGGAGGACGTATGGCAGGGACGAAGTCGCTGCGTGTGCCGGTGAAACTGCTTCGCAGGACGTGCGACGCACGGACGCTGAGGTTCAAGACGACGGCGGAGTTGTCGCCACTCGAAGGCACCGTCGGGCAGGATCGCGCTGTGCGTGCGCTGGACTTCGGACTCAGCATCGAAGCGGCGGGATTCAACGTCTTCGTCTCCGGACCGCCGGGCACGGGACGCTCGACCGAGGTGAAGTCGCAACTCGCGCGTATCGCGGCGACGCGGCCGGCGCCGCGCGATTGGTGCTACGTCTTCAACTTCCGCGATCCGGCCCGACCGCGCGCGCTCAGCATGCCGCCCGACCGCGGCCATCAGCTCAGCCACGACATCGACGAGCTGGTGGAGGCGGTACGCCGCGAAGTACCGCGCGCCTTCGAGAGCGACGAGTACATCCAGCGCCGCGACCAGGTCGGGCGCGAAGTGCAGGCGCAGCGTGAGCAATTCTTTGAGGCGCTGCAGAAGGAAGCCGCCCAGCGCGGTCTGGCTGTCAACGTCACGCCGATGGGCATCACCACCGTTCCGCTGATCGATGGCAAGCCGATCACGAAGGAGCAGTACGACGCCCTGACGGATGAGCGTAAGCACGAGCTGCAAGGGCATACGGCCGAGCTGGATTCGATCATCGCACAGATGGCTCCGCAGATCCGCAGGCTTGATCGGGGCGCGCAACTGCTCGTCGCGGAGCTGGACAAGCAGGTGATGGTGACGATCACGTCGCCGCGCCTGGAGGAGCTGAAGCGCGACTACCACGATGAGCCGGCGGCCGTCGAATTCATCGAGGCGCTCGGCGCGGACATGATCGAAACCATCAACGATTTCCGCTCAACGGACGAACCCCAAACGCCATCATTTCCGGGATTGCCGGCGCCGCCGCGCGATGGCGTGTTCAACCGGTACAAGGTCAACGTCATCGTGACGAACGCTGCCGAAGCAACCGCGCCCGTGGTCATCGAAGAGAGCCCCTCGTACTACCACATGTTCGGGCGCATCGACTACCGCGCGAGTTTCGGCTCGATGGTGACGGATCACACGATGATCAAGCCGGGCGCGCTGCATCGCGCAAACGGCGGGTTCCTCGTCGTGCAGGCGCTGGATGTGCTTTCGCAGCCGCTGGTGTGGGAGACGTTGAAGCGCGCCTTGCGCACCGGGCAGCTGCGGCTGGAGAACCTCGGAGAGCAGTTCAGCGTGATCCCCACGACCACGCTCTCGCCGGAGCCGATCCCGCTCAACGTCAAGGTCGCGATGATCGGCACACCGCGAGTATTTCAGATCCTGCAATCGGCCGACGACGACTTCCAGAAGCTGTTCAAGGCGAAGGCCGACTTCACGACGGATGTCGGTCGCATTGACGAGCACCTGCAGCTATACGCGCGCTTCATCGCCAAACAGGCGGCCGATCTGGGCATGCGGCCGTTCGACAGCACGGCCGTGGCACGCGTGATCGAGCAGAGCTCCCGGATGGTTGCCGATCAGCAGAAGCTTTCGTTGCGGATGATGGACGTCGTCGATCTGCTGGTGGAGGCGGACTACTGGGCATGCGACGAGCAGGCCGCGACCGTCGGCGCCAGCCACGTCGAGAAGGCGATCGAGCAGAAAGTGTACCGCTCCAGCCTGATCGAAGAGCGCGTGCAGGAGTTCATCACGAACGGCACGATCAAAGTGGACGTCGCCGGCCGCGTCGTTGGCCAGGTGAACGGATTGTCCGTGTTCGATCTGGGCGACTACTCCTTCGGCCGCCCGTCGCGGATCACGGCGCGCGTGAGCATGGGGCGCGGCCAGGTGATCAATCTCGAACGTGAGATCTCGAAGAGTGGGCCGTCGCACAGCAAAGGCTTCCTGATCCTGCAGGGCTACTTGAACGGCAAGTTTGCACATCGGCAGCCGCTGTCGTTCGCCGCGAGCCTGACGTTCGAGCAGGTGTACGACGAAGTGGACGGCGACAGTGCCTCATCGACGGAGCTATACGCGCTGCTCTCCGCCATCACGGATGTCCCGCTGAAGCAGGGTTTCGCCGTGACGGGATCCGTGAACCAGCTCGGCGAGGTGCAGGCGATCGGCGGCGTCAACGAGAAGATCGAAGGCTTCTACGCCGTCTGCAAAGCGCGCGGCCTGACGGGCGAGCAGGGCGTGATGATTCCCAAAGACAATGTGCGCAACCTGATGCTGAAGCCGGAGGTGGTCGCGGCGGTGCAGAATGGTTCCTTCCACATCTTCGCCGTATCGACCATCGAGCAAGGCATCGAACTGCTCACGGACGTGCCTGCGGGCCGCCTGCGCAAAGACGGCACGTACCCGGATGGGACGATGTTCCGCAAGGTCACGGACGCGCTCGCGGCGATGACGAAGCGCGCGATGGAAGTGAACCGCGGATCGCGCGGCGATGTGGCTCCGACATCGGTGACGACGGATGGCGATACACCCAAGAAGGAGCAACGGGAACCACGAAGTCCACGAAGGGGCATGGGGTGACCCGCGCAACGAGCGTGGATCGCGCGAATCGGCCTAGCGAGTGAAGACGCGCGATGAAGTCTCCGCGGGCGGGGTGGTGTTTCGCTTGCGGGACGGCGGCGGCTTCGATGTGGTGCTGATCCTCACGCACGAGCGGCGATGGCAGTTGCCGAAGGGATGGATCGAAGACGGCGAGTCGCCCGAGCAGACAGCGATGCGCGAGGTCCGCGAGGAAGCGGGCGTGGACGCGGAGATCGTCGGGCCGCTGGGAGACATCGAGTACCAGTACGTATCGACGTACGACGAGGAGCCCGCGCGCGTGTACAAACGCGTGCACATGTTCCTGCTGCGATATCTCACCGGCGCGACGGAAGATCACGACGACGAGGTGATCGACGCGCGCTGGACAGAGATCGGCGAAGCGGAATCGCTGCTAGCTTTCAAAGACGAGCAGCGGATGATGGCGAAAGCGCGTGAGCTGCTGGCTGCCGTGGATGTTCGCGATGGTGGCTGATGCTCGTGCCGAGCGGAGCACTCACAGCCGGGGACGGCTGTGCCACTCTGCAGCACGCGCCTTACTGTCATCCTGAGAGGCTGTGAAGTTATTCCGTCCGGCGCCTGTTCCTCCATGCGTTGGCCTCTTCTGGGAGCCAGCTTCGGTTGGTGGCCTACTGCCGCTCCCTACTCTGTGGAACTCCTGTCCGGCAGGGTGTGCGGAGCGCGCCCCCTACGCCGGCGCGTACACGGTGATCCCGCGCTGTTCCAGCTCCCTGATGTCGTCGCGTGTCGCAAAGCCGCCATCCATGAGGTAGTTGTCGGGCCGCCACTGCGTGCGGTGCTCGATCTGGTCGACCACCGGCGCCGCCTGGCCTGCGTCGGTCCCCGCGTTGGTGACCGCCACACCCACAATGACGCCGTGGGCGCCGTCGGTGGCAAACTGGACGTTGTAGGCGGGCCGGAAACCGCCGTCCGGCATCTTCATCACACGCGCATCGGGGTCGGTCGTCGAGGTGCGTGCCTCGGTGACCTTGGCCTGCTTCGTCTTCGCGGAGCGCTGCTTCTGCAACTCCTTCGTGCTCTGCATCTCCGGCAGGCAGGCCAGCGCCCGTTCCACCCGCGCCACCCGCTCCCGCGCGGCGCGTTCCTGGGCGGCCTGTTGCCGTTTGCTTGCGCCCGGATCGGGACCTTCCCGCTCCTGCACCAGACGCTGCACCTGCGCGCGCGCCTCCTCCAGGCACCCAGCAAGTGTGTCCTTGCGGCGGAACGAGGCCGCGCCGGCACTCGCCCGTACCCGCATCCCATCCTGCGCCACGCGCTCAAGCGTCACCGCGCCTGCCACCATCAGCGAGCCGACGATCTGCGTGAGGAGCGCATCCAACGCCGCCTGCTGCGCGACGCGGAAGTCGGCGAGCATGTGGTAGTTGATCGGCACGCCGCCGCAGAGCCAGCGATAGGCGTCGTGCTCGTCACAGAGCCGCGCCAGGCGGCGGGCGCTGCCGATGCCTTCGGTCGTGGCCAAGAGCCAGAGCGCGAGCAGCACCCGGGGGTCGGTCGCCGGGCGGCCCGGCCCATCGAGGACCGCCCGAATCGACCCGTAGAAGCGCGTCAGGTCGAGGCGCTCCAGCATGTCCCAGATCGCCCGCGCTGGATGATCCTGAGCCAGCGCCGCATCCAGATCGCGCGGCGTCCACTGCAGCTGCTGGCGGTTGGGCCGCAGGACGCGCGCGTGCTCTCGTGCTGTGGGCGGTGCCAACGGCAATGATTCAGGATCGGGCAGGGGGAACAGCGTGTGTTGATCCATCAGACGACTCCTGACTCGATCACCCGCCGTCCCTACGATACCGTACAGGCCCATTTGTTCACAGCCTCTGAGCAACGCGAAGGATCTCGCTCGGACTAGATGCTTCGCTTCGCTCTGCATGACAAAGAGGCGCGCAGTCGTGGTACGAGAGCCCAGTGACGTTGCCGACGGATCCGAATCGCCGGATAGTCTCAGGAAGGGTGTGGCTTCGATCGGTGATGGGCCCTGAGGCGCTTGAATGCGAAGATGAGCAATACCGCGAATACGAGCGCCAGAACCGTCGAGATCACGCGGGTTTCGCCGTCCGTGAACAACGGCACGAAGCTGTCACTTGGGTCATCCTCGAGCGGGAGGACGGTACCCGCCGCGAAAAATGCGAGTGCCAAGGCGAACACCAGCGCTTTGCCACTACGGGTGACTAGTTCGACGTAGTAGTCGCCCTCGGCTTGTAGTTGCGCCTGTCGGCGACCGCGGTGGCGGTCGAGGGGCTGTCGGCGCGGCTGTTCGCCCGATGCGTCTGGCATGACGACGGTTCCTCCAAGGCGACCTAGGCGGTCAACGCCGACAGTGGATTGTCGCTAGCGCTCAGATTCCTTGACGTATTTGGGGGGCGCGGTTAGTATTCGGTGTTGTCTCTCGCGCTTGCGGGAGGCATCATGACGCCAGACTCACCTACAGGTCGGAAGACCCCAACGTGACAACGGCCGGCACATAGTGGTCACAGGCCCTCGCGGGCGTGGTGGCTACGCCGGACTGGCTCAGTAATAAGGCTACCGGCCTTTCGTGCGCCCTCCACGGGCGTGCCTGACGCCAACGGCCATTGGCTACGTAGCAGAAACGCAGGGTGGATTGTGCCCACGATTAGTCAGCTTGTGCGCAAGGGCCGGAAGAAGGCCATCAAGAAGACGAAGGCGCCGGCGCTGCGGTTCACCTTCAATTCGCTGAAGAACCGCACCGTGCGCGGCAAGGGTTCGCCGCAGAAGCGCGGTGTCTGCACGCAGGTGCGCACGATGACGCCGAAGAAGCCGAACTCGGCGCTGCGCAAGATCGCCCGCGTGCGGCTGACGAACGGCATCGAAGTGACCGCGTACATCCCGGGCGAGGGCCACTCGCTGCAGGAGCACTCGGTGGTGCTGATCCGCGGCGGCCGCGTGAAGGATCTGCCGGGCGTGCGCTACCACATCATTCGCGGCGCGCTGGACGCGCAGGGTGTGGCGAACCGCAAGCGCGGCCGCAGCAAGTACGGGACGCGCAAGACCTAAGGGTCGGAGAGTAGCAATGCCGAGACGCGCAAAGATCGTCAAGCGAGAGATTCTTCCCGACGGCAAGTACGGGAACCGCACGATCACGATGTTCGTGAACAAGGTGATGGAGCGCGGCAAGAAGAGCACGGCCGAGCGCATCGTCTACGCGGCGCTGGACCGTGTGGAGGCGCAGACGCGCAAGAATCCCGTGGATACGTTCGAGATGGCGCTGCGCAACTCAACGCCGACGATCGAAGTGAAACCGCGCCGCGTAGGCGGCGCGACGTACCAGGTGCCGGTCGACATCCGCGCCGAGCGCCGTATGGCGCTGGCGATTCGCTGGCTGCTGAAGTCGGCGCGTTCGCGCGGCGGACGTTCGATGGCGGAGCGTCTCGCGGCGGAGTTGATCGATGCGGCCGGCGGCCAGGGCGCGACGATCAAGAAGAAGGACGATACGCACCGCATGGCCGAGGCCAACCGCGCCTTCGTGCATTATCGGTGGTAGCAGAGAAGTCATTCCGCTTTCGGGCGGACCAGAACCGCCGGCGACCGATGGTCACCGGCGGTGAACTTTGCCGGTGAGAACCGGCGCAGTGTAGGAATCATGGCGAGAGCGATACCAATCGAGCGCATCCGGAATATCGGCATCATCGCCCACATTGATGCGGGCAAGACGACCGTGACCGAACGCGTCCTGTTCTACACCGGCCGCACATACAAGATCGGCGAGGTCCACGAGGGCACCGCGGTCATGGACTGGATGGAGCAGGAGCGCGAGCGCGGCATTACGATCACCGCGGCTGCGACGACGGCCGAGTGGAAGGGCCACCAGATCAACATCATCGACACGCCGGGTCACGTCGACTTCACGGTCGAGGTGGAGCGCAGCCTGCGCGTGCTCGACGGGGGCGTCGTCGTGTTCGATGCGGTCGCGGGCGTCGAGCCGCAATCGGAGACGGTGTGGCGGCAGGCGGACAAGTACAGCGTCCCGCGCATCTGCTTCGTGAACAAGATGGACCGCATGGGCGCGAGCTTCTGGCGCACAGTCGACATGATCGTCGACCGGCTGGGCGCGAAGCCGATCCCGATCCAGATCCCGATGGGCGCCGAAGCGGAATTCGAGGGCGTGATCGACCTGGTGGAGATGAAGGCGTGGACGTTCACGGGCAACCGCGACGACGCGCCGATGGACGGCCCGATCCCGTCGAAGTACGAAGAGGAAGCCAAAGAGTGGCACGAGAAGATGATCTACGCCATCGGCGACGTCGATGAGCAGACGGAGATCAGTCTCATCGAGGGCCACACGCTGACGTCGCACGAGATCATGGCGGCGCTGCGGCGGGTGACGCTGCTGGCGAACCGCTCGGCTGCGGGCATCACGGCGACGCCGGTGCTCTGCGGCAGCGCGCTGAAGAACAAGGGCGTGCAGATCCTTCTCGACGCCGTCGTCGAGTACCTGCCATCGCCCGATGATGTGCCGCCGCTCACGGGTACCAATCCGAAGACCAAAGAAGAAGAACTCCGCAAGCCGACCGACGAAGAGCCGTTTTCGGCGCTCGCGTTCAAGATCGTCACCGACCCGCACATGGGGCGGCTGGCGTACTTCCGCGTGTACTCCGGCAAGCTCACCGCCGGCTCCAGCGTGTACAACGCGAGCCGTGAGAAGACGGAACGCGTGAGCCGCATCATGCAGATGCACGCCGACAAGCGCGAAGACATCGCGGAGGTCGCGGCCGGCGGCATCGCCGCGATGGGCCTGAAGCTCACGACGACGGGCGACACGCTGTGCGACGCCGCACACCCGATTCTGCTCGAATCGATCACGTTTCCGGAGCCGGTTATCCACATCGCCGTCGAACCGAAGACGAAGGACGACCAGGACCGCATGGGCGAGGCGCTGGCCAAGCTGGCCGAGGAAGACCCGAGCTTCCGCATGCGGTACGACCAGGAAACGGGCCAGACGATCATCTCCGGCATGGGCGAGCTGCACCTCGACGTCATCGTCGACCGCATGAAGCGCGAATTCCGCGTCGAGGCGAACGTCGGCAAGCCCGAGGTTGCGTACAAGGAAGCGATCAAGACGTCCGCCAAGGCGGAGGGCCGCTTCGTGCGACAGACGGGCGGCCACGGCCAATACGGTGTCGCGCGTGTCGAGATCGAGCCGCTGGAGCGCGGCACCGGCTTCGAGTTCGTCGACAAGGTCGTCGGCGGCGAAGTGCCGAAGCAGTTCATCAAGCCGATCGAAGAAGGCGTGCGCAGCGCGCTGGAGAGCGGCGTGCTGGCGGGCTATCCCGTCATCGACGTGCGTGTGACGCTGATCGGCGGCGACTACCACGACGTGGACTCGTCGGAAATGGCGTTCAAGACGGCGGGCTCGATGGCGTTCCAGGCGGCCATGGACCGGGCGACGCCCGTGTTGATGGAGCCGCTGATGAAGCTCGAAATCAGCACGCCGGAAGACTTCTACGGCGACGTGCTGGGCGACATTATGGCGCGGCGTGGCCAGATCACGGAGACAGAGCAGCGCGGCGTGCTGAAGGTGCTTCGCGCGCTGGTGCCGCTGGCGGAGACGTTCGGCTACGCTACGGATCTGCGGTCGCTGACGACGGGCCGGGCGAGCTATAGCATGGAGTTCGAGCGGTACGAAGAGATCCCGCGGGGCGCAACCGAGAAGATCATGGGGTTGCGCGTGAAGAAGGCCGTGCGCGCAGGCGTCTAGCAGACGGGGCGCGTTCGGCGTCCACAAACTCATGTAGGGGCGCAACCTGTTGCGCCCGGTCGCCTGCGGCGACAAGAAGGAAGTTATGGCGAGGCAGAAGATCCGGATCAGGCTCAAGGCGTACGACCACCGCATCCTCGACCAATCGGCCGAGCAGATTGTGGAGGCGGCGGAGCGCACAGGCGCCGCGGTGGCGGGGCCGATTCCGCTGCCGACCGAAATCAAGAAGTTCTGCGTGATCCGGTCGCCATTCATCGACAAGGACTCGCAGGAGCAGTTCGAGATCAGGACGCACAAGCGGCTCATCGACATTCTGGAGCCGACATCGAAGACGGTGGACACGTTGATGCGGCTTCAGCTCGCGTCGGGTGTGGACATCGAAATCAAGCTGTAGAGGACGGACGATGCCAATCGAAGGGCTGCTCGGCCGGAAGCTGGGCATGACGCAAGTGTTCGACTCAACCGGCAAGATCCACGCGGTGACCGTCGTTGAGGCGGGGCCGATGGTGGTGACGCAGGTGAAGACCGTTGTGAAGGACGGCTATGACGCCGTGCAGGTCGGCTACGGCGAGAGGAAGAAGCTGAACAAGCCGATGCGCGGCCACTTGAAGGCGGCCGGCACGAACGCACGGCTTGTGAAAGAGTTTCGATCGCCGGCGGCGAGCGAATACAACGTCGGCGACAAGATTGGCCTGGAGCTGTTCACCGAGGGCGACCTGGTGCACGTCACCGGGACATCGCGCGGACGTGGCTTCGCCGGCGGTGTGCGACGCCACAACTTCCACGGCGGACCGAAGACGCACGGTCAATCGGATCGCCACCGCGCGCCGGGCTCGATTGGCTCCGGCACAACGCCGGGGCGCGTGTTGAAGGGCCAGCGCATGGCGGGCCACATGGGCGCCGTGCAGGTGACATCGAAGAATCTTCGCGTGATCGCGAAGGATGAGGGGAAAGGGCTGTTGCTCATCGAAGGCGCGGTCCCAGGTGCGACGAACGGCACGGTGCGTGTGCGGCGCGCGAAGAAGCAAGACAAGAAGTAGGAAGCCGGGCGCAAATGCGCGCTCGCAAAAATGTAGGGGCGCACGGCCTGTGCGCCCGCGAGTGACGAAATGAAACTGTCTGTACACGACGCAGCCGGAAAAGAAGTTGAGACGATCGACGTCGACGACGCCGTGTTCGGCATCGTGCCGCACGTGCCCGTCGTGCACCAGGCATTCGTCGCGACGATGGCGAACAAGCGCGTGGGATCGGCGACGACGAAGACGCGCGGCGAAGTACACGGCTCGACGCGGAAGATCCGGCGCCAGAAGGGTGGCGGCACATCGCGCCAGGGTTCGATCGGTGCGCCGCAGCACCGCCACGGCGGCATCGTCTTCGGGCCGAGGCCGCGCAGCTACGCGAAGGACCTGCCGAAGAAGATGCGGCGGCTGGCGATCCGTTCCCTGCTCTCGGCGAAGGCCGCCGATGGCAGCCTGCGCATTGTGAAGGACCTGGGCGTGAGCACGCCGAGCACCAAGTCGATGAGTGGTGTGCTAAAGGCTCTCGGGTTCGAGCGATCGGTGCTGGTGGTGACGGCGGCTTCGGACAGCGCGGTGCGTGCGAGCGTCAGCAATCTGCTAAAGGTCAACGTGATTCCGGCGGCGTACCTGAACGTCGGCGACATGCTGGCGGCGCAGGGGCTGTTGATGACGGTCGATGCAGTGCGTGGAGCAGAGGCGCTGTGGGGCGGCGAGCGCGCGGCGAAGAAGCGCGCCGTGAAGGTGGAGGCGTAGGCGATGCCCAGGCAACTGCACGCATACGGCATCATCATGCGGCCGCTGATCACCGAGAAGGCGCAGACGATGGCTGCCGCGCAGAACAAGTACGCCTTTGAGGTAGACAAGCGCGCGAACAAGATGCAGATCAAGGAAGCCGTTGAAGTAGCGTTCAGCGTCAGCGTGAAAGAAGTCAACACCGCGGTGATGAAGGGCAAGCGCCGCCGCTACGGCCGGGGGCTGACGAAGCAGCCCGACTGGAAGAAGGCGATCGTGACGCTGGCGCCGGGCGAAAAAATCGAACTGTTCGAGGGCGTGTAGAGATGGCAGTAAAGCAGTTCAAACCGACATCGCCAGGGCGGCGTGGCAGCTCCGGGTTCACCTTCGAAGAGATTACGAAGAAGAAGCCCGAGAAGTCGCTGATCATGACGCGCAAGCGGATGTCGGGGCGCAACAACCAGGGCAAGATCACGGTGCGTCACCGTGGTGGCGGGCCGAAGCGGCGTATCCGTATCGTCGATTTCAAGCGCGACAAGCTGGGCGTGCCCGGCCGCGTCGCCGCTATCGAGTACGATCCCGGACGCAGCTCCCGCATCGCGCTGATCGCGTACCGCGACGGCGAGAAGCGCTACATCATCGCGCCGGTCGGGCTGAAGGTCGGCGAGATGATTGAGGCCGGTCCGGAGTCCGAGGTGAAGGTCGGCAACACGCTGCCGCTGCAGAACATGCCGAACGGCACCGTCATCCACAACATTGAGCTGACGCCGGGCCGCGGCGGGCAGATCGTCCGCAGCGCCGGGACGTCGGCGCAGCTTATGGCGAAGGAAGGCGACTACACGCTGCTGCGTTTGCCTTCGGGCGAAATGCGCCGCGTGCTTTCGCGGTGCCTGGCCACGGTCGGCCAGGTCGGTAATGTCGAGAACAGCCTGATCAAGCTGGGCAAGGCGGGCCGCACGCGGCACCGCCGGCGCCGGCCACAGGTGCGTGGCGTCGTCATGAACCCGAACGACCACCCGCACGGTGGTGGCGAGGGTAAGGCGCCCATCGGTATGCCCAGCCCGAAGTCACCGTGGGGCAAGCCGACACTGGGCAAGCGCACCCGTGCGCGGACGAAGGCGTCGGACAAGTTCATCGTGCGGCGGAGGCAGAAGTAAGCCATGTCCCGATCAATCAAGAAGGGCCCGTTCATCGAGCCCAAGCTGATGAAGAAGGTCGAAGAAGTGAAGCGCACGAATGCGCGCACGGTGATCCGCACCTGGTCGCGCGCGTCCACGATTCTGCCGGAGATGGTGGGATTGACGATCGGCGTGCACGACGGGCGCAGGCACGTGCCAATATTCGTGTCGGAGAACATGGTGGGCCACAAGCTGGGTGAGTTCGCGCTGACGCGGCACTTCCGCGGCCACACAACGAAGTCAGAGAAGGCGTCGCAGCAGCGTGGCGGCCCGCCGCCCGGCGGCAAGGGTTAGACGATGGAAGTGAGCGCGACAGCGAAGTATCTGCCGATCTCGGCGCGCAAGGTGCGGCTGGTGCTGGACCAACTGCCTGGCAAGCGCGTCGAAGAAGCGATGGTGATGCTGAAGTTCCTGCCGACGCCGCACGCGCGCGTGGTGGCGAAGGTCTTGAAGTCGGCCGCGGCGAACGCGGAGAACAACTACGCGCTGGACGCGGCCGAGCTGCGCATCAAGCGCGCCTTTGCGGGCGAGTCGCGCACGCTGAAGCGCTTCAAGGCGAAATCGCGCGGGCGCGTTGCGCCCATCTTGCACCGCACGAGTCACGTGACGGTGACGGTCGAGGAGGGTTAGGTTGGGTCACAAAGTACATCCCACAGGGTTCCGCCTCGGCGTCATCTACGACTGGCAGAGTAAGTGGTACGCGGGCAAAAACTACCGCACCCAGTTGCACGAGGACATTTCGATCCGCAACCGGATCATGAATACCGGCGCTGCCGATGCGGGTATCTCACACGTCGAGATCGAGCGCAACGTCAATCAGATGACGGTGACCATCCACACGGCGAAGCCGGGCATCGTGATTGGGCGCAGCGGCGCCAACGTCGACCTGCTGCGGACGGAGCTGGAGAAAACGACGGGCCACCGTGTGCGGGTGAACATCAACGAGATCCGCACGCCGGAGCTGGACGCCTACCTGGTGGCGCGCAGCATCGCCGAGCAGCTGCAGCGGCGCGTGGCGTTTCGCCGTGCGATCAAGCAGACGGTGCAGCGCACGATGCAGCGCGGCGCGAAGGGGATCAAGGTCGCGGTCGCGGGACGCCTGGGCGGTTCGGAGATGTCGCGGCGCGAGTCGGAGAAGCAGGGGCGCATCCCGCTGCACACACTGCGCGCGGATATCGATTTCGGCATCGCCGAGGCGCACACGACGTTTGGCCGCATCGGCGTCAAGGTATGGATCTACAAGGGCGACATCATGCCGCCGCCGAAGCGGCCGCGTGCTGAGGGCGACTACTCGGGTTTGGATGCGGAGCAGAAGGCCGCGGCGATGGGCGCGCCTCGGGCGCCGATCGTGGTTGCCCCGCCGGAAACGACAGACGTAACGGTCGCGGCTGACGCAGCCGACGCGCCGGCGAGCGTGGTGAGCGAGTAACGAGCGATGCTGCAACCAAAGCGCACCAAGTTTCGCAAGCAGCACCGGGGCCACCGCCGCGGTATCGCAGGCCGTGGCGACGAGATCAGCTTCGGCGAGTTCGGGCTGCAAGCCGTTGGCCACGCCTGGGTCGATAGCCGGCAGATCGAAGCCGCCCGCCGCGCGATCACGCACGAGTTGAAGCGTGGCGGCAAGGTGTGGATTCGGATCTTTCCGGACAAGCCGGTGACATCGAAGCCGGCCGAGACACGGATGGGAAGCGGCAAGGGCGCGCCCGACCACTGGGTGGCTGTGGTGAAGCCGGGCCGCATGCTGTTCGAGGTCGCGGGCGTGAAGGAAGATCTGGCGCGCGAGGCGCTCCGTCTGGCATCGCACAAGCTGCCGCTGGAGACACGCACGGTGATCAAGGAACACGAGGGGATCTGATGGTCGGTCGCAAGACGAAGGAGCGCGCCGAAGGGTTGCGCGCGTTGTCAGACGAGAAGCTCGCGGAGGAGCTGCACGAGTCGTACCGGAGGCTGTTCACGGTGCGTCTGCAGTTGAGCACCCGCCAGCAGACGAACACGACGGAAGAGACGAAGGTGAAGCGCCAGATCGCGCGGATCCGGACGCTGCAGCGCGAGCGCCAACTCGCGACCGCCTATGCGGCGCACACGGGAAGGTAGCGAAGGCCTATGGGTTCGGAAGAGAAGCTCCAGCTGGGTACGGTCGTCAGCAACAAGATGGATAAGACCGTCGTGGTGCGCATCGACCGGCACAAGCGGCACCGGCTGTACGGGAAGACGATTCGCGTCACCCGGCGGTACAAGGCGCACGACGAGAACAACGAGTGCCGCCTGGGCGACATCGTGAAGATTTCTGAGACGCGCCCGCTTTCGCGCGACAAGCGCTGGCGCGTGGTCGAAGTTGTCGTCAAGGGCGATGTGGCGGAAGTCGCACCGACGGAGATTGGCTCGAGCCTCACCGCGGAGATTCGCGCGGCGCAGGCGGAAGCCGCGGCGAAGGCCGCGGTCGAGGCGGCGGCGGCGAAGGCAGCGGCGGCCGCGGCTGCGGAAGCAGCGGCGCTCAGCGCTCCGGTAGCGGTTGCAGAGGACGTGGCGCCCGCTGACGTTCCGGAGACGGATGCGGCGACAGAGGAGACCGAGTCTTGATTCAGTCATACACGCGGCTGAAGGTCGCTGACAATTCAGGCGCGCGTTCGCTGATGTGCATCACGGTGCTCGGCGGCTCGGGCCGCCGGTACGCGGCGGTCGGCGATGTCATCGTCTGCTCGGTGAAGACGGCGCAGCCGGGCGGCGGCGTGAAGAAGGGCGAGGTCGTGAAGGCGGTCGTCGTGCGGACGGCGAAGCCCTACGGTCGCGCGGACGGATCGTACATCCGGTTCGACGAGAACGCGGCCGTGGTGCTTTCGGAAAAGCAGAACCCGAAGGGCACGCGCATCTTCGGCCCGGTGGCGCGCGAGCTGCGCGACAAGAACTTCATGAAGATCGTGTCGCTGGCGCCGGAGGTGGTGTAACGGCATGCGGAAGATCAAACGCGAGGATAACGTGCTGATTCTGGCCGGCCGCGACCGCGGCAAGGTCGGTGTCGTGCGGCAAGTGGTCGGCGGCGGCGACCTGGTGAAGGTCAAAGGCCACAGGCCGAAGATCACGGACGACATGGTGTACGTCACAGGTTTGAACATGGTGAAGCGCCACAAGAAGCAGCAGCAGGGCGCGGCGCACGCTGGAATCATCGAGAAAGAGATGGCGCTGCCACTGGCGCGCGTGATGCTGCTGTGCAAGAGCTGCAACAAGCCTGCCCGCGTGGGCTTCATCACGCGGGTCGATGGCAAGCACCGGGTATGCCGCAACTGCGGCCAGGACGTCGACTGATGCCACCAAGACTGAAAGAACGCTACAAGGCGGAGATCGCGCCCGAGCTGATGAAGCAGTTCAGTTATGGCAACGTGATGCAGGTTCCGCGCGTGCAGAAGGTGACCGTGAACATCGGCCTCGGCGAAGCGCGCGAGAACGCGCGCGCCGTCGAATCCGCGACATCGGAAGTGGCGACGATCACAGGGCAGAAGCCGGTTGTGACGAAGGCGAAGAAGGCGATCGCGAACTTCAAGATTCGCGAGAATATGGCGATCGGCGTCGCGGTGACGCTGCGCGGCGACCGCATGTACGAGTTCCTGGACCGGCTGCTGAACGCCGCGCTGCCGCGCATTCGCGACTTCCACGGCGTGCCGACGAAAGCCTTCGATGGGCGTGGAAACTTCAGCCTGGGCGTGCGGGAGCAGCTGATCTTCCCGGAGATCGAGTACGACAAGGTCGACAAGATCCGCGGGATGCAGATCAACATCGTGACGACGGCGAGGACGGACGAAGAGGGCCAGCGGTTGCTCGAGTTGATGGGGATGCCGTTCTCGAAGGAGCGTGTGTAGCCATGGCGAAGACATCAATGATCGTCAAGGCGAACCGGGAGCCGAAGTTCTCGACGCGCAAGAAGAACCGCTGCAAGCTGTGCGGCCGGCCGCGGGCGTTCATTCGCCACTTCGCGCTGTGCCGCATCTGCTTCCGCGGCCTGGCGCTGAAGGGGCATCTGCCCGGGGTGATGAAGTCGAGTTGGTAGAGAAGCCGGCCGGAAGGCCTTTCCGTAGCTCGGCCGCAGGGTGCGGTCGAAAGCGCGGGAGAATGAGGAGGCGGAAGCCTTGAACATGACGGATCCAATCGCGGACATGCTGACGCGCATCCGCAACGCGGTGACGGCGAAGCACGAGTACGTCAATATCCCCGCCTCGAAGATGAAGGTGGCGATTGCGAGCGTGCTGCGCAATGAGGGCTTCATTCGCGAATACGAGATGCAGGAAGACGGAGTGCGCAAGCTGCTCCGTGTGCACCTGAACTACACCGGGAAGAAAGAGCCGGTGCTTTCGGGCCTGCAGCGCATTAGCAAGCCGGGCCTGCGCGTGTATGTGCAGAAGCGCGAGATCCCGCGCGTCTACGGCGGGCTGGGGATCGCGATTCTTTCGACGCCGCAGGGTGTGATGACGGGTCAGGACGCATGGCGGCGCAGCATTGGCGGCGAAGTCATCTGCTACGTGTGGTAGGGCAATGTCACGAATAGGTAAGTTACCGATCCCGATTGCGAAGAACGTCCAGGTCGACGTTGACGGCACGACCGTCAAGGTGAA
>CAYWOO010000016.1:0-9620 GCA_964458665.1 uncultured Dehalococcoidia bacterium
TGGTAGTGGCCACGCACTAGCCGACGACGGTCACCGGACGCGTGGCGTGCTTGAGTACGTAGTCCGACGTCGACCCGAGGAGCGCGCGGCTCATGCCTCCGCCGCGCCGGCCGACCACGATCAGTTCGGCACCCTCGGCGTCTGCCTGCCGGATGATCTCTTCGCCGGGCGAACCGAACGCCACCACACGGCGCGACGAAATGCCTGTGTGGCGCAGCGCGTCCACCGTGCGGTCGGTGATCGCCGCCACTCGCTCATCATAGTCGCGTATCGACTGCTCGCTTGTACCCGGCTGAGCCTCGTGGGGCAGCACGGCAAGGACGATGACCTCCACGGCATCTCCGTGCGTCTGCGCTACGTGGCGCGCGCACGCTGGCCCCGCATCTGAGCCGTCGGAAGCGATGAGCACGCGCGGCCGACCAGATTGCGCGGATGATTCGCGCGTGGAGGCCTGACTTCGCTCCACGTCCGACTGCCGCGTCCCGATCAGCGCGACGATGGCAATGGGACCCATGGCCGCGGACAGAAGCAGCCAGCCGAACGGATCGCGACCCCAGCGACGTGCCAGGTACGCCGCAATCAGGCCAGACGCGAGCACGACGGCGAGCCAGACCGCAAGACCTTCGAACAGCACCAGCACTTTGCCTTCTCCCTAGTGTCCGCGGCCTGAGTCAGCCAGCGGGTTGGCGCGTCGATGACTCTTGCATGATACCGGGCAAGCTACGCCAGCGCGGCGACCTTCACGCTGACGGCGATTGGCGCGCCGCTGCGGCCGAGCAGGGTGCAGACTGCGCCGGCATCGTACGAGTACGGGATGAATGCTACGCCTTCGAGCACGCGGTCGCTGACTTTGCAGCGGATGGTCAGGTCGCCATTCGCGGTGACGAGCGTCACTTCCATCTCGTCGTCGATGCGGAGCGCGGCCGCGTCGGCAGGGTGCAGTTCGACGAACTCTTCGCGGTGCAGCTTGTCGGCGTCGGGCGCGTGAATCGCCGCGCCTTCAAGGCTCGTGAAGAGCGTGCGGCCCGTCGTGAGTAGCAGGCCGCCGTTCGCGGCGGTCGCGGTCGTGGCGGCGACTGGCTGCTGCTCGAACTTCGACGGCAGTTCGAAGACGCGCGCCTTGCCCCAGAAGCTGGAGTTTGCGCCGAAGCGCTCGTAGCCGCGGACGTTCGCCGCGATCTCGTCCGTGACGGCGTCCGGATGCGCGTACGTCCACGTGTCCGCGCCTGAGATCTCGTTCGCCAGATCCGTCAGTGCGAGCAGCGCGGGGCGCGCATCGCCGAGCGCGGCGAGCGCGGCGTGCATGCGGTTCACGCGGCGCTCGGCGTTTGTGTACGTGCCGGTCTTGCCGTACGACGAGACATCCGCGAGCACGACATGCGCGGCCTTCGCCGTGTCCGTCGCGAGGCTGTCGATGACGATCAGCACGTCGAGCGCGTCGAGCGCCTTCTTCACGCGCGCGCGATCCGGAGCGAACATCAGCGAGTTGTCGCCGACGACGATCATCGCCTTCAGGCTGCCCGCAATTGCGGCATCGATCATCGCGTCGAAGTCCATGCCGGGCTGCGCCAGTGCGATGCGGCCGGGGCCGCGCTCCGGGTCGACGCCCATGTCGCGCGCGCCGTTCACGTTCGCTTCTGTCGGCAGCACGTAGAGCGACTCCGCCGCCTTCTCGCCGCGCAGCGCGATCGCCAAGTTGGCAGACGCCCGCGCGCCGTTGCCGGCGGCCGCCGCATCGACGGGCGAGGGGGCGTAGATGATCGAGACGGTCTTCTTCTCGTCGCGCGCCGGTTCCAGTAGCGCGAGCGCGGCGGCCACATCGCCCGTCACGACGCTTGCGCTCGCATCGCCCTTTGCGAGCGCATCGACGACCGCGGCTTCGTCACCGACGCGCGGACGTAGCCAGACGCCGCTGTACGGCTCCGCGAAGTCGGCGAGTTCACCGTTCTGCGCCGATACGAGCACGAGGCGACCGCCGCGCGGCGCGGCGGGGTTGTTGCCGACAACCGCGTCTCTAATGCGCAGCGCCGCGATGTTGTGGCTCGATTCGAGGTCGTCGGCGATGCAGATGACGACGTCGCTGCGGGCGATGTTGATCATATCGGCGGGCAGCGCCTCGGTGCTGAAGGCGGCTTCGATCGCTTTCGCGGCGGCGCGATTCGGCGCGGCGGCGCTGAAATCGACGTGCGGCGTGCCGATGACGTCGCGCGCCAGCTTCTGCGCCAGGTAGTTCTCTTCGTTCGTGTTGAACGGCGATCCGAGCACGGCAACAGCGTTCGCGCCGTGCTTCTTGATCACGCCCTTGATCTGCTCTGCGGCGTACGAGACGAGTTCGCCCCAGTGCGCCGGGAACTGCGGCGTGCCTGCCGGGCCGCGCCGCACCAGATGCTTCTGTAAACGCTGCTTGTCGGTGACGGCATCGTAGTGGAAGCGGCCGCGCACGCAGATCTGGTCTTCGCTCACCGGGTTGATGCGGTCGGGCTTGACGATCACCGCGCGCCCGCTGCGCGTACCGATGCTGATCGTGCAGCCGACGGAGCATGAGTTGCACGTCGTGCTCGTCCAGTCCTCGGTGCGAGCGATCCATTTGTTCGGCTTCTCCATTAGCGTCGCCGTCGGGCAGACATCGATGCAAGCGCCGCAGAAGTCGCAGTTCGACTCGTCGATGCGGCCGCCGGCGCCGAACGCGATGGCCGTCGGGTAGCCGCGGCCGGCGAGCGTGATGGCGCCCGTGTGGCGAATCTCATCGCAGGCACGCACGCAGCGCGTGCAGATGATGCACATCTGCGGGTCGAACTCGAACCACGGGTTCGCGCGGTCCGGATCCGGCTGCTTCGTCTGATAGTACGTGCGCTCTTCGAGCAACCACGGCTCGACATTCTCGAAGCCCATGTCGAGCAGTTCGTTCGTCGTCTGTAGCTCGCAGCGATAGTTCTTCGAGCAGGTGAGGCAGCGGTGCGTCACGACGTCGTCGCGCAGGCAGATGTCGCCGGGCATGCACTTGACGCGGCGGTGGCAGGTGAGACAGCGATCGCTGTGGTTGGCGTTGATGATCGCCAGCACCTGCTGACGCGCTTCCTTGATTGGCTGCTCTTCCGTGTTGACGACCATGCCATCGGCGACGCGCGCCGTGCACGAGAGTTGCAGGCCGCGCGCTCCCTCGATCTCGACGAGGCAGGTGCGGCAGCCGGCGTATGGCGCGAGTCCGTCGATGTAGCAGAGGTTGGAGATCCAGACGCCGTTCTTCTTGATCACTTCGACGAGCGGCGCGCCCTCGGGCGCTTCGATCTGGACGCCGTTCAGGGTGAGCTTAGCCACGCGTGCTCGCCCCCACCACGCGCTCGCCCTTCGACATCGGCTCCGGGTGCGCGCGCTCATCGATCGCAATCAGCTCGATGATCTCTTTCGGTGCGACCTGGCCGTGCGGATACGTGAAGTCGTTGCGGCGCAGGTGCTCGTGCGCCAGCTTCGTCAGCGCGTGCTTGTCCTTGTACATCGTGTCGAACTCGTACACCGCGTCCTCGAAGACGCCGCCAGACTGGATCGCCTGGTAGGGACAGGCCTCGACGCACAACCCGCAGTACATGCAGATGCGGAAGTCGATCTCGTAGCGCACCTTCTCCAGCGTGCCGTCGGCGTTCGGCGACGTCTCGACGAGGATGCAGCCGTCGGGGCCGGCCTGGGCGCACGTGCTGCAGCCGGTACAGCGCTCGTCGAACCAGAGCAGGTTCGTTCGGGCGCGCGGCGACATGGGGCGCGTCACTTCGGGAAACTGGATGGTCGCGACGGGCATGACCATGCGCTTGATGGTCACCACCATGCCCTTGAGCAGGCCAATACCGTACATCGTGTTGGTCTCTGGTCGCTGGTCGCTGGGGGTCAGTCGCCGGTCGTCGGGGGACGGCGGCGCGCGGCTGTGCAGGCTCGTCGGGGTCGATTGTACCGGATTTCACGCATGGGACAACGCGATCGGGAGGCGCACCATTCGGCCAAGCTGCGCCATGAGGGAGCCGGCTGGCGATCCGGGATCAACGCGTGGCCGGGCAAGCGCTATCCCCCGGAGCCACGCCCCTTAGCTGCAGTTCGTCCCGACCTGGGCAAGCATGTCAACGCAGCGCTCTAACCAGCTGAGCTAACCGCCCACAGAGGTGCGTGTGGTTATGCCCGCGTTACGCATCCGCGTGGGCCAGCGTGGTGATCCGCGCACGTGCGTCCTCGTCGAGTCGCCGGTTCGAGAGCCGCCTTCGGTTGCCGTGGTCCAGTGCCCCGGGGCCGTCATCGAGCACCGCTCGTTTCAGCCGCTGGAGCTGACGCCTGGAGAGCCCCAATTTCTGCTGCGCCTCGTCCATGCGGAGCCGGCCCGCACCAGCCACCCCAGCACCTGCGCCCGTCGCTGTTCCCTGCTGTTCAACATGGTCCTGTCTTTCATGATGTGACAGAATCACTGCCCCGTTACCCTGTGTCAGAATCACTGCCCATCGACAATTTTTCCGGGGGCGGTTGTGGCGCTGCCGCCCCGTCTGCTATGCTTCCGGGGTAAGTCCTCTTCGCGCAGTCCTCTTCGCCGCCTCGGTACTCCCGCAGCAGCACTCGACGACTCCACGGACATGAGGCCCACACGGCAGATGATGCCGAGCGGAAGATCATGTGTAGAACGTCGCAGTTCTGCCGGCGACCCTTTGTCACCGGAATGCGTATCACTGCGGCGACAGGAAGGAAAGAACAGGAACATGGCAACAGGACAGATCAAGCGGCTGGCGAGGGACCGTGGCTTCGGCTTCATTCGGCCGGACGGCGAGTCGGAGGACATCTTCTTCCACACGTCGGCCGTCCAGGGCGGCATCTTCGACAGCTTGAACGAAGGCCAGACGGTCGAGTTCGACAAGGGCGCCGACGACCGCGACCCGCGCAAGAGTCGTGCCCTCAACGTCCGCCTCGCTGGCTGAGCTAGCAACGCGAGACTGCAACGGCCCGGAGCAATTGCTCCGGGCCGTTTGTTTTGTCCGCGAACCGATGAGCCGGAAAGCGCTCAACGCTCCGTACGAGCACGTCTCAAAATGGAGCGCGGGCGGGGCGCCCGCACTCCATTCCCACATTCGCGCGCACGATACGGGCGGGGCGCCCGCGCTCCATTCACACCGCGCCCACACGATACGGGCGGGCACCCGCTCCATTTGCGCCGTTCTAAGGGGATCTCCCCGGTCCAATGAGTGACCCACCCAGCCCGCGTTGGGGACACGAACCCCGCTGTTCGAGCCGATACTTCAGAGGGACTCCCGTCGCGACATAGGCGGGCGCCCGTTCGGAGAGCAATGGAGATCGACGAGAAGGTAGAGCCTAACTACGCAACGGTGCTGGTCGTCGAGGCCAGCCCGGGCGACGCCATGGCCCTCCGCCGCATGCTGGGCGTGTACGGTCTGCGCACGATCGTGCTCGTCGATTCAGCGGAGCGCGCGCTGGCGTTCCTGGCGCGCGAGTCATGCGACCTCATCCTCACCGAGTACCCGCTGAAGGAGATGAACGGCGTCCGCTTGATCGAGCAGGTCCGCTACTCGTATCCGGAGACGCCCATCATCATGGTCAGCGGTGTCAACGACGAGCGGCTCATCGCGGCGGCGATCAGCGCCGGCGCAGCCGGCTTCATCGCAAAGGATGCGCTGCTGCAAGTGCACCTCTTCGCCGCGATCAGATCGGCGCTCGCTCCTAAAGCGCCGGCGCGCACCGCAGAGCCCGAACACGCGGATGCGGACGCTGGTGCCGCGGCAACCGTGCACGGCAACATCGATGCCAACTGGCTCCTCGATCCGTTCATCGAGGGGACGCATCTCGACGCGTTCGACCGTTCCTCGCTGCTGGCAGGCGGCCTCGGCGACGCGCAGTGGGCCGCGGCCACCGATGCGTTCGCGAACTACATCCGCGTCTGCGTCGATCCGCTCGCATCCGGCGCCAGAGCCAGGGAAGAAGTGCTCGTCCGCACGTTCATCGATTCGGGCTTTGGCCCCCAGGAGATCCTGACCGTGTTTCGCGGCGCCGTGCGCGAACTAACGGTCGATCCGCTCTTCGCCGGTCTCAACCCGCACGTAAGCCTCAGCGCCATCCTCGCCCGCGTGCTCTGCCGCTGGGGGCAGGACTATCAATGGCAGGTCTGGCTCCGCATCAACGAACCGGCGGCGTAGTCGAGATTATGCTTCTGTCGCCGCTGCTTCCGGCGGACGCAACAGCAGCACGCTGAACGCAAGCACCCACGCGTAGAACATCAGCGGCGCGATGAAGCCCCCGATCACGCCCGGCGCGAAGAAGCCATCGCGGGCAAGCGCCCCCATCCCGATCAGGTGCGCGGCTGCCACAACGAACCCGTACCAGGCGAGCCATGCCGGCATGGTGCGCGACTGGAGCAACGCGACGGAGAATGCGATCGCCGCCAACGCGGTCGGCACGCTCGCCATCGTAATGTTGAGGGTATAGATGTCGAACAGCGTTTTCTGCGTGTCGAGATTGCCCGCACCTTCGCGATAGACGAGCTGCAACAGCACACCGAAACCGACGTAGACGATCGCGATGAACAGCGCGCCACCCGCCGCGCCGACCGTCGCCAGCAGTTCCGTGTCCGGGGCGCGGCGTCGCAGCACGTCGCGGAGCCCGACGAAAAAGATCAGGTTGAATGCAAAGCTCAGCGCGATGAGGTAGACGAGGACCGCCAGGATCGTCCGGTTGTCGGCGAAGAACGTCGCGATGTCCGACGCGGAGTCCGTCTCGTTAGGCGGCGAGAGCGTGCCGAAGATCGCGAACCCCACGATCGCCAGGACGACCGTGGCGACTCCCGCCAGACCTGTCCAGCGCGAGACCGACTGCTCGTTCATCGCAGCCTCCCCTTCCAACGCGGCGATTATCCTCCGCGAAGGGCGGTGCGTCAAGATTCAGGAGCGCCGCGCACATCTGATAGGCTCAGCTATGCGCCTACGGCTTGCTCTTGGACTCGCAGCGTTGTTGCCACTGATGGCGGCGCTGCCCGTTACAGAGGCGACGAGGCCGTCGTGCGTTATGGATCGCGTGATCGATGGCGATACATTCGTCTGCGACGACGGCGCGCACGTCCGCTTGCTGCAGATCAATGCGCCCGAACTGAAGGCCTGCGGCGGCGAATGGGCGGCGGCCGCTCTCCGCAACATCTTTCTCCAACCCGGCACACGCGTCCGCCTCGACTACGACGAGGTCGAGCGGGACCGCTACGGCCGCGAGCTCGCAGCGCCCATGGTCACGCGCTCGGATGGTGCGGAGTACAACATCAGCATCGTGATGGTGTACGTCGGGCTACGAACGGCCAGTCCTACAAATTCCGCTGCGCAAGCTACAAGAGACCTTCCATCAAACCTACGAGCCTGATGTCGGCCTTGCTGCGGATATCAATGCGCAGCCCCATCCCGCGCAGCAGCGGGCGCAGCGCCCGGTCGCCCCGTGCCAGCGCTTCGGGCAGCTGGCGCAGGTACGTGAAGAACTCGCCGTAGTCAGGTAGCTGCGCCGGGCGGAATGCGGTCAGTTCGTCTTCGGCCTGTAGCATCGCCCGTTCAAATTCGCGATGGCGCTTGCCGTATTCCGGCTTCGTAATCGTGTCGTCCAGCATGGCGTTCAGCAGTTTGGTATCCCGCTCACGCAAGGTACGTAGATTGTGTTCTATCGCCTTCCGCTCAAGCTCGTGCTTGGCGAGAATCTCGTCGCGTTGCGCATCTAAGAGAGCAGCCATGCGGGCGATGCTGTCCTCGCGGACCGTGACCTGCCGCAACTGACGGCGCAGCCAGCCGTTCACATCCTCGGCGCGGACGGACCACTTGCAATCGGGCGTCCCATCGTACTTGTTGTAGCACCGAAGATACGTGTACTGGCGCATCTCGCCGGTGTACTCGCCATCCTTAGTGCATCGCCGATCGATCCGAAGCCAGCTGGCCGCGTGGCCGCAGTGTCCACACGCCACCAGTCCGGCGCTCAGGCCGTCATTCTTGCGAGTGAGCTTGAACATACGCCTACCGATGGCGTCCTGCGTCTGCTGCCACAACGCTTCATCGATGAGCGCCTCGTGGTTGCCCTGAAATACATGCTTTTCGCGCCGGCCCTTCTTGTACGCGACCTTCGCCGCCTTGAATTCAAGGTGCACGCTCGGATCAGTCCAGCGCACCTGACCCCGGTAGAAGGGGTTGGTCAACACGCGCTTCAGGCCGGTTTCGGTCATGGGGTAGCCCCATTCGCTTAACGTGCGCTGGCACGCTGCAAACGTGGCACCATTGGCCGCCATCGTGAAGATGCGGCGTACCATCGGCCCGGTCTCTTCATCAATTACCACGCGCTTCTTCTCGTCACGCCTGTAGCCGATGCCGAGCTTGCTGCCGGGCCAGTCGCCTCGTTCGGCCATGTGGTTGAGGCTCGTGCGGATCGTACGCGACAGCCTGCGGTTGTGCTCTTCGTCCATGAGGCCGTTGACACCGCGAGTCAGGAAATTGTCCATATCGCCGGTAGTGCTGCAAACCTTGACACCCTGCGCCTCCAGGTAGTCGTACGTCCTCGACGCTTCAGCGGCGTCACGCCCCCACCGGGAGCTGTTGTAGACGATGATGGCTTCAAACTTGCCAGCAACCGCGTCTGCCAGCATCAGCTGATACTGCGCGCGGTTGACGTTGCTACCGCTATCCACATCGCGATAGTGGCGCACGATTTCCCAGCCCTTACCTTCGGCGTACCGCGTACAGGTTGTCTCCTGCGTGTCTAGGGACACGTGATCGTCGGTTGCCTGACCGGCGGTACTGACGCGGTTATAGATGACGGCTTTTAGCATGACGTACCTCCCTGCCAAGCCTTACCTTGCAAGGTAGCTCGTATGTGTATCACTAGCAAAGCTGGCGTCTGCTGGGTGGGCTACCTAATTGAGTATCAAGTTGGGGCAGGTCTGTGTGGCAGGCGACTTACACGGGCACGACGTATACTCCGAGGTATCGACTGGGGAGCAAAACGATGCGCAGGCAGCTTTCGATGGCGGGCGTCACACTGACAGTGCTCCTTGTCGCGCTGTTCGTCGGGTCGCCGCGCGCCGTGAAGGCTGCCAGCCCCGCTTGGTGTAACGTTGACTACGTGATCGACGGAGATACGTTCGTCTGTCAGGGCGGGGTTCACATCCGCCTGCTTCAAATCAACACGCCCGAACTTAACGAATGTGGCGGCCAATGGGCGAAGGCCGCACTCGCGAACATCTTTCTGCCGCCGGGTACGTTCGTGCGCTTCGACTACGACGCGGTAGAAACCGATCGCTATGGCCGCACGCTCGCGGCACCAATCATTCGGGGTACAGACGGTACCGACTACAACATAAGTATCGTCATGGTGTACGTCGGACTCGCGCACGCGGCTTACTATGGCGACAACGCAAAGTATCTCGACTGGGCGAAGGCATCGGAGACATGGGCGCGAACAGCACAATGGAATATGTGGGGGGCAAACGGGGCGTTCGTCGGTGGCTCGAACTGCGGCGGCGCTTCGGCACCGCCACCCGCACCGGCTCCGACGGCTGAGATCGTAGTACCGCCCCCGTCACAGTCGGACTGCAATCCGAACTACTCAGGCTGCCTCGACCGGCC
>CAYWOO010000017.1:0-3390 GCA_964458665.1 uncultured Dehalococcoidia bacterium
ATCGTCGTTGAACGCTCGAATGACGTAATCGCGGTACGTCCACGAACAGGGATAATTCGGATTGTCCTTCAGCCGCACGTAGCCCTTGGTGTCCGAATACCGAGCCACGTCAAGCCAGTGCCGTCCCCACCGCTCGCCGTACCGCGGCGATTCGAGCAGGCGATCGACGACGTTCGCGAAGGCGTGCGGCGAGTCATCCGTTGCAAACGCGGCGACCTCTTCCGGCGTCGGCGGCAGCCCGTGCAGATCGAACGTCGCGCGGCGGATCAGCGTGTGCCGATCGGCCTGCGGACTCGGTTTGAGTCCGGCATCCTCCAAGCGAGCCAACACGAACGCGTCTACCGGCGACGCAACCCAATCACGGTCCCGCACCGTCGGGATGGACGGCTTTCGCACCGGTTGAAACGCCCAATGCGTTTTGCTTCGCTCCTGAATGCTCCTGCTGTCACCGGTGTCCAACACACCCGCAGGCCAGACCGCGCCCTTCTTCACCCAAGTGGTCAGCGTTTCCACGGCCTGGTCGGGCAACTTTCCCTTGGGCGGCATCTTCAACGACTCGTCGTTGTAACGCACCGCTTTGATGAGCCGGCTTTGCTGCACATCACCGGGCACGACAACCGGGCCATTCTCGCTCCCTTTCCGCAACGCGGCGGCGGAGTCGAGCCGTAACCCGGCTTCCTGCTTCTTGGCTCCGTGGCAAGCGTGGCAATGCTCGACCAGAATCGGCCGCACTTTGCTCTCGAAGAACGCTTCCATTTCTTTGGTCTGCGGTTCATCGGCTGCAGCAATTCTTGGAATCGTGCCGACGGTCCAAGCTAGTGCGATGACGAGCACGATCAGGGACGGCAAACTCAATGCGGCGCGGGCATCCCGCGGAAGCATTGGCAAGGCAGTCAAGTGAGAATCGTCCGGCACGTTGCGTCTCATTGTTTGTCGGAAGCCTTCCGGTGAATCGGATTCATTAGAGTCGTCGGTCATTACCTATGCACGGCGTGTACGCAAAATGTAGCCGTCACGCTCCGCGTGACGAGCCGAACCACAATTCGTCGTCTAACTCACCTTCGGCTCATCACGCGGAGCGTGATGGCTACGTTGCGGGCGAAGCCCGCGTTAGGAAAGCACTTCCTTGACCACATGGCCATGCACGTCGGTCAATCGGAAGTCGCGGCCGGCGAAGCGGAAGGTCAGACGTTCGTGATCGAGGCCCATGAGGTGCAGGATCGTGGCGTGCAGGTCGTGCATTGTGCAGATATTTTCGACCGCGTTGATGCCGAGTTCGTCGGTCGCGCCGTAAATCGTGCCGCCGCGCACACCGCCGCCAGCCAGCCAGATCGAAAAACCTTCGGGATGATGGTCGCGGCCGTCGCGACCGGAGGAGTGTGGCGTACGGCCGAACTCGCCCGCCCAGACGATCAGCGTCTCGTCGAACAGGCCGCGATGCTTGAGATCTTGGATGAGCCCAGCGATCGACTGGTCAGTGTCGAGGGCATTCTTCTCGTGCCCTTTCTTGAGGTCGCCGTGTTGGTCCCACGTCCCATTTGATGCGCCGGGCGGACAGGTGATCTCGACGAACCGCACGCCCGATTCGATCAGCCGCCGCGCTCGCAGGCACTGGATGCCGTACAGCCGCTGGGACGGGACGGTCGAATTGAGGCCGTAGAGCTGTTGCGTCGCGGCGGTCTCACGGCTGAGGTCCAGCACATCCGGCACGAGCGACTGCATCCGGTACGCCATCTCGTAATTCTTGATCGCTGACTCGACCGCGTCGTCGATTCCCAGCGTCCGCGAGAAGGCATCGTCCTGGCCACGTAGCAGCGCGAGCTTCGCTTGCTGGATGCGCGAGTCCTTATCGGCCGGTTGCAGGTTGTCAAGCGGCGTGCCATCGGCATGAAGTAGCGTCGCTTGCTGATTCGCCGGAAGGAAGCCGTTGGAAAAATTCTCGAGACCGCCACAGGGGACAACGCCGAAGCTCAGCACGACGAAGCCTGGCAGGTCTTGGTTCTCGCTGCCGAGTCCATAGTTGACCCACGACCCGAGGCTCGGCCGGCCGGCGTTGTTCGAGCCGGTGTGCAGAAACAGCACGCCGGTCGAATGAATCGGCAGGTCGGCCTTCATCGAGCGGATCACCGCGAGGTCATCGGCATACATGGCGATGTGCGGGAACAAGTCGCTCACCGGCATGCCGGACTCGCCGTGTTGCCGGAACGACCACGGACTCTTGAGCCACTGCCGATTGCCATTGGCCGTCGGGTTCTTCGATTCCGTATACGGTTTCCCGTCCAGTTCGGCGAGCTTCGGTTTCGGATCAAACGAGTCGACATGCGACACACCGCCGTCCATGAAACAGAAAACGACGTGCTTGACCTTGGGAGCAAAATGCGAGCGTCGGTTTCCCGGCTTGCTCAGCGAAGCGATCTCATCCGGCACGACGTGATCAGCAAGCAGCGCCGAAAGTGCGACGGTTCCAAAGCCAACCGCCGATTGCGACAACCAGTCGCGGCGCGTCAACGGTCTCACCAAACGACCTGGACAACGGCAATATCCTGTGCGGTCGGCGGTCATGTCTCACCTTCCTCTCGTCGCCAGCAACTCCAAATGTCCCACATGGTCGAGTGCGCGAAGCGGTGAGGTGTCACTGACAACAATCGACATGGCTGACCCCGATCCCCTTCAATCGCAACGTCTCAATTGTCGCCAAGTCTTCGTCCAAGTCCTGCTGCGTGATTCGGTAAACAGGGAGCCCTCGCTCGATGAGAGCCGCCTCAAATTGCACGCGGCTGAGATTTGACCATCGCATCCCTTGCAGCAAACTCAATCGCCCAGCGTCGTACAGCCGGCAGGCGACTTCAACGCGAGCGTCCTGTTCGCTGATCCCCGCCTCGCTCAACTGCTCATCGGAAATGGTCAGTGGCATAATTGGCTCCTGCAATCGGCACTTGAATTCGGCAGAGACAGTCTAACTCGTCACGGAACGTAAATGAATTCCTTCAGATTGAACATCGAGTGGGCAAAGTCTTTCCAGACCGATTTACTTTTGAGGACATCGGTGGTTGGGACTTGGTGCAGAGCGGCCAGTTGATTGGCCGTTTGCTCGAAGCGAGTGAGTTCGTCGGGCGTGGGCGGGCGGCTCAAGGCAGTTTCGAACATGGCGGTGATGCGAGCGGTGAACGAGTCGTCGGGGCGAGCCAACAATCGGTCGGCCCAGACGTCGGCTTGCTGAAGCACAAACGGATCGTTGAGCAGTGCCAGCGCTTGAGCGGGAACATTGGTTACGTCGCGTCGGCCTTGAGTGACCTTGCCGCCGGGGAAGTTGAATGCCTCCAGAAACTTCGGGCCTTCCATCAGGTTGTTCTTGATATACAGGCTGCGGCGGCCGTGGCCATCCAGCGG
>CAYWOO010000018.1:0-10181 GCA_964458665.1 uncultured Dehalococcoidia bacterium
GCGCGTCATCGCCAGCATGCTGGGGATTCCGAAAGAGAAGGCCGGCGAGTTCACGGAGTGGGTGCGCGGCTTCCTGGAGCTGGGGCTGACCGATCCCGTGCTGCGGCAGGAATCGGCGATCAACATCTTCACGTACCTGAACGAGCAGATCCAGGAGCACAAAGCGAACCCCGGCCACGACGATCTGATCACGTACCTGCTGAACGCCGAGGTCGATGGCGAGCCGGTGCCTGAAGCACACGTGCTGGGCACGTGCTTCCTCATCCTGGTCGCGGGCATCGACACGACGTGGAGTTCCATTGGCTCCGCGATCTGGCATCTGGCCCAGCACCCCGAAGATCGCGCTCGCCTGATTGCCGAGCCGGAGCTGATCGACAGCGCCGTCGAGGAGCTGTTGCGCGCGTACTCGCCTGTGACGATGGCTCGGTACGTGGCGAATGACACGGAGTACGCGGGCTGCCCGATGGCGGAAGGCAGCAAGGTGCTGATGAACTTCCCTGCCGCGAACCGCGACCCCGCCGTGTTCGAAAATCCGGACCAGGTGATCCTGGACCGCGAGAAGAACCCGCACATCGCGTTTGGCGTCGGCATCCACCGCTGCGCCGGCTCGAACCTGGCTCGGATGGAGATGAAGGTCTCCATTCAGGAGTGGCTGAAGCGCATCCCGGAGTACAGCCTGGAGAACCCGGAGGCGGTAACATGGGCGGGAGGTCAGGTCCGAGGACCGCGATTGATGCCGGTGGTGTGGTAGTCATGAAGGTGAAAGTCGACAGCGAGAAATGCCAGGGGCACAACCGGTGTTACGCGATGGCGCCCGGCATGTTCAAGGTCGACGAACTGGGTTATGCGACGCCTCGAGGTGACGGCACGATCACGCCGGACAAGCTCGCGCTCGCGCAGAAGGCCGTCGACAACTGCCCGGAGCGGGCGATCGAAATCGTCGAAGACTGAGCATACGTACTGGTTGCGCAAGAAACGGCCCGCGAACGCGGGCCGTTTCTGTGTGTAAGCGGGGCCGCGAATTTGCGGAGGAGGCCTGGGTCTGTCAGCTGCAGTTGGTGCCGACCTGAGCGAGCACGACGAGGACGTCGGACAGCGACACGAAGCCGTTTGGCGCGCCGCTGCGCCAGATCTCTCCGGGCACGGCGTTGTTAGAAGTGGTGACGGATGTGCGGGGGCTCGCGCTGGAGAGCTTCGTAGGCTGCGGACGGCAAGGTTACTCCCGCCAGCGCACTTCGTACAACCGCACGGTGTCCTCGAAGCCCTTGAGCACGGTCTCGCCCCGGTCTGCGTACACGTAGTTCTTGCCATCGAGAAGGTGGCGCAGCGGCTCCGGGATAAGGATCTCGCCGGCGCCAGCCTTCGCGGCAATGCGCGATGCGAGGATCACGGTGGAGCCGAAGAGATCGTTGTCCTCTTCAAGTGGCTCGCCGGCGTTGAGGCCGACACGCACGTGTAGTGGCTCAGGCATCGATGCGGTGTGCGCGGCAAACGCCCGCTGCAGGGCGATCGCACAATCGATCGCCTTTGTGACAGACCCGAAGGAGGCCATGAAGCCGTCGCCCATTGTCTTCACTTCGGCGCCTGCATATTCCTTGAGTAACTCGCGCGTGATTCGCTCGTGTTCGCGCAGTACGTCGCGGCCTTTCGCATCGCCGAGCCGGCGCATCATCTCCGTGTGGCCGACGATGTCCGTGAAGAGCACTGTGCGGAATGGGGAGGCGGACCGCGCCGTAGCGCCGCGGTCACTTCCCTCGTGCAGGAAGCCGTCGACCGCTTCCGCGGTGTCACGGGCCATGTCTTCCGAGGCGAAGAAGAACTGGCCCGGCCCATTGAGGATGCGCATGCGGCTGCCGGCAATCTGCGCCGCCACGTTCTGGGCGAAACGCATCGGAACGTAGTCGCGTTCGTGATGAAGGATCATGGTTGGCGTGGCGACGCGGCGCAGCAGGTCTGTCACACTGGTTTCCACCATAGCTTCCATGAACCCGGCGCATGCCTCTCCGGTCGCAGACTTTCTATTCCATTCGCCTACCACAAAGATCCCGCTCGCTGCGCTGACGTCGGCGTGCAGCGAATTGGCCATCGCGTGCGCCGCTGTCCTCCAATCGGCCCGCGCCAACGCTGCCATACTGGCGGTGCGGTCACGCCGGAATATGTCAGTGCCGGATTCGTGAGCCTGATACAGGACAAGATGCCGCACGAGGCCAGGGTGCTGAACCGCGTATCCGATCGCCCTCATCACGCTGCCCAGGGGCGCCCAGATGTCGAATGCATCGACCCCGGCGGCCCCGACGACGGCGTCGATGTCGCGCATCAGCGCTTCGAGGGAGAAGTCAGTCACGTTGTGGTCGGAGAGGCCGAGGCCGCGCGTATCGAACCGGATCAGCCGCGCATGCTGCCCCAGCGCGTGCATAAACTGTTCATACGGGGGCCACATGTGATCGAGCGCGAACGACTCGATGAGATATGGGCAGGCGAGGAGGGGTGGCCCCTCCCCGGTGATGCAGTAGGCGATGCGGATGCCGTCCTCGGTCACGCAGTAGCGGACGTCGCGTTCCATAGGCTGGAAGTATGCGCTATCGGGCGGCTCGGGTGCTATGTGGAGGGTGTCTGGCACTGGATGCCGGGCAGAAGAGAGAAGAGAATGGTGGAGCCGAGGGGGCTCGAACCCCTGACCTCAACACTGCCAGTGTTGCGCTCTCCCAATTGAGCTACGGCCCCACGAGAACGGTGCGGTGCATCGTATCAGGCGATCGTGAAGCCGGGCAACACGGGTAATTCCGTACAATACGCGGTTGGCGCTCCTGTTATCCTTCTCGTCTATGGCTACGACGACTACCGCGGCGCCACGCCGGCTGCCGTTCCACCTCGGCCTTCCGGATTCCGTCAACGCCCTCGGCGAGCGCGACTTCCGCGTCGTCTGGATCGGGCAGGCGATCTCGATGACAGGCACGTGGATGCAGATGATCGCGCAGGGGCTGCTGGTGCTGACGCTGTGGAACTCGGCGTTCGCGCTGGGGGCGCTGAACTTCGCGAACGCCGTACCCGCCCTCGCCGTCATGCTCTTTGGCGGTGTGCTCGCCGATCGCGCGGACAAGCGGCGCATCCTGCTGGTGACACAGGCGGTGATGTGCGCGCTGGCGGTTGCGGTCGGCCTGCTGATTCTGGGTGATGCGGTTGAGTACTGGATGCTCATCCTCGCGACGGTCTGCCTCGGCGTCGCTTTTGGCTACGACATGCCGGCCTACCAGGCGTTTCTGCCGGAACTGGTGCCGCCGGAGAAGATCGGCCAGGTCGTCGCGCTCAACTCATCGACGTTCCATGGCACGCGCATGGTGGGGCCGGCCATGGCGGGTGGGATTATCGGCGCGTTTGGGCTTGCCGCCGCGTATTTTCTGAACGCGGCGAGCTTCGTCGCGGTTATTTTCAGCCTGCTGATCGTCCGCCGACGGCACACGCCTCGTGCACAGGGGCAGGCGGTGTCCGCCATCGAAGGGCTCAAAGAGGGTATTCGCCACGCGCGCGGGCGGCCGAACCTTCGCGTCTTCCTGATGCTGACCGCGATCACGACAACATTCGTGTTTCCGATCATCGCCGTGCTGACGCCGTTCTACGTGAAGAACGTGCTGCACGAGGGGCCGGGCGTGCTGGGCGCGCTCTGGGCAGGATCGGGTGTCGGCGCCGTGCTGGGCGCGATTGCGCTCATCGTCTGGAACAACGAGCATCGCGTGGCGCGGCTCTGGCTCGCGGCGATCATTTCGCCGGCAGGGCTGATCGTGACGGCGATCACGCGGGAGCCGGTTGTGGCGATCGTCGCGCAGGCATTCGTGTCGTTCGCGTTCTCGTCGCAGCTGGGGCTGATCCAGACGATGATCCAGGAATCGACGCCGCAGCAGTTCCGCGGGCGGGTGATGTCGCTGCACGGCATCACCTTCAACGGCACGATGCCGTTCGCGGCGCTTGCGGCGTCCGGCCTCGCCGTGATGGCGGGGCTGCCATTCGTGATCATCCTCGCCGCGAGCATGTATCTGGCGGCGACGGTGTCGGTGCTGACGTTTGCGGGCGGCGGCATTGGGCACGTGGTCGCAGACTCGCGGCGGGAGTTTGATGTGATCGCGGCGGATGCGGCGCCGGGGCCCGTGTAACCACGAAGGACACGAAGGGGCACGAAGGTGTGGGGGAGACCTCACCCCGACCCTCTCCGCCCGGCGCAGAGGGAGGCGCGATACGGCGGCACGCGCATCGGGGTGACGGGCGGGGCGCCCGCGCTCCATTTCAGATCGAGCGGTCGTGCAAAGGATGTGGGTGGATCCGCGCGCCGCGAGACCTCACCCCGACCCTCTCCGCCCGGCGGAGAGGGGGATGCTTGATGTCGTTTCTGTCGCACATCGAGGAGACGGGGGACGGACCTAAAGGTGCGTCCGTACGGCCTCATGGCAGGCTTTTGCTGGTGTTTGAGCCGCGCGTTTCCGAAGTGCATCGTGCGCGCACGCAATCAGCGATGCTGATCGGAAGAACGGCGAGCGTCGGTCCGGCATTGCCGGACGCACAGCCGGGGACGGCTATGCCACGCGCTTCGCGTCCCATGCCGCGACCAGCCGTCCACACGAGGGGTGGCCACGTGGGGCCGCCCCTACGGTGATTGCGCTGGGCACCGTGTACCGCTCCACCTAGCCGCTGGCTAGCAGCTCGGTAACGACTTCGTTGATGGTGCGGCCGTCGGCTTTGCCCTTCAGCTTGGCCATGACGAGGGGCATCACCTTCGCTTTGCCGGCGGGGCCTGACGCGCCCGTTTCGGCGATGGCAGCGCGTACTTCGGCGGCGATGTCTTCGCGGCTGAGTTCGGCGGGGAGGTAGGCGGCGAGGATTTCGGCCTCGGCTTCCTCGCGGGCGACGAGCTCTTCGCGTTTGCCTTTGCGGTACTCCTCGGCGCTTTCGCGGCGCTGCTTCACCTGCTTGCGGATGACGTCCAGCACGTCGGCCTCGGCCAGGTCCTGCCGCGTCGCGGACTCGTCCTTCACGTTGACGCGTGCGATCTCGGTATTGCTGATGGCGGTCAGCAGCGAGCGGAGGACATCGCGGCGGATTCCATCGCCGGAGCGCATGGCGTCTTTCAGATCGTCAGGTAGTTGCTGCCTCAGTCCCATACCACGTCCTGTTGTCTGATGATGCCCGTCCGGGAGGCCGCGGCCCGGCTCCGGGGCACTGTACCGCGTGGGACGCGATTGGCCGTCGCATGAGGCGGGCGGCTTGAAGCTATGCGGCCTCGAATCTGGCCCCGAGACCAGTGCGGACGGGAGCTATCCGTGCCGAACATGACTCTAGAGTTTCGCGTGCCCAGGAGTGTGAATCGTGTTCAAGCGTATGCTCGTCCCCATCGATGGAAGCCACTCATCGGCTGCGGTGGTCCCGTACGCCGCCCAGCTGGCGAAGCGGCTGGAGTGCCGCGTCGACCTGCTGCTTGTGGAGCCGACGAACGGCGCTCAGCTGCCGCACCCGGAGCATCACCGGCCAAGCGAGCGTAAGCAGAGTGGTGAAACGGGCTCGCTGGTCGTCGGCACGTCGACGCCCAAGCACATCCGCGAGGCGAACGAGCGCTATGTGCAGCGGCACATCGAGGAGTTCGAGGCGCTGAATGTGGAGGCCTGTGGCACCGTCGTTTGCGGTGACCCGGTCGACGAGATCTTGCGCGCGGCGCTGGATCTGCGATCGGACGCCATTGCGATGACGACGCGGAAGCTGGCGAACTACTCGCGCAAAGAGACGGGCAGCATCGCCGAGGAAGTTCTGTGGCGGTCGAAGCTGCCGGTGCTGCTGGTCGCGCACGGGTAGTGGGACCTCACCCCCGGATCCTCTCCGTCCGGCGGAGTGGAGAACGGCACCGGCTTTGTACGACGATCCTTCACGGTCATGAGCGCGACCTCTTCGTTCGATCTAGATGCTCCGCTTTGCAACCATGACAAAGGGAACCTCCCCACCCCGACCGATCCGCTCCACCCGGCGGAGAGCGGCAAAGCGCGTGGCGTCGCGCCTGCACGCGATCATCGACTCTTGGAGAGAGTTTCAGCTAGCGTCGATCCGGCTCTACCGGGCGTACGGGCCGGGCGGCCGCGCTCCACGCGTTGCGTCTAGTACGCAGGGTGCACCAGCTTCCTGCGATGATGCAGAGCCAGGGTGGCTGTGATCCGTGCTGCGTGTCTCACCGATCCGCGTGTTGCGTTCGCAGCTCACGAGAGGTTGAGAGCAGCTTGCTAGTCCGCGCGCTGGGCGAGGGCAATGCGGTTGATGCTGGCAGCGAGGTAACCGCCGCCGAATCCGTTGTCGATGTTCACGACCCCAACGCCGGCGGCGCAAGAATTCAGCATCGCGAGCAGCGGCGCGAGGCCGCGGAAGCTTGCGCCGTAGCCGATCGATGTGGGAACGGCAATGACGGGCGCGTTGACGAGACCGGCGACCACGCTGGGCAGCGCGCCTTCCATGCCGGCGACGACGACAAGCGCGCGGGCTTCGCGCAGGGCGGGCACTTGATCGAGTAACCGGTGGATGCCCGCGACGCCGACGTCGTACATGCGCTTGACGGCGTTGCCGCACATCTCGGCAGTGATGGCGGCTTCCTCGGCCACGGGCAGGTCGGCGGTACCGGCGCAGACGACGGCCACGCCGTCGTGCTTGCGCATAGGCGATCGTTCTACCGTGACGCAGCGGGCGGCTTCGTGGTGCGTGGCGTCGGGGACGGCGGCCCGCAGCGCCTCGGCCGCTGCGGGCGCGATGCGGGTGACTAACAGGCGGTCGGACTGGGCGAGGAGGGCATTCGAGATACCGACGATCTGGTCGGTAGTTTTGCCCTCGCCGAGGACGACTTCGGGCATCCAATCGCGCAGGGCGCGGTGGTGGTCGAGCTTCGCGTAGCCGATATCTTCGTAGGGGAGGTGGCGCAATTCCCCTACGGCCGCGTCAATTTCGGTGCGGCCTGCGGCGACCGATGCGAGTAGTTCCCGGAGTCGGTGCTCTTCGATGACGATGCTCCTGCGGGCCTCGGCGTGCTTCATGATAACACTCGCGGACTTGACGCCGCGGCGAAATCCGGTTGCGTACGCGCGGGCTCGTCTCGATACTCAGGGGGTGCTGACACGCCGCATCTGGCCCTATCGCGCAGAGATCGCATTCTGGCTGCTCTGGTTGACCGCGGTCGGCTCGTTCGTCGCGTTGGCGGCGTGGGCCGACCATCGCTACACGCTGCCTCTCGACCGGCGGCTGACGTTCGGCGTGCAAGAGCTGTATCGCTACAGCTGGGCGACTCCGGTCTTCGACGAGATCAACAGCCTCGGCAGCGAAGGCACCATCACCCTCGTGCTGCTCGCATCGTTTGCCCTGCTGCTGCTGCGCGGGCTTCGCTACGAGGCGCTGATGATTGCGGGGACGGGCGCAATACGATTCGTCCAGCTCGGTGTCCGCTCGGTGGTCCACCGCCCCGACGGGGAGTACCTCGCGCTGCGGTCGACGTTCGACGGTCTCGAGCGGCCGGCCTTCTACCCGGACGCCAGCGGTTTCCCCAGCGGCCACGTCTTCGGTGCAACGATTGTCTACGGCCTGGTGTTCGCGTACGCGCCGCGCGCGATCGCGTTCAAGCCGCTCGCGATCCTGGTGCGCGCGTTCTGCGTGTTCGAGATGGCGCTGATTGGCCCCGCGCGCATGTACGAAGGCGCCCACTGGTTCAGTGACGTCATTGGCGCCGCGCTGCTCGCCGGGATCTATCTCGCGCTGGCGTGGAAGCTCGACGGGATGATTTCGCACATCCGCGAGACGGCCGACGAGCGCGTGCTGGCCGCGGATGCGGGCCTCAGCGTTGCAACGCCGCGACAGGGCAGGTTCTCGCGCACGCCGCGCCGAAGCGAGCCGGCGGTTGCGGCCGAGCTTGGCGTGCGCGAGCGGGAGCCTGCGGCACGGTTGTAACCGGGGCTCGGCCGTGAGCAGTTGATAGCGGCACCGCACTCCGGAGGCTGAGTTGATCGCCAGTCGTATCGCGGATGCCCACGCTCGCCGGAACCTCAGCAAGAATCTCAAATTCGAGAAACCCTCTCCACGTCGTGGAGAGGTTGGCGCGGAGCGCCGGGTGAGGTGCGCGTCCAGCGCAGAAGCCTTACAACGATCCTGGCGGTGGGTCGGCGCCGGAACCCAGCAAGAATTCTTGATTCGAGAAACCCTCTCCACGTCGTGGAGAGGGTGGCGCAGAGCGCCGGGTGAGGTGCGCGTCCAGCGCGGAAGCCCTACAACGATCCTGGCGGTGGGTCCCGCGTCCACCACAACCTTCGTGCCCTTTGTGTGGATCGGGCCCTACAACCCGATGATCTCGCGGCCGGCGTCCAGCACCTTCTGTACCAGGGATTGGTCGCCCACTACTTCGGCGTAGATGCGCACGAGCGGCTCTGTGCCGCTGAACCGGAACAGCAGCCACCCCTTGTCGCCCAGCGAGAAGCGGAAGCCGTCCGTCGTATCGCGCGCGGTGACGTTGATGCCGGCGACCGTGTCGGGGCGGGCGTCTTCGGCGCGTTTCCAGATCTTGGCGCGATCTTCTTCCTTCAGCGCGATGTCGAGGCGGTCGTAGTAGTGGGGACCGACCTTCGCGTAGAGTTCCGCCAGCAGCTCGCTGGGTTTCTTGCCGGTGCGGGCGATGAAGTCGAGCATGTAGAGTCCGGCGAGGATGCCGTCGCGCTCGGGGACGTGGCCGCGGAAGCCGTATCCGCCGCTCTCCTCGCCGCCGATCAGCGCATCGGTCTCCATCATCTTCGGGCCGAGGAACTTGAAGCCCACCTGCGTCTCGTGCACGGGTACGCCGTAGATCTCCCCAAGCCGCAGCACCATCGCCGTCGTCGTGATCGACTTGATGATGGCGCCGCGCTCGCCCCGCGTTTCAAGCAGATAGTACGCGAGCAGCGCGAAGACCTGCAGCTGGTTGATGAAGTTGCCGTTCTCGTCGGCGATACCTACGCGGTCGGCGTCGCCGTCCGTCGCGATGCCGACATCGAAACCGCCCTTCGCCATCAGTGCTTCCATCTCGCCGAGATTGCGCGCGATCGGCTCCGGCGCGTGCATGCCCGGGAACACCGGGTTGCGGAAGCCGTGCAACTCCGTGACCTTCGTCTTCCCGCCGTCGAGCAGCGCGCCGAAGTAGCCGGCGCCAGTGCCATACATCGCGTCGTAGGCGACGTTGAGGCCGGCAGACTTCAGGCGATCGAGATCGATGAGGCGCGCGAGCTGCGCGAGGTACGGCGCTCGTGGGTCGAACATCTCGACCATACCCGCCGCCTTCGCAGCGCCGATCTCCATCCGCGGGATGTCGCGGCCGACGAGATCCGGCAGCGCCTCCTCGAGTTGCGCGACGATCTCCGGCGACGCACTGCCGCCATACTCCGGCTTGTACTTGAATCCGTTCCAGCGCCACGGGTTGTGGCTGGCCGTGATCACGACGCCGCCGCCCGCCTTGCGGTCGATGATCGAGTAGCTGACCACGGGTGTCGGGCAGAGGACGCTGGTCAGCGCCACCTTGATGCCCTGCGCGGCAACGACCTCCGCGACGGCGTCGGCGAAGTCCTCGGACGCGTAGCGCGCATCGTAGCCGACGATCAGGCCGCGGTCGGCGAGCCCCTGCTTCTTCAGGTACATCGCCACACTTGCGGCGCAGGCGCGCACGTTGTCGAAGGTGTAGTCTTCGCCGATGACGGCGCGCCAGCCGTCGGTGCCGAACTTGATGAACGTCGGCGGGCGCGTGTCGTAGGTCATGGAACGGGGTGCCTCCGTGCAGAGATTCGCCGCGGCTGCGCGATGGGGCGCGCGACCGGAGTATGTATCGGTAGGTTGCCGTGAATCGACGATGAGGGCAATTGCCGAAGCGGCGACGTTCGTAAACGGATCAGTAATCGGGCAGCTGGTTCGGATTTCCGTCCTTGTTCAGATCTTCGATGGCGCGGCGATTCGTCTGGTCGAGCAGGTCGAGCACGCGCGCCGCTTCGTCCTCGGTGAACTGCTTGTCTTTGCCGGCCAGCGCCTCGGCGAGCGCCCGCTCCAGCTGCTCCCTGGTCAATTCACCGCTGCCCGGGCCGGGCCTGCTCTGGTTGGTGGCCGCTCCCGGCGTTCCTCCCGGGGTAGCGGCGCTCGTGTCGGGCGTGCCGCCGCGTGGC
>CAYWOO010000019.1:0-4749 GCA_964458665.1 uncultured Dehalococcoidia bacterium
ACGGGACAGCGGGCGTGGCGGCGAACGCACGGACGACACAAAGAAGTACGAGTTCGGCGACCCGTTCCACCTGGCGATCGACAAGACGATCATGAACTCGCTGCAACGCGAGGGCGCGGTCGTGCCGGTGCGACTGCAGAAAGACGACTTCGAGGTCTACCGCTCGGAGGAACTGACGCAGACGGCGACCGTGATGATGGTCGACCTGTCGTGGTCGATGGCGCTTCGCGGCTCGTTCCAGGCGGCGAAGAAGGTCGCGCTGGCGCTGAACAACCTGATCACGAGCCAGTTCAGCCGTGACAGCCTCTACATCATCGGCTTCTCGGCGTACGCGCGCGAGCTGAAGGCGGAGCAACTGCCGTACGTCCGCTGGGACGAGTCCGTGCTGGGCACGAACATGCACCACGCGCTGATGCTGGCGCAGAACTTGCTGGCAAAGCACAAGAGCGGCACCCGCCAGATCATCATGATCAGCGACGGCGAGCCGACGGCGCACCTCGAGCGCGGGCGCTCGTACTTCGCCTATCCCCCCAGCCCGATCACGATCCGCGAAACCCTGAAGGAAGTGAAGCGCGCGACGACGAAGGGCATCACGATCAACACCTTCATGCTCGACCGCAACTACTACCTGAAGGAGTTCGTCAACCAGGTCGCCAAGATCAACAAGGGCCGCGTCTTCTACACCACGCCCGACAAACTCGGCCAGTACATCCTCGTCGACTACGTCCAGAACAAACGCAAAGACGTCCGCGGCCAGTAGCCGTGAGGGACGGACCCACAGATTTCGCGGAGTACACAGGTTGGACGGGCGGCAATTGTCGCCCGTCCCGTTGTTCGTCGTAGGATGGTGCGATGCCCGAAGACAACTGGCAATGGGACGAAACCCTCTTCGCCGGCACCGCGCCGTACTACGTGCGCGGGCGCCTGCCGTACGCTGCCGGCCTCGCGGACGCGATCCGCGATGCGCTCGCGCTCGATGGCTCCGGGCGGCTGATCGACGTCGGGTGCGGGCCGGGGACGATCGCGCTCCTGCTCGCGCATCTCTTCGCGGAAGTGGTCGGCGTCGATCCAGATAAGGGCATGCTCGTCGAGGCGAGGCGCGAGGCGGCGAAGGCCCGCGTCACGAACGCGTGCTGGGTGAAGATGCGCGCCGAGGAGCTGCCCGGAGATCTGGGCGTGTTCCGCGTCACGACGTTCTCGCGCTCGTTCCACTGGATGGATCGCGACCCCGTCGCGGCGATCATGCTGCGCATGCTGGAGCCAAGAGGACGCGGCGCGTTCGTGCAGGTGTCGTTCCAAGACGGTGCGCCACCGATCACTACAGCGATGCCTCATCCGCCTCCGCCGGAGGAGGCGATTGGCGAGTTGGTGCGGCGGTATCTCGGGCCAGATCGACGCGCCGGCCAGGGCATCCGAAACACCAGCCCGGGCGGCGAGACGATCGTGCTGGAGCGGGCAGGGTTCCAGCCGCCGCAGATCGTGCAGGTGGCCAGCGATGCTGTCCTCGAGCGATCGTCGGACGACCAGGTCGCCCACGTGTTCTCTCAATCACAGTACGCCCCGCACCTGTTCGGAGAGCGGCAGGCGGAGTTCGAGGCAGAGCTGCGGGCGCTGCTCACGAAGGCGTCGCCTTCGGGATTGTTCTCCGAGCGCGCGATCGACACCGAACTGCGGATCTGGCGCACGCCGGCTGCGTGACGCGCGGTATCATCCGGCGATGACGGCGATCCGCGACGCTACGCTAGACGATCTGCCCGCGCTGGTGCGGCTGCTCGGCCAGCTGAACGAGACTGCATCGCCCGCGCCGACCGAGCGACACAGAGCAGCGTTCGACGCCATAGCGGCGGACCCACGGCAGCGACTGCTCGTCCTCGAGCACGACGGCGCGGTGATTGGCACCGCGGCGCTGGTCATCGTGTCGAATCTCGGTCACGACGGGACGCCGTACGCGCTGATCGAGAACGTGGTGGTGGACGAAGCGCAGCGTGGCTCCGGACATGGGGAACTGCTGATCCGCTACATGATCGAGGCGGCGCATGCGGCGGGATGCTACAAGGTCGTGCTGACGAGTCGGAAGCATCGCACGGACGCGCACCGCTTCTACCAGCGGCTCGGCTTCGAGGCGACAAGCGAAGGGTTTCGCTACACGCTGATCGCGGATTGACACTGCCCGGTCGCGGCTATCCGTGCGGTCCAAGCACGTCGCTTGCCGGCGGTATGAGCACGCCGACGGACCACTCGTAGCCGTCCGGATCGCGCACGCACACTTCGCGCCAGCCATGACCTTTATCGACCGTCGGTACGGCAACCACGGCGCCGAATGCTCGCGCCCGCTGCTCCGTCGCGTCCGGATCGATGCCGAGCAAGCGGATCTGCGCGCCAATGCCGCGCGTCGCGCCGGACTTGAGATCCGCGTACCACGGATGCGAATCGTGCGTGTGATCGGCGTGCAGCATCACTTCGGCGGGACCGACGCGAATCGCCGCGAAGTCGATGTCTCGGTAGTGGATCTGTGCGTCGAACACATCGCGATAGAACGCGCACGAGCGTTCTGTATCCACCACCAGCAGGTTCAGCGAAAGCGGCGGCAACAACGCGCCGTAACGGAATCCGGGCATCCATGGATCACCCTGTCGGAGCTTCGCCATCGTTCCCTCCTGGTGCGGCGCTCGCCGCGCGTTGCCAGAAGGGTAACTCTCGTGCTGGCGCCATCGGGGGCCGTGGTACAATCGAATGCGCGGGAAGCGTCCGGCGTGGGTCGGCGCCCCTTCTTGGAGGACCTGTTGTCCAAACTCGCCAAAAGTTCATTCCCCTTTACGGGCGAACAACCGCCCCTCCCCCCTTCTGAACGCCGCACCGTCCCCAGCCGCGACGAAGTCATCACCTTTTTCAAGACGCACGAGCGCGTCAACTGGAGCCTCACCGAACTGCTCGAGATCCCGTGGACAGCAATCGATGTCGACGCACTGACACCAGCAGACATATTCGTCGCCGAGTCGGCGTTGCTCGTTGAGAGCAATAGCCCCGACTACGTCGCGAACCTCATCGAGTACTACAAGGCCGATCAGGACATTTGCGACTTCATCATGATGTGGGCGATCGAGGAGTGGAAGCACTATTACGTCCTCGCCGACTACATGACGAAGGTGCGCACGGCGCTCGCCGCCCGTGCTGCCAACGGAAGCGGACGCAACGCTGCGGAGCTCGCCGCCTCGATCCGGCAAGAACTCGGCGACGATGTCGATGACGTACGCAGCGCAAGCTCGGAGAACTGGGGCATCCCGGCGCACTATTTGCCCGCTCAACTCGTCGCAAGCACGTCGCTTCAGGAGTTCGTCACGGCGGAGTTCTATCGCAATCACGCGCAGCGTACGAAGGAGCCCGTGCTCGCGAACATCGAGATGCTGCTGGCGAAGGACGAAACCCGCCACGAAATGTTCTACGAGGAGCGCCTGAAGAACTGCCTCGAGCATGATCCCGGAGTGATAGCGGCTGTCGTTGAAGCGCTGAAGGAATTCGGCATGCCGGGCGCGTACCTGCTCGACGACTACGAAGCGCGCCGCGCCGCTATGGAGGCAGCCGCGTTCCCGACCCTGGGGTCGAAGAAGGAAGCATTCGCGCGCCTCTTCGCAAAGGTGGAACGTATGCTGGGGCGTGAGAACGCCATGCGCGTCTTCACCGAGGGCAACTACCTCTCGGACGGCGTCGACGATCCGTCGCGCAAGAAGATGAGGCCGGAGCTGATCACCCGGATGATTACCCGGAAGCTCTCAGCCTAGCCGCTCGCCACCACCAGCACATCACGACCCACCGGCGGAGGCCATCGCCGGTTCCGTTGCGGGCGTGCTGGCGTGTGCGTGATGCGGCGGGATGCCGGCCAGCTCGCGCATCGCGTTCTCCAGCATCGTCGTGCCCTCGGGCACCGACGCGGCGCCAGTGAGCCAGACGGGTCTCCCAATGCGAGCATTGACGGCTGCCGGCCGAGGCTCGCGCTGACCCTTTGGCATGACGTTCCGCAGGCCCTCGATGTAGATGGGAATCACCGGCACCTTGCACTGCATCGCCATGATCGCGACGCCGTGCTTGAAGCGCTGCACCTGTCCGGACTTCGATCGACCACCCTCCGGATAGATCAGAATCGACCAGCCCTTCTTGAAGAGCGCCATCGGATACTCAAGCTGCTTGGTGCCGCCGCCGCGATGCACGGGAAACGTGCCATGAAACAGCGAGTACCACCAGGTGCGCTTCTTGCGACTGCCGTAGAACTTGTCCGCGGCAGCAGCGACCAGCAGCTTGCCACGGATGCGCTCCGGGAGCGCCGACACCGTGACCGGCGTATCGAAGTGCGAACTGTGGTTGGCGATCACGATCGCCGGCCCCTTGAACCCTTTCAGATTCTTCCTGCCTTCGATGTCGAACGGCTGACAGTAGGCCCGAACATGCTTGTCCGTGATCCAGTATCGACCGACGCGCCGCACGAGCCGCGCCCACAGGCTTGTTTGCCATGTATGCGGCTCCGTGCGGTAGGGCGCGATCTTGAGCAACTGCTCGAAGCGATTCATCTCGATCGCCGGTAACGTCGTCGAACGGATCGTGCCGAGTCCGCTGATCTCGGCGCCGATCGATGCGATTGCGGCGTTGTCGTCGGCCTCGACGAACGTTGCGAAGTCGTACTCGCCCAGCGTCGCGTATTGCAGGACGATCTTGCCGCCCAGGCGCTTCACCTCGGCGTTAATCTCGCCCAGTCGA
>CAYWOO010000020.1:0-3136 GCA_964458665.1 uncultured Dehalococcoidia bacterium
CCACTTCTGGCCGAGTTGCTTCCACGGCGTGAGGTCGTCGAGATTGAGTCGGTTGACGTCCGTCTTGGCGAGGTACGACTCGCGCGCAGCTTTGAGAAAATCCCAGAACTCCGGCGTGTCGATCTCGCGCAGCCAGTGGACGGTGATCGTGACTTCTTGCCACGGGCCTTTGAGATTCTTCACGCGCACTCGATCACCACGGCCGTAGACGGGCAGCTCGCGAATGTCGTCGAGCGGTTTCAGAGCCAGACGCTGCTGCAAGTCCTCGGCCTGAAACTGTTGTTTCTTGACACGGAACTTCAGCGTCAACAGCCACTCGTCGCCGGTCAGTGCGTGCAGGAACCAACCGCCCGCTTTGTTCGGGCCAATGGCTTCGACGACGCTGCGGTCGGACCAGAGGGTCGCGAGCTGAGAGTTGAGAGTTGCGAGTCGCGAGTCACCTGCAATCGCTGAAGCGTCTTCGTCAGCGTCAGCGTCCGCGTCCGCGTCACTCACTTGGATGACCGGTTCGTCGTCAGGAGCGAGTTGAGATTCGTCGTTGTCAGAGGTCGCTTTCCAGCGGCGCTGTTTCTTGGTTTTTGCAGAAGATGCCGGACGAGCGTTCGTGGCACCCCTCACCCTAACCCTCTCCCCGGGGAGGAGAGGGGACCGGGCATTGGCGTTCCGCGCGTCGTCGTCAGCGGGAGTTTCTTCCAGGAAGTCGATCACTCGCGCGAGGGCTTCACCTTCCCAACGGCACGCTTGCCCGTTGTGCGACAATCGATCGACCGTGTGCCACTTGCGACCGTCGACTTGCCACGGCATCTTGGCGTCGCGGCCGATGTCGCTGAGGTTCAGATCGCCCGCTCGTTTCTGGCGGACTTTGTCGGCATCAAAGATTTCCCGCTCGGCCCGTTTGCCCTCGCGAAGGATCGACATCAGCGCGGCGGCGGTGTGGGACGGGAAAGTCGAGAGTCGAGACTCCAGAGTCGAGAGTTGTTGAGTCTCGTCGGCTTTCGGCTCTCGACTCTGGAGTCTCGACTCTCGACAGACCACATCCTCTGGAGTTCCCTCCGCGACGATCCAGCCGCCGCGGGAGCCGGCTTCGGGGCCGAGATCGATAATCCAGTCCGCGGTCTTGATCACGTCCAAGTTGTGCTCGATGACGACGACCGTGTTCCCCTTCTCAACCAAACTGTTAAGCACTTTCAGCAGCTTGTCGATGTCCTCGAAGTGCAGGCCGGTGGTTGGTTCGTCGAGAATGTAGAGCGTGCGGCCGGTCTGCGGTCGCGCGAGTTCGGCGGCCAGTTTGACGCGCTGAGCCTCGCCGCCGGAGAGCGTTGGCGCGGGTTGCCCCAGCGTGAGATAGTCCAGGCCTACGGCACACAACGTCGCTAGGGGGCCGCGAATCTTGGGGATGTTGTCGAAGAGTTCCCGGGCCTGACCGATCGGCATGTCGAGCACATCGCTGATCGACCGGTTGCGGAACTTCACGGCGAGCGTCTCCGAGTTGTACCGCTTGCCACGGCATTGATCGCATTCGATCCAAACGTCGGGCAAGAAGTGCATCTCGATCAGCTTCTGGCCGTTTCCCTCGCACGCCTCGCACCGCCCGCCCGCTCGATTGAAGCTGAACCGCCCCGCGCGGTAGCCCCGCACTTTTGAATCGGGAAGCTGTGCGAACAACTCACGAATCTCCTCGAATACGCCGGTGTAGGTGCCGGGGTTCGATTTGGGCGTGTTCCCCAACGGCTGCTGATCGACGACGATCAACTTGTTGACGAACTGCAATCCACGCAGTTCATCGAACGGTCCCGGCGTTTCGTTCAAACGATGCAACTGCCGAGCGACCGCCTTCGCCAACGTCTCTTGGATGAGCGAACTCTTGCCCGACCCGCTGACTCCCGTGACCACCGTGAGCGTGCCGAGCGGAATTCGCAGATCGACGTTTCGCAGATTGTTCAGCCGCGCGCCGAGCAGTTCGAGCCACCCGCCGCCGGGAGGCGTTAGGCGAGCGGGGGGCGTCAGCCCCCTGATGCGTCGTGTGCTTTGCCGTTTTGACTTGACGCCGTTAGCAGGATCGTTGGCATCGGGGGGCTGACGCCCCCCGCTCGCCACTGAAGCCATCCGTCGCTCGCGCGGGATCGCAATCTCCCGCCGTCCCGACAAGAACTGTCCCGTCAACGAGTCTTTCGAGCGGCTCACGTCTTTCGGCGAACCTTCGGCCGTGACCGTTCCGCCGAAGCGGCCAGCACCGGGGCCGAAGTCGTAGAGCCGATCGGCCGCTCGCAACACTTCGCGATCATGCTCGACGACCACCAGCGTGTTGCCAAGGTCACGCAGTTTCTTCAGCGCGCTCAACAGCCGACCGTTGTCGCGCGGATGCAGGCCAATGGTCGGCTCGTCGAGCACATACAACACGCCAGTCAACGCGCGACCGATCTGACCGGCGAGACGAATCCGCTGACACTCGCCCCCCGACAACGTCGGCAACGTTCGAGCGAGCGTGAGGTATTCCAAACCGACGTCCACTAAGAACGACAACCGATGTGTTGCTTCGTTGAGCAAGTCGCCCGCGATCTTCATTTCGCTGGCATTGAGCGGTTCAACACCGTCCTCTCGCTCCGCGCGAGGGGCTTCATCTCGTCCAGCGTGATGGCGACGTTGCTGCGAACCACGTTTTCGGACGCTCGGCGTCAACGCGCTCAGGAACTTCAGCGCCTCGTCCAACGGCACCTCGCACGCTTGCTGCAACGTCAGTCCCTTCAGCCGCACGTTCGAGGCATCGTCACGCAACCGGCTGCCGTCGCACGATGCACACGACACCTCGCCCGTCAGGCCACTTAGCTTCTGGCGGTACGCATACGAAACACGCGACGCTTCTTCGATGGCGGGATAAAGGCCCTTGTATTGAAAACGAAATTTGAAATTTGAAATTTCAGATTTCAAATTTGAGATTTGCAATTTGAAATTTGAAATTTGGGCTTGCTCAAGCGATATCCACCGTTCTCCCGTTCCATGCAGCACCAGCCGCTTGTGGCTGGGATCAAGCCGTTCGAAGGGCACGTCGAGCGGGATGCCAAACTGCTTCGCAAGCGTTTCGAGCATCGCTCGGAAGAGGGGACACTTCGCGACATCAGGCCAGGCGGTGACGGCT
>CAYWOO010000021.1:0-7604 GCA_964458665.1 uncultured Dehalococcoidia bacterium
GCGACAGCGTTTGCATCGAGGGGCCGGTCTCGATCTCACTCACACCGATGCTGCCTGTTTTCGAGAAGAACTGGACGTTGTGCGCGATCCCCAGGTCGCGGTTGTCGAGCGTGACGGTGACCGGACCGGCAGCCGCTGACAGCGACGACGCATCGAACAGGATGTTGATCGCGACGAGCGTAATCGCGCCGCCGGCCGGTGGGGGTGGTGGCGGAGGTGGCGGCGGAGGCGGTGGAGGCGGTGGCGGCGGTGGCGGTGGCGGTCGGCGGGGCCCCGCGGTAGCCTGAGGTGCGAGCGTTGGTGGCGCCGGGGTGGCCGCCGCGGGCACGGGCGTCGCGGGGGCGGCACTACTCGCCGCCGTGATGCGCGTCGGCGACGATGCTGGAGCCTTTGTCGCCGCGATGGAGGCGGCTGGCGTGGCGGCCTTTTTGTCGCTGCCGCCGCACGCGATCAGCGCCGCTCCCGCTATTGCCAACGTTGCCAGGACGATGCGCATTGATGCCCCCACTGCGTTCCATGTGCGAGAGATAATGAGAGAGGACGGATATGTTCCGTCCTCTCTCAAAGTTTAGCGCGTGTGCTGGTTCGGGACTATGCCTCGTGCTTGACCGCTATGCGCGTTCCCACCGCGGCCAGCGCCACGCCCGCGATGCCCAGCATCAACAGCGCCGGGAGCCACGAGCCGCCCGTGCCGGCAGCGCCGCCGGTACCGGTGTTCGGCGACTTGATCGGTGGCGCAACGCGGGGCGCCTTGTCCGATACGACGATGGTGCCGGCCATGCCCTGATCAGAGTGGAGCAGGCAGACATACGTATAGGTGCCGGCCTTGGTGAACGTGAGCGCGTACACGGTACCGCCCGGCAGGTCGCCGGAGGCGTCCATCAGCCCGGAGTTCGCGTCGCCGCCGCCGTACGTCGAACCGCCCGAGGGCAGCGCGGCAGCCGGATTGAATCCGGTGTATTGCCCAAAGGTGGCGATCGGGTTGACTTGTGTTCCGAACGTCACGGTGTGAGGAGTCGCTGTGTCCGTGGTCCATTTCACCGTGTCGCCGGTAGAGATGTTCGTTGCGCCGGGCGGAAGGAACTGCATGACATCGGCCAGACCCTCGGCCGCGCCGGCCAGGAGACTCCACGTCGCCGCGCCACTGGCATCGCTGACCTTCGTCAGCGGCGCATCTGCCGCGATGGCGACGCCGGATGCGATGAAGGCATCGCGCTGTGCGGCGCCCTTCTTGTCAAGATCGGCTTGCGAGGCGATGGTGATCGGCGTGCCAGTCACGTTGACATCCAGTTCCATCCCCGGGTGGAGGATGCAGAGGAAGTTGTAGCTGCCGACTGTCTGGAACAGGACGTCGACGTCGTCGTCCTTGAACATGATGCCGGAGTTGTAGTACGTGTGTGGGTCGAACACCGTCGTCGAACTCGCCGCGTTGGACGGGTCGAGCGCGAGTGGGTTGAAGACGACGCCCGGTCCGGACGGGTTCGGGATGACGAAATCCGGGATGTCGATCGGCTCGGGCGTCCCCGGCACATACGTCGTCGTGTGGATTTCCTCGTACGGATTGACGAAGTGGAGTGAGTCGCCCTTTTGGATGGTGACTTCGTTCGGGAAGAAGTCGTTCGCGGCGACACCGCTGCCACCACCACCGACGTTGATGTTGCGCGTCGTCGGTACGTGCGAAGCGCTGGTGTACGAGCTGACGCTAAACAGTGCGGCGGCCGCGACCAGCGGGATCAGCAAAAGCCTCAATCTCATCGATGTTCCTCCAACTGAAACGAGCGCTCACGGAAGCCATGCCGCACGACGGCGGCGCCTGCCTCCAACATATGTTGCGCCGATTATACGCTGGACGCTGGCTGTGGGTGAATAGGTGAGTGCGCGAGGTTGCGAGAAAACATCGCGCTGGGCCGCAGCAGGACATAACGACGATGATGCTTCTGTTGGACCGTGGGACGGCGTTGGGGCCTCTACCCGCGTCCCTCCGCCAGGCCCCACGAACGCGCGACGAGAGCAGCGGGAGGGTTGACGGGCGGGGCGCCCGCGCTCCATTCTCAGTGCTGCTGGCCCAGCGGTCCGCGCGCCGGAATCATCGCGTTGTTTGGGCGAGATCGCTCGGCCCATCACGATGGAAGGGCAGAAACTGGAGGAGGCCTGCATAGCGTATGCAGACCTCCTTGGAACTCGCATGTCGATGCGGGCCGTTAGCGGCGCTTTGCTGCGACGCCGCCCGCAGTCGCGAGCGCTCCGAGCGTGATGGCAGCAATTGCAATCACCCAGGCCATCGAGCCGGACGTGTTCGCTGGGCCGCCGCCCGTGTTGGGAGCTGTGATGCCGACGGGCTTCACGGGTGTTGGAGGCGCCTCCGACGCCGGTTCCGGTGCGAGGACGGGCGCCTGTGGCGCGATCGCGGAGACGTTCTGGATCTCCCAGACTTCGCCGGTGCCGAAGGCGTTCAGGCTGTCATTCAGTACGTAGGCAGTGTCGCCGATGAATGTGAACATCGTGCCGGCGGTGAAGCCGGTGACCACCGCCGACAACGTGCCGTCGTCGTTCACCTTGAAGATGCCGCCGCTGCCGATCTTGACAGGTGGGCCGTTGGGGTCGTCGGACGGCTCGGCGAAGGATTGCGCGTAGAGTCCGCCTGGCCCGAATGCGAGCCCGGTCAGGAAGGAGACGCCGCTCGCGATCTCGGTGATCTTGCCGGTCGGGAAGCCAATCTGGAATACGCGGCCGTCCTGCGGCAGGAACGGTCCCTCGCCGATGGCCGACACGTAGAGCGGACCATCCTCCTTCGACGCGATGCCCGTCGAAACGACGTGCTCCGGGAAGTCCGCGAGGCGGCGAATCTTACCGCCCTCCGTCACCTCGATGACGCCGTTCTGATTCCCGTCGACAACGTAGAACGAGTTGCCGCGGACGATCATCGAGTACGGGTTGCCCTCGGGATCGATATCTGCCTGCGACCCGTTCTTCACGGCCGCGGATGGGTTGGCTCGCGTGAACTCACCGATGTTGGCGAAGAGCTTCGCGGTGTCGCTCGCGAGGTCCCTGTTGATGGTGACCTTATAGATGCCGGCGGGGTGGCCGGGGAAGGTCCCTTCGCCGCCCGTGCTCAAGTAGTAGAGCGTGTTGTTGACGAAGGCGATGTCGACGATGCCGAACGACGAAGGATCGTCGTTAGGGTTGCCACCCCACGCAGACGGGATGCCGTCGAGCACGGTCGTGCGTGCGCCTGTCGCCGGATCGATCTTCGAGATGCGGCCGGTGTTACCGGTATAGACGGTGCCCAGTTCTCCACCCACGTCGACCTTCGTGTCGCCGCCGGTGCCGGATTCCGCGACGTAGAGCATGCCATCCGGGCCGGCCTTGATGCCGCGCGGCTGGAGCAGTCCGTCGATCAGCAGCGACTTACCTTCGTCCGCTGGAATCTCCTTCGCGAGCGCATTGGTGCCGCCGAACGCCATGACCGCGGCCAGCAGTGCTAACGGGACTAGTAATTTGCGTCGTTTCATCGCTCCTCCAAGACATAGACCGGTGTTCTTAGCGGCCCATGAAGGCCCTTCTCCAACCCCATCTTGTAGAGTGGAACCCCGAAGCGCAAGCGATGCGCCAGCGACGCGTACTACCTTGCGAACGAGAGAACCCGCCTACTGGCGGGTTCTCGTCTTCGACGTGTCGAGTCGGCTGTTGCTACCGTTTGCGGGCGCTCCAGAGCGTCTGATAGCGGCTGCCGGCGATGGCGTCGACGGTGGCCTCACGTTCGCGGTTGAGCAGATCGCGGTGTGCGTCGTCGCAGGTCTCGCGCGCGCCGGCGAAGTGCGTGGATGTCACGCGGTTGCGGACGCGGTCCCAGACGCCGCTCTCATCGAGATAGCGGACGCTGTGCGGCCAGTGGAAGAACATGAAGTTCTTGGGCATGCCCAGCACGGGCCGGTGCTGTCCCAGCCAGAAGAACCGCTCCTCTACCGTCGATACGGGATCGACGATGGCAACCATCGGCAGCGTGCACGCGCCCGTCTCGTCCGTGTCGTCGTAGCGCGTGTCGATGAGCAACCGCTCCGGGAACAGGCGGAAACTCACGGCGAACACATCGGCATTCCGCACGATGTCCGTGATCTCGCTGATATCCACAAGCAGTCCGTTTTCTGTGTACATGAGGGGGCCTTCGGGCGGTGCTGAGGTCGTCGGTCATCGGTCGTCAGGGTTCTTCCCGGCGACCGACGACTGACGACCGGCAACTTTTCTAGTACATCGGCGGGGCGCCACCGGGCATGCCGCCTGCGTTCTTGTCCGGGAGGTCCGTGACCAGGCAGTTGGTGGTGAGCACCATGCCGGCGATGGAGATGGCGTTCTCGAGCGCGGCGCGGGTCACTTTGAGCGGGTCGATGATGCCCTTGGTGATCATGTTGCCGAAGTCGTCCTTCGCGGCGTCGTAGCCTTCGCCCAGCTTCATCGCCTTCACCTGCTGGACGATGACCGATCCGTCCTTGCCGGCGTTGATGGCGATGCGGCGGAGCGGCTCCTCAAGCGCGCGCTTGAGGATGGTGGCGCCGGTCTGCTCGTCGCCCTCCAGCTTGAGCTTGTCGAGTGCGGGCAGCGCGTTGATCAACGCGATACCGCCGCCCGAAACGATGCCTTCTTCGACGGCAGCGCGCGTGGCGGAGAGCGCGTCCTCGACGCGGTGTTTCTTCTCTTTCAGCTCGACTTCGGTGGCTGCGCCGACTTTGATGACGGCGACGCTGCCGGCGATCTTGCCGAGGCGCTCCTGAAGTTTCTCGCGGTCCCAGTCGGATGTCGTTGTCTCCAGCGCGGTCTTGATCTGCTTCACGCGGCCTTCGACATCCTTCTTGGCGCCCTTGCCCTCGATGACCGTCGTGTTCTCCTTGGAGATGATGACGCGGCGGGCGCGGCCCAAGTCCTCGATAGCGACGGAGTCGAGCTTGCGGCCCAGCTCCTCGCTGATGAGGGTTGCGCCGGTGATGGCGGCGAGGTCGGCCAGATTATCCTTGCGGCGGTCGCCGAAGCCGGGGGCCTTGACGCCGACGACGTTGATCGTGCCGCGCAGCTTGTTCACGGCCAGCGTGGCGAGCGCTTCGCCATCGATGTCGTCGGCGATGATCAGGAGGTTCTTGCTGACCTGGAGCAGCCGCTCGAGCATCGGCAGGATGTCGGTGACGGCGCTGATCTTCTTGTCGGTGATGAGGATGTACGGGTCGTCGAGCTCGGCTTCCATCTTTTCGTTGTTGGTGACGAAGTAGGGGCTGATGTAGCCGCGGTCGAAGGCCATACCCTCGACGTACTCGACTTCGGTGGCGATGCCCTTCGACTCTTCGACGGTGACGACGCCGTCCTTACCGACCTTCTCCATCACTTCGCCGATGAGCTTGCCGATGGTGGCGTCAGCGGCGGAGATGGACGCGACCTGCGATGACTGGACGCGCGTGGTGACGGGCTTGGCGTTCTTCTTGAGCTGGTCGACGATGGCCGCGCCGGCCTTCTCGATGCCGCGCTTGAGGGCCATGGGGTTGGCGCCCGCGGCGACGTTCTTGAGGCCTTCGTGGACGATGGCCTGGCCGAGCACCGTGGCTGTCGTGGTGCCGTCGCCGGCGATGTCGTTGGTCTTGGAGGCGATCTCCTTCGCGAGCTGGGCGCCGATGTTCTCGAACGGCTCGTCGAGCTCGATGTCCTTGGCGATGGTGACGCCGTCGTTGGTGATGGTGGGCGCGCCGAACTTCTTGTCGAGCACGACGTTGCGGCCCTTGGGGCCGAGGGTGATCTTGACGGCGTCCGCAAGCGCGTCGATGCCGCGCATCAGAGCGTGTCGGGCGTCTTCCTCAAAGAGAAGCTGCTTGGCCATATCTGCTCATCCTTTGTGTGTTGGGTTTGCCGGCTGATTGCCTTGAGTCTAGCACTCTCCGTCCGGGAGTGCTAACGGCAGTGTAGAGGGTGGGTGGGCCTTCGATCAAGGGGTCGGCTGGGATGAAGGACACGGGAAGCGAGATGCGGGAAGCGGGAATACGGGGGTCCAGCCGACCAGGAGACTTGATACCCTGCCCGCACGATGACTGAACCGTTGAACCTTCGCGATTTTGAGGCGTTGGCGCGGGGGCGCATGGAGCCCGGTGCGTTCGCGTACTACGCGGGCGGGGCGGGGGACGAGCACACGCTGCGTGACAACGAGGCGGCGTTCGCGCGGCGGCGCTTCCGGCCGCGGATGCTCGTCGATGTCTCGCGCATCGACACCAGCGTGACGCTGCTGGGCGAGCGCGTGTCGATGCCGGTGGGCGTCGCGCCGACGGCGCAGCACCGTCTGGCGCATCCGGATGGCGAGGCGGCGACGGCGCGCGCTGCGTCGGCAGCCGGTGTGATGTTCTGCGCATCGACCTCGTCATCTCTGTCGCTGGAGGAGATCGCTGCCGCGGCGGGGCCGCTGCGCTGGTTTCAGTTCTATACGCAGGACAACGCGGGGCCGCGCAGCGAGGCACTGTTGCGCCGTGCGGAGGCAGCGGGCTATCGCGCGATTGTGTTAACGGTGGATCTTGCGGTGCCGGGACGGCGCGAGCGCGAGCTGCGCGAGCGTTTCGATTTCGGCTCGCTGCCGTTCGGCAACTTTCCGGGATCGGGTGTTACCGAAGATCCCGCGGACAACGGGTTGCGGGCGCAGGTCGAGCCGTCGGCGTTCACGTGGAACGATCTTGCGTGGTTGCGCGCGCGGACGACGCTGCCGCTGATCCTCAAGGGGATCCTGACGGCGGAGGATGCGCGGCTCGCGGTAGAGCATGGCGCGGCGGCCGTGTGGGTCTCGAATCACGGCGCGCGGCAGCTCGATCGTTCGCCGGCGTCGCTCGACGTGCTGGAGGAGATCGTCGCGGCGGTTGCGGGTCGCGCCGAGGTGTACATGGATGGCGGCGTGCGGCGCGGCATCGATGTGGTGACGGCGCTGGCACTGGGTGCGCGAGCCGTGTTCATCGGACGGCCGATCTTGCATGCGCTGGCGGCGGACGGCGAGTCCGGCGTATCGCGCGCGCTGTCGCTGATGGATGCCGAGGTGCGGAATGCGATGGCGCTGCTGGGGACGGCATCGGTGGCGGAGATATCGCGGGCGCATGTGGTGTGATGGTCGTCAGTCGCCGGTCGTCAGTCGTCGGTCATCGGTGGGGACGGTTCACCACAGAGGCACAGAGGCACAGAGGATTGGTTGGGGACGGTGAGGCGATCGATGCGCACGCGATCGTTGGTGGCTGGATGCGAGTTTATACTGCGTCGGTCCGGCTTTGCCGGACGCACAGCCGGGACGGCTATGCCACGCGCTGCGCGTCTCCCTTCGCGATCCGGCCCGCCGGACTCACAGCCGGGGACGGCTATGCCACGCGCTGCGCGTCTCCCTTCGCGATCCGGCCCGCCGGACGCACAGCCGGGGGCGGCTGTGCCACGCGCTGCGCGTCTCCCCTTCGCGATCCGGCCCGCTGGACTCACAGCCGGGGGCGGCTGTGCCACGCGCTGCACGTCTCCCTTCGCGATCCGGCCCGCCGGACTCACAGCCGGGGACGGCTATGCCACGCGCTGCGCGTCTCCCTTCGCGATCCGGCCCGCCGGACGCACAG
>CAYWOO010000022.1:0-10591 GCA_964458665.1 uncultured Dehalococcoidia bacterium
GGACGCCCCATCGCGCCCTTGAACTGGCCGTGGCACTCATGGATGAGCGCGTCGATCGCCAACATCTTGTCCCGTGGCGTTCGCGACTCCGGCCAGCGGCCGATGAACGCGCTGAACATCGGGTAGGCGCCGCCGCCATGCAGCTGCTTCCCCTGGTATGTCTTGTGGTACTCGCCCCAGGTCGTCTCCCAACCGCACGGGCACGCCAGCGGCTCGTCCTTCTTCCACGCCTTCCAGTCCGGATCCGCGCGGAAGACGTCGGCGCGGCAGCGCGGGCACATCGCCCGCCCGGAGTGCGCGCGCGTCGCGACCCGAATGCTGAGGCAGCGCGCGTACATCGCGTACCCCACCTCGTTGATCAAGTCCTCATCCACGATCCCCTTCGCGTCCAGCGTGTACAGCCGCCGGATCGACTCCGGCTTCACCCGCCGCGACCACTTGATCTCGTCTGCACCCGCCACGTCGCACCTCCGAAGAACACAAAATGCCCGCTTGCCTGACCGGGACAGGGAGAACCCTGCCAGCGTCAAGCAAACGGGCAGTCCCGTTCGCCTTCTTCGCATAGCGCACTGCGCCTATTCCACTGCCTCGACCAGCGTCAGATTCGCGGCAGTACCGGACACCTTCTTCGCTGGCGGAGGCACCAAGATTCTACGCGCTGCGGCCCTCGCTTCTCAAGCGCCACAATCGCTTGCTTCCGCCACCCCCGGCCATGATCGACAATGCCCAACGCAGGAGGAGCGACTATGGAACTCAAGAACGCTGTCGCTATCGTCACCGGAGGCGCCCGAGGTATCGGCCGCGGCATCGCGTACGAGCTGGCGAAGGAGGGCGTGCGCGTCGCGCTCGCCGATCTGCCCGCTGTCAGCGCCGCACGCGACGAGACCATCGCCGAGGTGAAGCGCCTCGGCAGTGACGCCATCGGCATCGACGTCGACGTGCGTGACTACGCGCAGTGCCAGGCGATGGTACAGACGGCCATCGACAAGTGGGGACAGGTGGATATCCTCGTCAACAACGCCGGCGTCATCAAGGTCGGCCCCGTGTTCATGTTCGCCGAGGAGGATTGGGATCTGATTCAGGACGTCAACGTGAAGGGCACCTTTCTCTGCTCCAAGGCCGTTGCCGGGCACATGATGCAGCGGCGCGCCGGGCGCATCGTCAACCTTTCGTCGCAAGCCGGGAAGAGCGGCAAGGCCGGCGCATCGAGCTACTGCGCCTCGAAGTGGGCCGTGATCGGATTCACGCAGGCGCTTGCGGAGGAGATGGGGCAGTTCAACGTCACCGTCAACGCCATCTGCCCCGGCGAGGTCGACACGTTCATGTGGCAGGAAGTGCTGCTTCCGGCGATCGCGCTCGGCACCGGCGTCACGAAGGAAGAGGCGTGGGAGCAGGCAGCCGTGAAGAACGTGCCGCTCCGCCGCCCGCAAACCGTCGAGGACATGGGCCAAACGGTCGTCTTTCTCTGCAAAGCCGACAACATCACTGGCGAGTCGATCAACGTCAGCGGCGGCTCGGAGATGCACTAGGCCGCTCTAAGAACCTAGAACCTAGAACCTAGAACCTCAAACCTAGAGCCTCCGCTGGCTACGGGTTCTCGATCCGAAGGAGCACGATGCGCATCGGGTTCATAGGCGGCACCGGCGAAGAAGGCATGGGCCTCGCGTACCGCTTCGCGAAAGCCGGTCACGCATGCACGATCGGCTCGCGCGCGATCGAGAAGGCGCAAACCGCTGTCGCGGAGCTGCACGAGAAGGACGCCGCGCTTCCGCTAGCCGCCGCCACGAACGAAGCTGCCGCCGCGTCCGCCGAGATCGTCATCGTCACGACGCCCTATACCGCACAGGCCGCGACACTGCCGCCGCTCGCAGCAGCGCTCGCCGGCAAGATCGTCGTCAGCACCGTCGTGCCGATGGCGTTTGACGGTGGGAAAGCGTCGCTGCTTGCCGTGCCGGAGGGCTCGGCCGCGCAACAGGAGCAGGTGCTGCTTCCCGGCGCGAAGGTGGTCGCCGCGTTCCAGAATCTCAGTGCAAAGAAGCTGCTGAAAGGCGGACCGCTCGAAGCCGACGTCGTCGTATGCGCCGACGATGCCGACGCCAGGAAGCAGATCATGGAGTTGGCGACCGCCATCGAAGGCGTGCGCGGGGTTGACGGCGGCGCGCTCGCGAACGCACAGATCGTCGAAGGCATCACCGTGCTGCTCGTCAGCATTAACCGCAACTACAAGACGCAGGCGGGCATACGCATCGCGGGCATCACGTGAGCGAGATCCGCATCATCGGCCTCGAAGGCATCCCGGAGGTCCACGCTGGCGACGATCTGCCGGCGATGATCGTCGCGGCCGCGCACACCGGTGGCGTCGCCATCGAGCACGGCGACGTGCTCGTCGTCACGCAGAAAGTTGTGTCGAAGGCGGAAGGCCGCATCGTCGATCTCGCCACCGTGACGCCGTCGCCGTTCGCCGAACGCTACGCCGCGATGTTCGAGAAGGACGCGCGCCAGATCGAGGTCGTGCTCGGCGAGACGAAGCGCATCGTGCGCATGCAGCACGGCGTCATGATCTGCGAGACGCACCACGGCTTTATCTGCGCCAACGCCGGCGTCGATGCGTCGAACGTCGAGAAGACCGGCACATTGTGCCTGCTCCCCGTCGATTCGGATGCATCCGCCCGGCGCATCCGCGCCGCGGTGCGCAGCGCGCGCGGCGTCGATGTCGCGGTGGTCATCTCCGACACCTTTGGCCGGCCCTGGCGCGAGGGCCACGTGAACTTCGCCATCGGCCTCGCTGGCATCAAGGCGCTGATCGACTACGCCGGCCAGCACGATCCCGCCGGCTACGAGCTGCGCGTCACGCAGATGGCCGTCGTCGACGAGCTCGCCGCGGCGGCCGAACTCGTCCACGGCAAACTCGCCCGCGTTCCCGTCGCCATCATCCGCGGCGTCGAGTACCAGCGCGCGGACGACGCCTCAACAGCAGATCTCATCCGCCCCGCCGAAAAGGACATGTTCCGGTAACGGTCGTCAGTCGTCAGTCGCCGGTCGTCGGTCGTCGGGACGAGAGCGAAATGGAGCGCGGGCGCCCTCGCCCGTCGTCTGCGTGTCCGCTGTAGGTGCGCAACCCGTTGCGCCCGCGTTCGTTGCAGAGACGAAGCTTCGTATTCCACGCACTCACGCACGAAGCCGCGCCTTGAACGCTGCCACGTCCCGCGCTGACCGACAACGCCACAGCTTGTTCGAGTACGGGCCCAGCAACTCGATCGTCTCGGCACGCTGCACACTTGCCGTCCTGCGGTTGTAGTTCAGAAATCGCACGAGCCTGATCCACCCGGGATGACGATTGTTCCGCGCGAACTCTGCGCGCACATGACGCTTCACCATCCGAGATATCGCTGTCGGCAACGATGCGTCGAGCCAGACGATGGCTGTTGCTTCATTCATCAGCGGTCGCAGCCACGCGTCGCGATAGGCGCCTTCGGTCACCCAGCCGTCCAGCCGCCGGATGTCGTCGATACGCCGCACGATCTCAGCAGCAGGGCGCTCGCCTGTCTCGACGTCGTACACCACATGATCGAGATCGAACGCGCCGACGCCGAACGTCGCTTCGGCCCACCGCGCGAGCGTCGTCTTCCCGCTCCCGGCGATGCCGACAATGTGGATCTTCACGAGCGGATCCGGGGCGTCGTGGCGATCACGCTACGGCTTGCTACCGACGTGCAGGAGGTGCTCCGCGATGCCGTGTGTCGAGGGGTCTTTCGCGAGGCGGTAGTTGATGTCGACCCAGTACTCCCACGCTTCGCCGGAGAGCTCGTTGATACGATCGCGGATCATGCTCACCACGCCCTCGCAGCCGATCAGCGCGATCGTCGCGACTCCCGCGCTCTCCATGAACGGGACGACCGCCTCCGGCCGTTCGAGGTATGCGTCCGTGAACCCGGCGAGATTCGGGCCGCGCCCTTCGGCGATCATCGTCTCAAACGCCTCGCGGTTCTCGAACGCGAACTGCGGGTTGTACTTCCCCCAGAACCGCAACGGCGCGTAGCGCGTGATGAACGCGGCGAACAGCCTTCCGCCAGGACGGAGCACGCGCAGCGCTTCGCCGACCGCGGCGCGGCGATCCGGTTCATCGAGCAGGTGGTACAGCGGCCCCATCAGGAGCACGGCATCGAACGTCGCGTCGGCGAAGCGCGAGAGGTCGCGTGCATCGGCGTGCGCGGTGCCGGCGAGCGTCACGCTCGCCTCGGCGGCGCGTTCACGCGCAAAGGCCACGTTTCCGCGCGACAAATCGGCCAGGGTGACGGCGTATCCGCGCTGCGCCAGCGCGATCGTATATCGCCCCGGCCCGCCGCCGACATCGAGGATCGCCGCCGGCGTCGGCGGCAGAAACTCATCGAGCGTGCGCAGCGTCACCGCGTACTCGATCCGGTCGCGCTCGAGCCGATCCCACTCTTTCTGCGGACTCTCGTCGTAGTACCGTTCGACGCTGTCTGAGCTTGCTACGATGCACCTCGTCCTATGCGGACGCAGCAGGCTGCGCCCCTACCCCAACCGGAACCTCTCCGCGGTTTCCGCGGCTCCGCAGTGAAACGGGTTCATCCCCGCCGAGGCGACAGCAATCCGAACTCGCCGTCCTTGCGCTTGTAGATCAGCGCGTAGTCCTGCGTTGCCGTGTCCAGGAACAGGAAGAAGTCGTGGCCCAGCAGGTCCATCTGGATCAGCGCATCCTCGTGCGACATCTGTAGCGCGTCGAAGTGCTTCACCCGCACGATGTTGCCCAGCACGTACTCGTCTTCCTCTTCGGGCTGTTCCTGCTCGCCATACGTCGGCGGAACGGCGTTCATCGCATCTGCGACCGCCTCTTTCGCGCCGGGCGGGTGGTGCTTCTCGTCGAGGCGCTTCTTGTGGCGCCGCGCCTGGCGCGAAAGCACGTCGGCCGCCAGATCCAGCGCGCTCTCCGGGTCGGCGCCACGCTCTTCGGCGCGCAGGATCGATCGCCCGGCATGCACCGTCACCTGCACGGCGTAGCGATCGGCAGCCGAACGCGTGTCCTCGTGCTCGACTTCCACTGTCACGTCGCCGACGCGAGGCAGCAATCGCTCAAGTCGCTCCAGCTTCTTCTTGGCGTGTTCGTTGAACGTGGGAAAGAGGGATGTGTGATGCGCGCGAATGGTGAGGTTCATGGCGCGAGTGTACGCGGCACGCGCGAGGCTGACAATCGGGGAAAATCGCATGGCCGGGCTTGGAATCGCATCTCTCGCCGGATATCCGCGCTAGTTCGGGGACACTACGCTATCCGCGTGGCAGGGCGCATACTGTGGACATGAGCAGCACACGACCGGTTGAACGCGGCCATCGCTGGTTCGCGGCGACGTACGACCTCATGACGAAGCCGAGCGAGAAGAAGCTGGGGCGGCTCCGGAAGCGATTGCTGACCGGCTTGCACGGCGACATCGTGGAGATCGGCGCCGGCACAGGCGCAAACTTCGAGCACTATCCCGCGGGCGTGCGCGTGATCGCGCTCGAGCCCGATCCGCACATGCTGAAGCGGGCGCAGGCGCGGCTGGTGGCGCTGGGCCGGGAGGATATCGACATCCGGCTGGCGGCCGGGGAGTCACTGCCGCTCGACGACGCGTCGTGCGATGCCGTGGTGTCGACGCTGGTGCTATGCACCGTGCACGACGTCGCGCAGACGCTCCACGAGATCCGGCGCGTGTTGCGCGCAGGCGGCGAATTGCGATTCATCGAGCACGTGCGGGGAGAAGGCGCTCTCGGTCGCGGGCAGGATTTCGCGCAGCCGGCGTGGGGCTGGTTTGCCGCTGGCTGTCAGATGAACCGTCGCACGGAGGACGCGCTGCGCCAAGCAGGGTTCGACGTGGCGGATCTTGAACACAAGAAGATGGCGCCGTGGATGCCGGCGATTGTCGGCCGCGCCGCCATAGGCCGCCAGCAGCTCGAAACGTGCAGCGAGTAGGAGTCGCACAACATGGCCGACGCGAAATTCAACGACCTGACGGCTGAAGAACGATACGTCATCGAGTCGAAGGGGACCGAGCGGCCGTTCTCGGGCGAGTACGACGACTTCTACCAGGCCGGCACATACATCTGCCGCCGCTGCAACGCCGAGTTGTATCGCTCTGAGGACAAGTTCGATGCCCACTGCGGCTGGCCGGCGTTCGACGATGAGATCGCGGGCGCGGTCAAGCGACTCCCCGATCCGGACGGACAGCGCGTCGAGATCGAGTGCGCCGGTTGCGGCGGGCATCTCGGGCACGTCTTCACCGGCGAGCGGCTGACCGCGAAGAGCACACGCCACTGCGTGAACTCGCTCTCGATGAAGTTCGTCCCGGGCAAGTAGCACGGCATGACCGAGCCGCGCGCCCTCATCGCCATAACATCGCAGCAGCGCGACGACGCGTTCGCCGTGCGCATCGCCGTCTTCGTCGAAGAACAGGGCATCGATCGCAGCGACGAACTCGACGACTTCGACGCCTCGGCCACGCACTGCGTCGCCTACGTCGATGGAACACCCGCTGCCGCCGGTCGCCTGCTGCTGTTCGACGACCACGCGAAGATCGGCCGCATGGCCGTGCTGGCATCGCACCGCGGCGCAGGCGTCGGCGCGCTGGTGCTTGATGCGCTGGAGCGCGAAGCCGCGGCGCACGGCATCCGCCACATCAAGCTCAGCGCCCAACTCCATGCCCGCGGCTTCTACGAACGCTGCGGCTACACCGCCCACGGTGATCTCTACGACGACGTCGGCATCCCCCACGTCGATATGGAGAAGCGGCTCTGATATCCACGCAGCCCGTCAACCTCCCCCAATCTGCGTAATCTGTGTAATCTGTGGTTCCCCTCGGCGGGGATAGAGGTGACATGACCACGCAGACACATCCCGGGCCGTTGGCCGGCGTCAAGATCCTCGAATTCTCCGAGATCATCGCCGCGCCATTCGGCGGCATGCTGCTCTCCGATATGGGCGCCGACGTGATCAAGGTTGAGTCGCCTGCCGGCGATCCCTGGCGCGCGTTCCAGCCGCTGGGCATGCGCGAAGGCCGCGGCTACATCTCGCTCAACCGCGGCAAGCGCGGCATCATGCTCGATCTCAACACACTCGAAGGCCGCGAGATCATCCAGCAGCTCGCCGCACGGACCGACGTCGTCATCATCAACTACCGCCCGGATGTCGCGGCCAAACTCGGCATCGACTACGCGACGCTTTCGGCGAAGAACCTGCGGCTGATCTACTGCGACAACACCGCGTTCGGCCGCCGCGGCCCGCACGCGCATCGCCCCGGGTACGACATCATCGCGCAAGCGCTCAGCGGCCTCATGACCGTCGAGGGCCGCCGTGAGGAGAGCGGCGTGCCGATGATGAACGGCCTGCCGTCCGCCGATATCTCGACCGGCCTCGCCATCGCGTGGGGCGTCAGCGCCGCCCTCTTCGCGCGCGAGCGTACGGGGCGCGGCCAGTGCATCAGCACGACGCTGATGGGCAGCGCCCTGACGATCCAGGGTACGCGCCTCATGTCGATCGAGGCCGTCGATACGGACGGGCGGGAAACCGCGCTGGCGAAGATCAACGAGATGCGCGGCGGCAGCGGCACGTACAAGGAGCAGCTCGAAGTGATCGCCGGTGTCCGTCCGACGATCGGCAACATCTACTACCGCTGCTTCAAGACTGCCGACGGCTTCATCGCCATCGGCTGCCTCAGCACGCCACTGCGCCGCAAGCTGCTCGCCGCAACGGGCCTGCAGGACTTCCGCCTCGGCAAACGGCCGGAGGATGTCGACGTGACGGATCCCCAGACGATCGAGATCTGCAAGAAGCTCGTCGCCGACGGCGAGGCGCTGTTCGCGTCGAAGTCGAGCGAAGAATGGATGCGCGTCCTCGACGAACACGGCGTCCCCGCGGGGCCCGTCCGCTATACCGAGGAGCTGCTGGAGGACGAGCAGGTGCTCGAGAACAACTTCCTCACCAGCGTCGACCACCCCATGCTCGGCCCCGTCCGCATGGCCGCCCCCATGATCCAGATGACCGGCACGCCACTCGAAGCGCAGGGCTCCTCGCCAACGCTAGGCCAGCACACCGCGGACGTACTTCGCGAGCTGGGCTACGACGAAACCCGCATCGCATCGCTCCGCGAAGCGGGCGTGCTGGGGCGTGAGCCGGGGTAGACCGCGACGGATTGCACGCAGCGCCGCGCCTTCAGCCCGGGCATCGCCGGTCGCGCCACGACGAGTCGCTGCGACGGATCTTGTACGCTGGCAACAGTTCCGTCTCTGGCGGATACCCGTCGCCACTTCGGCAGGAGACAATGACATGAGCGACGACTCCGAGGCCGGGGACCGCACGGCCCAAGCCCTCGCCTTCCGCGCGCTCGGTAACGAGTGCAGCGCTTGCCGCAAGGAGTTGCAGCCCGATTGGCAGTTCTGCGCGCACTGCGAAGCGCGTCTCGCCACAGCGTGTCCTGCGTGCGGCGTCGCGCTGCCGCCCGCCGGCGCTAACCATTGCGGTCGCTGCGGCTTGATCCTGCTCAGGGCCGTCGACAAGGCGTAGTGCTGGGTCGTGCGTAGCGCTCTTCGCGGTCGAGGCGCGGAAGGTGCGTGGGCACGGTGCCGTGCGAATCACCCCACGTCCACCAGCCGCTCCCGCAGCGCCTCCACCAACCCCCCGATAGGCACGCGCACCTGCGCCATGCTGTCGCGCTCTCGGATCGTGACGGCCTGGTCCTCTTCGATCGTCTGGAAGTCGACGGTTACGCACAACGGCGTACCGATCTCGTCCTGGCGGCGGTAGCGGCGGCCGATGCTCTGGGCATCGTCGTACTGCACCAGCCAGTGCTTGCGCAGCCGCGCCGCCACGTCGCGCGCCGTCGGCGTCAGCTTCTCGTTGCGGCTCAGCGGCAACACCGCCACCTTCACGGGCGCGAGAGCGGGATGCAGGTGCAGCACCGTGCGCTTCTCGCCCTTTTCGTCGACCTCCTCGTCGTACGCGTCCGTCAGGAACGCCAGCATCGCGCGCCCGACGCCCAGCGCCGGTTCGACGACATGCGGCACGACGTGCTCTTTGGTCTCTTCGTCGAAGTACGACAGTGCTTTGCCGCTCGATTTCGCGTGCTGCGTCAGGTCGTAGTCGCCGCGATGCGCTACGCCCTCCAGCTCCGCCCAGCCGATCGGGAACAGATACTCGAAGTCCGATGTCGCCTGCGAGTAGTGCGATAGCTCGGCTTGTTCGTGCGCCCGCACACGCAGATTCTCCATCTTCATGCCGAATCGCTGGTACCACGCCCGGCGCGTCTCGATCCATTCGCCGTGCAGGCGCACCGAGTCCGCCGGATAGCAGAAGTACTCCATCTCCATCTGCTCCAGTTCGCGCACGCGGAAGATGAAGTTGCGTGGCGTGATCTCGTTGCGGAACGACTTGCCGATCTGCGCGATGCCGAACGGCAGCTTCCTGCGCCTCGTCGTCTGCACGTTCTCGAAGTTCACGAAGATGCCCTGCGCCGTCTCCGGGCGCAGATACACGGTCGCGGCATCATCCTGCACAGGCCCCAGGAATGTACGCAGCATCAGGTTGAACATCCGCGGTTCGGTGAACTGCCCCTTCTGCCCGCACGTCGGACAGACGTCCGATGTCAACTCGTCCTGCCGGAAGCGCCCCTGGCAGTTGCGGCAGTCCACCATCGGGTCCGTGAACGTCTCGACGTGCCCGCTTGCCTCCCAGACCTGCGGATGCATCAGGATCGCCGCATCGAGCCCGACGATGTCGTCGCGCTCCTGCACCATCGCCCGCCACCACGCGCGCTTGATGTTGTTCGTCATCTCGACGCCCAGCGGTCCGTAGTCCCACGCGCCCTGCAGGCCGCCGTAGATTTCGCTGCTCTGGAACACGAAGCCGCGCCGCTTGCACAGCCCCACCAGCGTCTCCATATCGACGCGTGGCCGTAACTCGTTCTCGTCGCTCAATCGAACCTCCCGCCCTGGAAGGGCGATGACTCTCTCGTGCCACCTGACACGTTATGGGGCATAGCCTACCGGCCGAGGCGCGTGCTCGCGAGAACCGCCGCACTTGATTGACAGCCGCGTGAGCACGGCACTACGCTTCCACCGGGCAGGGCGGCGCGAACGGAGGTCTCTTGCAGAACGACCAGAACGAGCACCTGAAGCTTGTGATCATCATCGCGTCCGATTCCGACGCCGAGAAGCTCACACGCAAGCTCGTCGAGCAGGGCTATCCTGCCACCAAGGTCAGCAGCACCGGCGGTTTCCTCCGCAAGGGCAACGCCACCATCCTCTCTGGCGTCGAAGCGAACGAAGTCGACGGCGTGGTCGCCATGGTCCGCAGCGAGTGCCACGCCCGCACCGAGTACGTGCCCGTGCAGACACTCCCGTTCTTCGGCGAGGGCTCCGTCCTTCAAGAGCCCATCGAAGTGCGCACCGGCGGCGCCATCGTCTTCGTGATGGATGTCGAGCGCTTCGAGAAGACGTGAGTTCGGTCTTCAGTCGGCGGTCGTCCGGCAGCGGTGGCAGTTGTAGGGGTACGCGGCGGCGTGTCCTGTGGGTGTGCCTCACGGTGTGAAGAGGAGATCGACAT
>CAYWOO010000023.1:0-45389 GCA_964458665.1 uncultured Dehalococcoidia bacterium
GGTCAGGACGCATGGCGGCGCAGCATTGGCGGCGAAGTCATCTGCTACGTGTGGTAGGGCAATGTCACGAATAGGTAAGTTACCGATCCCGATTGCGAAGAACGTCCAGGTCGACGTTGACGGCACGACCGTCAAGGTGAAGGGGCCGAAGGGCGAACTGGTGCGCCAGTTTCCGGACGGCATCTCGTTCGCCGCGGGCGAAGGCACGATTAGCGTGATGCGGCCAAACGACGAGAAGCAGTCGCGAGCGCTGCACGGGCTCTCGCGCTCGCTGCTGGCGAACATGGTGACAGGCGTGGCGGACGGCTACACGAAGACGCTGGAGCTACAGGGTGTGGGCTATCGCGCGACGCAGGCGGGCAACAAGGTGACGCTTGCGGTCGGCTTTTCGCACCCGGTGGAAATTGTGCCGCCCGAAGGCATTCAGATTGAAGTCGAAGGCACGACGAAGGTGCACGTCCGCGGCATCGACAAGGAGCTTGTCGGGCAGGTGGCGGCGAACATCCGCAAGGTGCGGAAGCCGGAGCCGTATAAGGGCAAGGGCATCCGCTATCTGGGCGAGTACGTGCGCAGGAAGGCCGGCAAGGCCGGCAAGGCGGGCAAGTAGATGAAGTCATCGAAGACGGGTCGCGCAGCGCGGATCCGGCGGCACGAGCGGGTGCGCAAGGTCGTTTCCGGCACGCCGGAGCGGCCGCGGCTGGCGGTGTACCGCAGCCTGACGCACATCTACGCGCAGGTGATCGACGACGAACGCGGCCATACACTGGCGGCGGCGTCTACCGTCGAGAAGGCGCTGAAGAGCGCGAACGGCAACAAGTCGGTGCAGGCGAAGGCCGTCGGCGCCGCGCTGGCGAAGAAGGCGATCGATGCGGGCGTTACGAAGGTCGTGTTCGACCGCGGTGGCAACCGCTATCACGGGCGCGTGAAGGCGTTGGCGGAAGCTGCGCGAGAAGCCGGCCTGCAGTTCTAGGTAGAGTGTCCGCAGACAAGCGGACGAGGACAAGATTATGGGTGGACCGAGAAGTTCAGGCGGACCGAGATCGTCGCGACCTGATTCGCGCGACATGGACTTGCAAGAGAAGGTGGTCTTCATCAACCGCGTCTCCAAGGTGGTGAAGGGCGGCCGACGCTTCAGCTTCAGCGCGGTCGTCGTCGTCGGCGATGGGCACGGCCACGTAGGCGCCGGCATGGGCAAGGCGAACGAGGTGCCGGACGCGATCAAGAAGGGTTCCGCCGTGGCTCGGAAGAACCTGATCACGGTGCCGATGAACAAGAACACGATCGCGCACCCCATCGTCGCCCACTTCGGCGCGGCGAAGGTGATGATGAAGCCCGCATCGCCCGGTACGGGGCTGATCGCTGGCGGCGGTGTGCGCGCCGTGATGGAGTCGGCCGGCATCAAGGATGTGCTGACGAAGTCGCTCGGCTCATCGAACGCGCTGAACGTGGTGCGGGCGACGATGGCCGGGCTTTCGCAGTTGCGCGACCCGAAGGAAGTGACGGCGCGGCGCCGCGCCGGCGCGACGCGTCAACCCAGTGCCGCACCGGTCGAGGCGTAAGCGATGGCGAAGATTAAGGTCACCTGGGAACGCAGCTCGATCAACCAGAAGATCGATCAGAAGCGCACGATCCGCGCGCTCGGTCTCCGCAAGCTGGGACAGACCGTCGTGCACGACGACACGCGCACGATCCACGGGATGGTGATGAAGGTGCGGCACCTGGTCACCGTGGAGGAGGCGTAAATGCAGCAGCACGAACTGCGACAGCCCGCGGGCGCGACGCACAAGCGCAAGCGAGTCGGACGCGGCAACGCCAGCGGGCACGGCACGTACGCCACACGCGGACGAAAGGGTCAGAAGGCTCGCTCGGGCGGGGGCGTGCGACCCGGCTTCGAAGGTGGCCAGCTGCCGCTGGTGCGCCGGATGGCGTACAAGCGCGGCTTCCGCAACCCGTTCCGCATTGACTACGAAGAAGTGAATATCGGCATGCTGGCGCGGTTCGCGGCCGGCGATCCCGTGAACGCCGAGACGCTGGCGGCGGCGCGGCTGGTCCGCACCGGCAAGCCAGTGAAGGTCTTGGGCGAGGGCGAGATTTCGATGGCGCTGACCGTCGAGGCAGCGAGCTTCTCGAAGTCGGCGAAAGCGAAGATCGAAGCGGCGGGCGGCAGCGTACGCTGGTTGAACGGCGAGCCGGTTGAGAAGCCGGCGGAGAAGAAGCCAAACTCGGTGCGCGTGCGCACGAAGGCGAAGGCAGCGGACGCCGCGACCAAGGCTGCGGCCAAGGGCGCTGCGGACGCCGCCACCAAGCAAGCGAAGACCGACGCGAAGGCGGACGCGAAGGACGAGGCGGCGGAGGCGTAGTATGGCGCTCGCAGCAAGCCGGCAACAGGCCAGCAGCCGTCCGAGGCTGCTGCAGGCCGTGTTCGACGCCGTGCAGCAGCCGGATATCCGGAAGAAGCTGCTCTTTACGGCGGCGATGCTCGTCGTGTTCCGATTCATCGCGCACATTCCGATCCCGGGAGTGGAGCCGAGCAGGCTCGAGGACGCGTTCAATTCGAGCGCGCTGCTGGGGCTGTTCAATCTCTTCAGCGGCGGCGCGTTGCGGCGCCTCAGCATCGCCGCGCTCGGCGTCTATCCGTACATCACCGCCAACATCATCATGCAGCTGGTGACGCCGATCTTCCCGTCACTCTCGAACCTTCAGAAGGAAGGCGAGCAGGGACGCCATCGGCTCGAGTTGTACCAGCACTGGGCGACGGTGCCGCTCTGTTTCGTGCAGGGCTACGCACAGCTGGTCATTTTGCACCAGACGGTCAGTTCGGCGGGCATCGACAACGCGATGTTCAACCCTTCGTTCACCGGCACCGACGCGCTGGTGACGGTCACGGCACTCTTTTCGATGACGGCGGGCACGCTGTTTCTCGTCTGGATCGGCGAGCTGATTACGGAAAACGGGATCGGCAACGGCATCTCCGTGATCATTTTCGGCGGCATCGTCGCCGGCATGCCGGGCATGATCAATCAACTCTTCAATTCGTCGATCGGCTTCTTCGCGATCGCTATATTAGCCGTGGTGACGGTCGTGCTGATCGCAGCGATCGTCTATATGCAGGAAGCCGTGCGGAAGATCCCGGTCCAGTACGCGAAGAGCGTGTTCAGAGCCGGGAAGATGTACCGGCAAGCGGGGCAGAGCCATATTCCGCTCCGCGTCAACTCGGCCGGGATGATCCCGCTGATCTTCGCGTTTTCGATCGTGATCTTCCCTGCGTACATCGCGCAGTTCGTTCACGACTCGTCGAGCACGCCGTGGATCCGGAGCGCCGCGAACTTCGTCAGCCGTATCCTTTCGCCCGGCGGCGGTAGCCAGAGCGGCGCCAGCCCGGGGTTCTACATCTTTGTCTTCCTGCTGGTGATCGGTTTCAGCTTCTTCTACACGCTGGTGGTGTACCAGCAGCAGAACCTGGCCGAGAATCTCCAGAAACAGGGCGGATTTGTGCCCGGCATCCGGCCCGGGCGGCCGACAGGCGAGTACATCATGCGCGTGCTGGTGCGCATCACGTGGGCGGGCGCGATCTTTCTCGGCATCGTCGCGGTGATCCCCTACCTGGTGACGAACTGGTTCAACATCACGTCGCTGACCGTCAGCAGCACAGGCATGCTGATCGTCGTCGGTGTCGTGCTCGATACGATGAAACAGCTCGAGGCGCAGCTCTTGATGCGCAACTACGAGGGGTTCATCCGCTAGATGTACGTCATCTTCTTCGGACCACCCGGCGTCGGCAAGGGCACGCAGGCGATGATCGTCGCCGAGCGGATGGACTGGGCGCACATCTCGACGGGCGACATGCTGCGCGCGCACGTCGCGAACGGCACCGAGTTGGGGCGCAAGGCCAAGGGCATCATGGACCAGGGGCTGCTCGTCTCCGACGACCTCGTGATCGATATGTTCCTGCAACGGCTCGGCGAACTGCTCCCGGATCAAGGGTTCGTGCTGGATGGCTTCCCCCGGACGCTGGTGCAGGCGCAGGCGTTGGATCAGGCGTTGGCGACGATGGGCAAGGCGATCGACATCGCCATGAACATCAGTGCCCCCGATGAGATCCTCATCGACCGGATGCTGAATCGCGCCAAGGACTCCGGCCGCGCGGACGATACGCCCGAGGCGATCAAGACGCGCCTTGACGTGCAGAAGCCTCCGGCAGACCTCCTGGCGCACTATCGAAGCGCAGGCAAGCTCAAAGACGTTGATGGCGTCCCGGAGATTCCGTTCGTGACGATGGCGATCATGAACGTGCTGGGCGCGAGTGGTGCTAACGCGGCTGCGCGGGCCGGGAAGTAGGCAGCGTTCCCGAGATGCCCATCATCATCAAATCGGACGACGAGATCGCGATCATGCGCCAGTCGGGCAGCATCGTCGCGCAGACGATGCAAAAGCTGCTTGCCGAGCTGCGGCCTGGGCTGGTGGTGAAGGAACTGGACGCGATCGTGCGCAAGGAGTTCGCGAAGCACGGCGTGATACCGACGTTCCTCGGCTACGCGCAGCCGCCGTACCCCGCGACGGTCTGTGTGTCGGTGAACGACGAAATTGTGCACGGGATCCCGGGCAAGCGCGTGCTGCAGGACGGCGACGTCGTGAGCATCGACTTGGGGTGCACGTACAAGGGGTTCGTGGCGGACCACGCGGTGACGGCCATCGTTGGTACGCCGAAGCCGGGCATGCGGGAGTTAGTGGACGTAACACGCGAGGCGCTCGAGGAAGGGATCAGGCATCTGCGTCCGGGCAACAGGCTTGGCGAGGTGTCGCATGCCATCGGCGAGTACATCGAGATGCGCGGCTACGGTGTTGTGCGCGAGTACACGGGGCACGGCGTCGGACGCGCCATGCACGAGGAGCCGCAGGTGCCGAATTTCGGGCCGGCGGACCGCGGGCCGGTGCTGAAAAAGGGGATGGTGCTTGCGTTGGAGCCGATGGTGACCGTCGGTGACTGGCGGACGCGCCAGCTTGACGATAAATGGACTGTTGCGACGATGGACGGCAGCTGGGCGGCGCACTTCGAACACACGATCGCCGTGACGGAGGGCGATCCGGTCGTGCTGACGGTGCCGTAGAAGCGCCATAGGCCGCCCGCCGGGTGGGGCGCGGAGATATAGAATCTTTTGTTCGCGCTAGGGCGAACTATTTGGTATAACAATTCGCTTGAGGCGAGTCTCGGGGAAGGAGCGCATGCCGAAAAAGGACGCGATTGAGGTAGAGGGCGTGGTGAAGGAGCCCCTGCCGAACGCGATGTTCAAGGTGGAGTTGCCAAACGGCCACCAGGTGTTGGCGCATATCTCCGGGAAGATTCGTCTGAACTTCATCAAGGTATTGCCAGGCGACCGCGTACTCGTCGAGTTGTCACCGTACGACCTGACGCGCGGTCGCATTACGTATCGATTTCGGTAGAGACCAGACAGGGAACGCAGATGAGAGTCCGTGCATCCATCAAGAAGCGGTGCGAGAAGTGCAAGATCATCAAGCGGCACGGCGTGCTGCGGGTGATCTGCGAGATACCGAAACACAAGCAGCGGCAGGGGTAAGAAGATGGCACGTATTGCCGGCGTCGACATCCCGCGGGACAAGCGAGTGGACATCTCGCTGCGGTACATCTTTGGCATCGGTGGCACCACTGCTTCGCGAATCGTTTCGCAGGCGCAGGTGAACCCGGCGACGAAGGTGCGCGACCTGACGGACGAAGAGGTGAACCGCATTCGCGAGCTGATCGACAAGGGTATTACCGTAGAAGGTGACCTGCGGCGAGAAGTGCGGCAGAACATCCAGCGGTTGATCGAAATCAACTGCTACCGCGGCGTCCGGCATCGCCGCGGGCTGCCCGTACGCGGGCAGCGCACGCGCACGAACGCGCGCACGAAGCGCGGGGCGCGCCGCACAGTGGCGGGCAAGCGCAAGGCAGCCGCGAAGAAGTAGACGATCGCGCGAGGCCGGCATGTGTCGGACTTCGATGACTCGCGCGTTAGAGGAGACGTATGGCCGAGCGTAAGGCGACAACGAAAAGCAAAGCGCGAAAGCGTGAAAAGAAGTCGGTCCCGCGTGGGAAGGCGTACGTGCAATCGACGTTCAACAACACGTTGATCACGCTGACCGACCCGAACGGCAACGTCCTTTCGTGGGCAAGCGCGGGACAGTCCGGCTTCAAGGGGTCGCGCAAGAGCACGCCGTACGCCGCGCAGATTGCGGCCGAGGGCGCCGCGCGACGCGCGATGGAGCACGGCCTGCGCCAGGTCGAAGTATTCGTCAAGGGCCCGGGTGGCGGACGCGAAGCCGCGGTGCGCGCGCTGCAGTCGAGCGGGCTGATGGTATTGAGCATTAAAGACGCGACACCGGTGCCGCACAACGGCTGCCGGCCGCCGAAGCGGCGTCGCGTCTAGGGCGGCGGGAGGAACGCATGGCACGATATACGGGACCGGTCTGCCGCATCTGCCGCCGCTATGGCGAGAAGCTGATGCTGAAGGGCGACAAGTGCGTCACGAAGTGCACGCTGGACAAGCGGCCATCGCCTCCAGGCATGCCGCAGACGCGCCGGCGCAAGCTGTCCGACCGGGCGCTGCAGCTGCGTGAGAAGCAGAAGGCGCGCTACTCATACGGCGTGCTGGAAAAGCAGTTCGTGCGCTACTACAAGGATGCCGTGCGGCACCCGGGCGTCACGGGTGAGAACCTCGTCCAGTCGCTGGAACTGCGGCTCGACAACATCGTCCACAAGATGGGCTTCGCCGATTCGTTGAAGCAGGCGCGGCAGGTGGTACGCCACGGCCACATCATGCTCAACGGCCGCAAGACGGACATACCGTCCGCTACGACGAAGGCTGCCGACGTGATCGGCTGGACATCGACCAGCAAGAAGACGGAGTACTACAAGTTCGCGCAGGCGAACATGTCGAGCAAGTCCGCACCGGCATGGTTGAACGTCGATGCGGCGCAGATGACCGGCCGCATCGTAGCGGCGCCGGGCATCGCGGAGACGCCGACGAAGTTCGACCCCGCCGTGATCGTCGAGTACTACTCACGGTAGCCGCGGTACGTGTCGAGGACGCGCTGACGGCGGCCGCGGCGGATGCGCTCGCTTTTCGCCCAGGGAGGAACACGTTGAACGAACTTGAGCCCGCGCACATCGAGGTAGAAGAAGAAACCGAGACGTACGTGCGCATTGTGGCGGAGCCGCTGAACGCCGGCTTCGGGACGACGCTGGGCAACGCGCTGCGGCGCGTGCTGCTCAGCTCGCTGCCGGGCGCGGCCGTCACGTCCGTGCGGATCGAGGAAGTGGAGCACGAGTTCTCGACGATCCCCCACATGAAGGAAGACACGACGGAGTTCCTGCTGAACATCAAGGAGCTGCGGCTGCGCTCGCTGAGCGATCGGCCGGCGAAGCTGTACCTGGAGGCGCAGGGCGAAGGTCCGGTGACCGCGCAGGCGATCCAGATCACGGCGGACTACGAGATCGTCAATCCGGATCTGCAGCTCGCGACGCTGGATGCGGCGGAAGCGCGCCTCACGGTCGAGCTGAACGTCGAGCCGGGCCAGGGCTATGCGCCCGCAGGCCAGAGCGATGGCCTGCCGATCGGCGTCATCCCCGTCGACGCGATCTTCTCGCCGGTGCGGCGCGTGAACTTCCACGTCACGCACACGCGCGTCGGCCAGATGACCAACTACGACAAGCTGACGCTGGAAGTGTGGACGGACGGCACGATGACGGGTGTCGACGCGATCAGCCGGAGCGCGGACATCATCATCGACGAGTTTCGGATGTTCGCGATGCTCGGCAAGCCGCTGCCGCCGACCGTGGACCGCGGTTTGGGCGTCGGCACGTCGCTGCCGCCGGACAAGTACAACATGCCGATCGAGGAGCTGAACCTCTCGGTCCGCGCCTACAACTGCCTCAAGCGCAGCGGCTTGATGACCGTCGGCTCGGTGCTGGAGAAGAGTGAAGACGAGCTGCTCTCGCTGCGCAACTTCGGCCAGAAGTCGTACGACGAGCTGAAAGACAAGCTGATCGAGCTGGGGCTGTTGCAGGCGTCCGATGACCACGACGACATGGCCGGCGCCTCGCCGATCGGCCGCGCGCCGTCCATCGGCGGCAGCGAAGACGGCGAGGACCTGAGCCCGCTCGGCGCGGCGCTGATCGAGGCGTTGCGCGAGGCTGGCGAGGACCCGTCGGAGCTGATTAAGCGCAAGGAGAGGGACGACTAGCGATGCGCCACAAGATAGCGGGCCGCAAGTTCGACCGCGCGGGAGACGAGCGCAAGTACTTGTTTCGCGGCCTCGTGCGGGATCTGATGATCCACGAGCGGATGAAGACGACCGAAGCGAAAGCGAAGGAAGTGCGCCCGCTCGCCGAAAAGATGATCACGCTGGGCAAGGACGGCACGGTACACGCGCGGCGTCAGGCGATGTCCTTCTTCAACGACAAGGACATCGTGAAGAAGCTGTTCGAGGAGATATCGCCGCGATTCGCGACGCGCCCTGGCGGCTACACGCGGATCATCAAGCTGGGTCCGCGCGTCGGTGACGGCGCGCAGATGGCGCAGCTTGAGTTGGTGGAGCGCGCGGTTTAGCGCGATGGACGGCGACGCAGGCGCCCGCTCGGATGGGCGACGCATCGCCCTGTTGTTGGAGTACGACGGGACCGCGTACAGCGGCTCGCAGTATCAGGAGAACGGCCCCAGTATCCAATCGGAGCTGGAAACCGCGATCCACAAACTGACATCGGAGAGGGTGCGAGCGGCGTTTGCCGGGCGCACCGACGCCGGGGTTCACGCACTCGGCCAGGTGGCCAGCTTCGAGACAACCGCGAAGCTGACGACGGCGGAGTTCGTGAGCGGGCTGAACCACTTTCTGCCAGAGGACGTCGCTGTCCGGTCGGCGGCGGAAGTGGCGCGGGAGTTCGACCCGCGGCGGCACGCGCAGGGCAGGCTGTACCGGTACCGCATCGACAACCGAGCGGTGCGGTCGCCGCTGGAGCGCAATCGTTCGTGGCACGTCGCGCGCCCGCTCGACGTAGCGGCGATGCAGCGGGCGGCGGCGCGGTTGGAAGGGAAGCACGACTTCGCATCGTTCGCAGGCCCGTTCGACGGGCGCACGGAGCGGACGCTGCGAAGGTGTGAAGTGACCGCCTGTGACGGGCAGCTGACGGTGGAGATGGAGGCGCAGGCCTTCCTTCCGCACCAGGTGCGCCGCACGGTGGGATCGCTGGTCGAGTTGGGGCTTGGCCGCATCGACGAGAAGGCGCTGATGGCGTGGCTCGACGAGCCGCGAGCATCGGCGGCAGGTCCGGCAGCGCCATCGTGCGGGCTGTACCTGGTGAGCGTGCAGTACGATGGGCTCGATTTCGGGCTCGATGATGGGAACGGACAGAGCGCATGACAACGTACATACTGAGGCCGAAGGACATCGTCGAGCAGTGGCACGTCGTCGATGCGACGGGGCGGCCGCTCGGGCGCATGGCGTCCGAGGTGGCGGCGACGCTCCGCGGCAAGAACCGGCCGACGTTCACGCCATCGATGGGCGCGGGCGACTTCGTCATCGTCATCAACGCGGCGAAGATGAAGGTCACCGGCGACATGGTCGCGAAGAAGTACTACCGCCACTCGATGTATCCGGGCGGCATGAAGTCGGTGACGCAGGAGAAGCTGCTGGCGACGAGGCCGGAGCGCGTGGTGCAGTTCGCCATCAAGGGCATGCTGCCGCACAACGCGCACGGCGCGAAGCTGTTGAAGCACCTGAAGGTCTACGCGGGCGCCGACCACCCGCACCAGTCGCAGGTGAACGCGGGCACAGGTAAGGGCCACGAGGCCAAGGCGGACGCCTAGCAGGCGTAATAGCGTAGGGGCGCACGGCTGTGCGCCCGGTGCGGGCACGCTGTGCGCGACTAGCGGACAGAGCCCAACAAAGGAACAGACTATGGCGACGGCAGGCGAGCGATACTTTTACGGCACGGGACGGCGCAAGACGGCCGTCGCGCGCGTGAGGCTGTACCCCGGGTCGGGCGAGATCCTGATCAACGGTAAGGGGTACATGACCGTCTTCACGCGCGGCTCGCACCAGGCCGCCGTGCTGGCGCCGCTGAAGGCGGCCGCGGCCGATCAGCGCTTCAACATCCAGGCGAAGGTTGCGGGCGGCGGCATCACCGGCTGGGCCGGCGCCGTATCGCACGGCATCGCCCGTGCGCTCGTCGTCTCCGACGAGAGCCTGAAAGCGCCGCTGCGCCGCCAGAGCCTGCTGACGCGCGACTCCCGCATGAAGGAGCGCAAGAAGGTCGGCCTCAAGCGCGCCCGCAAGGCGCCACAGTACACGAAGCGGTAGCGGGCGAAGTCGGTCGGTCTTTCGGTCTGTCAGTCACTTCGAGTTCGAACGCCCGCCGAATTCCGGCGGGCGTTTGAGCATGACGGAACTTGCGGGCATCGGCGAGCCGATGAAGGCAGCAGCACATATCCTCAAGCGGCACGCAAGGAGTACGCGGTGACTGCCTCGGCTCGAAGAGCGACTATCGCGTGGCTTATCGCGTTCGGCGTGCTGCTCGTCTGTGGGTCCGGGCTTATCGGCGAACTCTCTGGATCGTTCGCGGATTCCGATGGCCAGTTCGATGCGATACACGGAACGCAAACAAGCCGGCTTCGTTTCATCGGCGGTGGCATCCTGCTGACGCTCGCGGCGCTTGCTGGCGTGCCAGCAATCGTGGGGATTGTCGCGCGGAATCCGCCGACCGAGTGGAATCTGTCGCAACTTTGCGCATTCGCGTTCGCGATCTTGTTCGCGACGCTGCTCGTCGCCTGTGCTGCGTCGTACGCGACCGTCTCGGCGAGCCGCGAATTCGGCAACGCCTTTGATGACACGGATCAATTCCGAACGGGCGCCTGGGTGCTGCCGCAGCTCGCCACGGTGCTGTTTGCGTACACGAGTGGCGCCGCGGCGGCGGTGATCATCTCCTTACGAGCATCGTTACATGAGACGAGCCGCCGCACGGCGCTGCGGCGAAGCGGCATCGCCGCCGCGGTGTTGTTGCTGTTGAGTTTCGCGGCTCCGCCGCTCATGGGTCTGCTGCCGCTTTGGCTACTGGCTGCTGTGCTTGCGCGGGGCTGGGATCCTGCTGATCTGGCCTAGCCGGCGAGAATTGGCTAGCGATTGGGCGGGTTACCACCGCGATGGAGATCGCACGCCCTGACGGGCGATTCAGATCGCGAGCTTTTGCCAGCGCATCACGTTGAATAGCGGGACGCGGAACCAGTCCTCGAAGTGCGGATCTTCGCGGAGCGACTGATCGTCCGGCACGGGCGTGAGGAAGTTGCGCAAGATCAGGCCCGATGATAGGAACGCCTGCATGTAGTTGGCGAGCGGGCGGTGCCAGTTGACGATGCGCATGCCTGACCACTCGAGCACCTGCGGAAACTCGTCGGCGTAGCGGTCGATGCGGTGGTAGAGGCGGTTGCCGTCGGCGTCGCGCTGCCAGCCCTGTGACGCCGTGACGAAGTTGAGGTTCGCGACGACGACGCGGCCACCTGGCCGCAGGACGCGCGCTGCCTCGCGAATCGCGGCAGCGTACTCGACGATATCGACGAGCGTCACATAGCTCACGGCCAGATCGAACGTCGCGTCCGCGAACGGCAGCTTGTCGGCGCTGGCGAGCGTGTAGGCGTCGTGCGCGGAGCCGCGCGCGCGGGCGGTCTGCGCCATCTCGGCGGTCACGTCAATGCCGATGACGCTGGCGCCGCGCTCGGCGAGCATGCGGCAGAAGCGGCCTTCTCCGCAACCGATATCGAGCATACGCTGGCCACGGACGTCGCCGCAGAGATCGAGCATCACCGGGTCGAGCAGCAGCGTGCGGTTGCGGTCGCCCGCGTCCTGGAAGGCGATGTACGCGGCGGCGGAGTCCTGCCAGCCGAGGAGCGCTTCTACGTGGTCGTTCATGGTCGGGTTAGTCCACAGATTGCACAGATTACAGGGATTAGGAATTAGCGGGCGAACGAAAGCGCCCGCATGCGGGCGCTTTCGTTCGATGTTCTGGTCGCAGCTACTCTTTTGCGGCGGCCTTCGGCTTTGTTGCGCGCGGCTTGGCCGGGGCCTTCGCTGCGGGCTTTGCCTTCGCTTTGGGCGGTGCCTTGGCGGCCGCCTTCTTCACCTTCTTGGGCTTCACTTCGGCGACGGTGCCACCGCCGGCGATGTGGTTGGCGTGCTTCATCAGGCGCGACTTGTGGCGCGATGCGGCGTTCTTGTGAATGACGCGGCGCTTGGCAGCGCGGTCCAGGATGCCTTCAGCAGCGCGGACCGCTGCCTGCGCCTCCTCGGCGATGCCGGAAGCGATGGCAACGCGCGCCGTCTTGACGGCAGTGCGGGCCTCGCTGCGGACCGACTTATTGCGTTCGCCGGCCGCCGTGGCCTGGCGCAAGCGCTTGAGCGCGGATTTCGAGTGAGCCAACGGTGCGTACCTCCAACATCGCGCGGCTGCCGGAGGCGGCCGATCGCGGGCGAAAAACTAACTCGTCATGGTACCGGTGAGCGCCGCCCGAGTCCAGTCGGCGTGCGGCGGCGCGGCGGGTACTATGAGGCATGCTATATGCGGATCGCGTCGCGCGTACGTTCGGCAGCCTGGACGTGCTGCGCGATGTCACGTTCATCGTGAGTGAGGGTGAGCGAGCGGGGCTTGTCGGCCCGAACGGGGCCGGCAAGTCGACGCTGCTGCGCCTCATCGCGGGCGAGGATGCGCCCGACGATGGTTCGTGCGGCCATCGCGGCGGCACGCTCGGCTACCTGCGCCAGGAGGCCGGCCATGATGCTGGGCGCTCGCTGGTCGACGAGATGTGGATGGCGTTTCCCGAGGCGCGAGCCATCGACGTGGAACTGCACGAGATCGCCGGAAAGATCGAGCGCGGCGAGGGCGATCTCGACGCCATGATCAACGAGCAGGGGCGGTTGTTCGATGAGTACGACGCCATGGACGGTTATCGCATCGATACGCGGATCGGGCGCGTGCTGGACGGGCTCGGCTTCGCGACAAGTGATCGCGACAAGCTGTGCGGCGCCTTCAGCGGTGGCTGGCAGATGCGCATCGCGCTGGCGAAGATCCTCGTGCGGCGGCCGGACCACATGTTGCTGGACGAGCCGACGAACCACCTGGACGTCGCCGCGAAGGAGTGGCTGGCCGATGACCTTTCGAAGTACAAGGGTGTCGTACTGATCGTCACGCACGACGCGGAGTTCCTCGATCGCGTCGCCAACCGGATCGTCGAGCTGCGTGACGGCACGGTGGAAACGTACACCGGCAACTACAGCGAGTACCAGCAGCAGAAGGCGGCAAAGCTGCAGCAGCTCGACAAGGCGGCGTCGAGGCAGGACCGCGAGATCGACAGGCAGGAGCGCTTCATCGAGCGGTTCCGCGCCAAGTCGTCGAAGGCGACCGCCGTGAAGAGCCGCGAGAAGGCCGTCGCGCGGATCGAGCGCATCGAACGGCCGCGCAAGGAAGCGGAAGTGCACTTCCAGCTGACCGCGCATGGCCGCACGGAGCGCGATGTGCTGATGCTGCGCGAAATCGGTCACGACTACGGCGACCACGTCGTGCTGGTCGACGTGAATCTGCACGTCGAGCGCGAGCAGAAGGTGGTGCTGATCGGCCCGAACGGCAGCGGCAAGAGCACGCTGCTCCGCATCGCCGCCGGAATGATCGACCCGACGGAGGGCAGCGTCGAGTGGGCGGAGCGCGCCAGGCGCCAGTACTACGATCAGCATCAGGACGAGGTGCTGGACCAGGAGCACACCGTGCTGGAGGAAGTGCGGTCGGTCGCCGTGAACGAGCCGGACGTGCGGCTGCGCACCGTGCTCGGGCAGTTTCTCTTCAAGGGCGATGACGTGTTCAAGAAGATCAGCGTGCTGTCGGGCGGCGAGCGCAGCCGCGTCGCGCTCGCCAAATTCCTCATCCAGCCGACAAACGTGCTGCTGCTCGACGAGCCGACGAACCACCTCGACCGCACGACGCGGCGCAAGCTGATCGAAGCGCTGGAGAAATACGAAGGCACCATCATCTGTGCCAGCCACGATCCAGGGATTCTGGATCGTGTCGCCACGCGCGTGTACGAAGTGAAGGACGGCGGCTGCCGCGAAGTGATCGAGCGGCGTCGCGAGCTGGACTAGCTGGCCTCACCCCGGCCTTCGGCCACCCCTCTCCACAGCGTGGAGAGGGAGCGTTTCGCGCATCTGCTTCGCTTCGCCGGCGGGGTTGTGTCCAAGACCGAAGGTTGTGGCATAGCCGTCCTCGGCTGTGCGTCCGGCAAAGCCGGACCGACGCAGTACCCTACTCATTACGAGGATTTCGGTCGCGTGCGAGACCTCGCGGCGAAATGCCAGAGCCCGCGTCGCGCGGCAGACAGGTTCACCACGCGCCGACGAGCTGCGTCACGAGCAGCGTCGTCATCGCTGCGAGACAGATCAAGTGATCGCGCAGGATCCCGCGCCCGGCCCGATGCCGCACCTCCATCGGATCGACGCGTGCTCCGAGGCGTTGTGCGGCGGGGAGCGTCCGTGCCCCGGCCAGCACGATGCCGATCGCCGCTGCAGGGATAGAGACCGCGCTCACCCACACCGGCGCATCGCCGCGAAATGCCTGTGTGATGAGGCCGGCGATCAGCACCAGCATCACGAGCGCGACCAACCGGCCCATCGGCGATGCGGTCGTCGTCACGCGGCGGTAGTACGCGGAGATTGAATCAAGAGCCGATGTTGAAGCTTCGGAAGGGGCGCGATGCGCGCGCAGCTGCACATCGAACATCAGATCGAACCAGAGCACGGCGATCAGGAAGCCGGCCGCCGCGGTGATGACCTGATTCACGCCGTCGTTGTTGCGAAGGCCGCGGGCGTCGCGATCATCTCCTCGCTGACGTCCCAGAGGCGACGCGCGACATCCTGATCGCGTGAGGTGGCGTTCGACTGCTTCTCCTGGCTCTTGGCGAAGTACTTGCCCGTGACGCCCTCGACCTCGGGTGAAGAGGCGAGGTAGATGGATGTCAGCGCGCCCTTCTCCGGCGTTAACAGAAACGGCTTTCCGATCGCCTGGAAGACCACGACCAAACCGCCAATGAAGCCCGAGTTATTCGTGGCGAAGCCCGTCCGGACGACGCCCGGGTGCAGGCAGTTCGCCGTGACGCCCGTGCCTTCGAGGCGGCGGGCGAGTTCGTACGTGAACAGGACGTTGGCGAGCTTCGACTGACCGTAGGCGCCGAAGCCGCCGTAGCCGCGGTCGCCCTGCAAGTCGTCGAAGTTGATCTTCGCGCGCGTATGCGCTTCCGAGCTGACGGACACGATACGCGCTGGCGCGTTGGCCTTGATCGTGTCGAGCAGCAGCTTCGTCGTGAGAACGTAGCCGAGGTGGTTGACGCCGAACGTCGTCTCAAAACCGTCTTTCGTGACGCTGCGGACGGCGTTGTAGGCGCCGGCATTGTTGACAAGCACGTGCAACTGCGCATGGGCCGCCTGGAAGTCGGCGGCGAAACGGCGGATCGAATCGAACGACGCGAAGTCGACGGGCATGAGCGTGACGCTGTCGTTGCCGGAACGCTGCTTGATGTCGGCGAGCGCCGCGGCGCCCTTCGCCGCATCGCGCGAAGTGATGACGACGGTCGCGCCGAGCTTCGCCAGCCCGATCGCCGTCTCCTTGCCGATGCCCTGGTTGGCGCCCGTGACGAGGCAGGTCTTGCCGCTCATGGCCGGTGTGGTGCTCAAGGCGTCCTCCTACTCGTCGGTGCGGCGCACAGCTGCGGGTGTTCCTCCGCCCATGGTGACCATCGCCGAACGGTGCGTCAATGCGATGTCGAGGTGAGCGCCCACGTCGGGCCGGATAGGGACGGCGAGTACGGCACCGATATGGCGACCGGCGAGGCGAGCGCCCGCGGCGGGCAAGGCTTGGCCGATGCGTCGCGGTATCGGAGACGGTCGGCGTGATGGTGACGCGCTCTACGGGGTGTGACTCACGCCCGGCGTTAACCCTGGGTTCGCAGCGGCGACCGACGGTGTCCGCATCCTCAGCCTCAGTGAGGCGAATCTGCGCCAGATGATCCACAGCGATCCCTCCATCGCCGCGCACCTGCTGCTCAACATCTCGAAGATGCTGTGCCTGAGGATTCTGCGGGAACGCTGAGTTTGAAGCGCCGCCTTCGATCGACGGGCGAGCGGCGCATCCCGTCCTGCATTCTTGACGTTGGACGGCTTCGTTCCCGATAACCCGCAGGTTTCCATATAGTAAGGCTCCCTGGGACGCCTCGTCCCGCGTATCGAATGTGGAGTGAGGGCGATGCAGTGTCCGGCCTGCGGGCGCGATAACCCGGATGGATTCAAGTTCTGCGGCGAGTGCGGCGGCGCGTTGCGGCAGGAACTGGCGTGTCCGGCGTGCAAAACGGTAAACGCCGCCGGCTTGAAGTTCTGCGGCGAATGCGGTGCATCCCTGGCTTCGGCCCAATCGGCGCCGGCGGCCGCGCCCGCACCACAGGCGCGCCCACTCCCTACCGCATTCGCCGCCGGCCGCTACACCGTCCGCGCCTTCCTCGGCGAGGGCGGGCGCAAGCGCGTCTACCTCGCGCACGACACGAAGCTCGACCGTGACGTGGCGTTCGCGGCGATCAAGACCGACGGACTCGACGCCGATGGCGTCACGCGCATCCGGCGCGAGGCGCAGGCGATGGGCAAACTCGGCGACCACGCAAACATCGTCACGGTGTTCGACACCGGTGAGGAGACGCTCGCCGATGGCGTCGTCGAGCCGTACATCGTCAGCCAGTACATGGCCGGCGGCGAGCTCACGGGACTGATCGACGCTGCCGAGCGACGGCGCGTGCCGATCGCCGATGCGGTGCGCATCGCGTCGCAGATCGCGCAGGGGCTGGAGCACGCGCACAAGCACGGCATCATCCATCGCGACCTGAAGCCCGGCAACATCTGGCTTACCGACGCAGCCATCGTGAAGATCGGCGACTTCGGGCTCGCGGTGACACTCGACAAGACGCGCATGACGATGCAGGGCACGATGGTCGGCACGGCGGCGTACATGCCGCCCGAACAGGCGATGGGCGGCGAGACCTCGGCGGCCAGTGATCTCTACGCGCTCGGCTGCATCATCTACGAGATGGTCACGGGCCGCCCGCCGTTCGTCGGCGACGACGTGGTCGCCGTCATCTCGCAGCACGTGAACACGCCGCCGGTGGCGCCGACCTGGCACACGCCCGAGTGTCCTGCCGCGCTCGAGACGCTGATCACGCGCCTGTTGGCCAAGGATCCGGCGCAGCGCCCGGCCAGCGCGACCGAAGTCGTGCAGGCGCTGGCCTCTGTGGTCGTGTCGCCGGTTTCCGCCGCGGCTGAGGCGCAGCCCGAAGACGCGCCCACGGCCGGCATCTACAATCGCACGTTCGTCGGGCGCGAGGCGGAACTGAAGCAGCTGCAGGCGGCGTTCGATGGCGCTCTCTCCGGCCACGGCGCGCTTGTGATGGTGGTCGGCGAGCCGGGCATCGGCAAGACGACCGTGACCGAGCAGTTGCTGACGTACATCCCGATGCGCGGTGGCCGCACGCTCGTCGGGCACTGCTACGAGGAGGGCTCGCTGGCGCTGCCGTACCTTCCGTTCGTCGAGGCGATGCGATCCTACGCGCTCGTGCGCGAGAGCGATGCGCTGCAGGAAGAACTTGGCACAGGCGCGGGCGAAGTGGCGCGCATCGTCTCCGAGATCCGCGACCGCGTTGCCGTCGAAATGTCACCGCCCGGCAACCCGGAGGAGGAGCGCTTCCGATTGTTCCAGGCCGTCGGTGCGTTTCTCCGCAACGCCTCGGCCGCACAGGCGCTCTGCATCGTGCTTGAAGACCTGCAGGACGGCGACAAAGGCACGATGGAGCTGCTGGTGCATCTCGCGCGCAATCTTTCCGGAACCCGGCTCCTGATCGTCGGCACGTATCGCGATGTAGAGGTGGATCGCCGGCACCCGCTGTCAGCCGCGCTTGCGGATCTGCGGCGTGTCGAGTCATTCACGCGCATCCCCCTGCGTGGCCTGAGCATCGACGAAGTGCACCGCATGATGTGCAACCTCGCCGGGCAGGAAGTGCAGATGGCGCTCTCCGAGGGGATCTATCGCCAGACGGAAGGCAACCCCCTCTTCATCCAGGAAGTGGCCCGCTACATCGCCGAGTCAGGGCTGATCAAGCGGGAGGGCGGGCAGTGGGTAGGGGCCGTCGGAGCGTCGCTGGTCACCCAGATTCCCGAAGGACTGCGCGATGTCATCGGCAAGCGCCTCTCGCGGCTGACGGACGAGTGCAACCGCATCCTCAGCATCGCCGCCGTGATGGGCCGCGACTTCTCGCTCGACGTGCTGCTCGCCGTCGCCGGTGTGCCCGAAGAGCAGCTGCTGAGCGCGATCGAGGAGGCGGTCGGCGTTGCGCTGCTCGAAGAGCACACGCAGGGCCGCGACGTACGGTATCGCTTCACGCACGCGTACTTCCGCCAGACGCTGTACGGCGAGATGATCGCGCCGCGGCGCCTGCGTCTGCACAACGACGTCGCGAAGGCGCTCGAGCGCCAGTACGCGAGCCGGCTCGACGAGCACGCTGTGGAGCTGGCGGAGCACTTCGCGCACTCGTCGACGGAAGAAGATCTGCGCAAGGCGGTGCACTACGGCGAACTCGCCGCCACTCGCGCCGCCGGCGTCTACGCGCACGGCGAGGCGGCGCGGCTGCTGGAGCAAGCGCTGCAGGTGCAAGATGTGCTGGACGCGAACGACGGCGCGAAGCGCTACGAACTGCTGGACGCGCTTGCCAGGGCGCTGGCCTACGCGGGTGAGCCCAAGCGCGTTTCGGAGGAGATCGCGCCGGAGATGGTCGCCATCGCCGAACGGCTCGGCGATGGCGAGCGGGCGGGGACGGCCTGCTCGCTCGCGCTCGACGCGCTCATACGCCAGGACGCCGGCCCGGTGTTCGCAAGGCCGGAGTGGGCGGTGTGGTCGGAGCGGCTGCATCGCCACGCCGCGCCGGACAGCTTCCTCGGCGTGAGTGCGGATATATTCGCGGCGTATCCGCACTACACGTCCCGGCGGATGCGGGAGTTCTGGAAAGCGAGCGCCGCGCTGCTCGAACGGGCGCGTGTCCTCGGGCACACCGAAGCGCTCGCCACCGCGATGGCGCTCTTCGTCTCGTCGGGCGCACCGCCGGAGCTCACGGACGAGCGAGCAAGGGTCGCAGAGGAGTTCGCCACCGTCCCGTGGGCGGCCATCCGTTTTCCATCCCCCGCTGTCGTCGCGCACAGACTCGCGAACGTTGCGCTGTCGGGCGGACAACGCTCCAGGGCGGATGCCGCCCGGCAGCTGCTCGACGACTACGCGCGACGCGTCGGAGATCCGCTGGCGCGAGCCTACCAGGTGTGTGTCGAGGCGCAGTGGTTCGGGCTCGCGGGCAAGTTCGAAGCGGGTGTCGATCTGCTTCGACGTTACACGGCCAGCGCCGAAAGCGTCGAATCGGTCCAACAAACCCTGGCCGCATGCTATCTGTCACCACTGCTGGCCAGGCTCGGCCGTTTCGAAGAGGCGCTTGCGTACCGTCAGTCCTGGGGCGCGTTCCCGGCGACAGAGGGGATGGCCGCCTACATCCCCGCCGTGGCGGGCCTGGTCGATGAAGCCCGCCACGAGACGCACCGCCTCGTGGCGGAACTCGCGATTGCTGTGGAGGATGACTGGTCGGCCACGGGGACGCTCGTGTACCTGCTCGCGACATCGGTCATCACGCGGGACATGGACACGCTGCGGATGTTGTACCAGCGGCTCTCGGGATTCGGGGATCTGTACGCGCACGACGCGTACTCCACGGTGGCCCGGCAGCTCGGACTCGCCGCGTTGCTGCTCGATGACCCCGCGGCGGCGCGCGCGCATTTCGCGGCGGCGCTGGAGGTGGCGGCGCGCGTCGGCGATCGCCCCGAGACGGCGCTCATCCGGCTCGCCATCGCACGTACGCTCTTCGAGCACTACCCGGACGAGCGAGCGGAGGCGAAGGAGCACCTTGACTTCGCGCTGGGCGAGTTCCAGGCGATGAAGATGCAGTCCGCGCTCGAAGAGGCGATGCGGCTGCGCATGCGCGATCAGGGCATCAGCACGATCACCGGCGACATCTATACGTCGATCGCCGCCGTGGCGGAGAGCGTCGAACGCGAGCGGCCGGACATCGCTACCCACGCCGCGCCCGACGGCACCGTCACGATCATGTTCAGCGACATCGAAGACTCCACCGTCCTGACGGAACGCCTCGGCGACCAAGCGTGGCAGGATCTCCTCCGCAAGCACAACGCGCTGATCCGAGAGCAACTCCATGCGTACGATGGCTACGAAGTCAAGACGATGGGCGACGGCTTCATGGTCGCCTTCCAGTCCGCGAAGAAGGGCCTCGACTGCGCCGTGGCAATACAGAAGGCCGTCGCCACGGCGTGGCCGACGATGGATGATGGACGATTGAAGATGGACGAGACGACCGAAGATCCACCCTCTATCGTCCATCCTCCATCCTCGCCGCCGCCCGCGGCCACCATCCGCGTGCGGATAGGCCTCCACGCGGGCGAAGCGATCAAGGACGGCGACGACTTCTACGGCAAGAACGTCATTCTCGCATCCCGCGTCGCCGGCAAGGCCGTCGGCGGCGAGATCCTCGTCTCGTCCCTCCTCCGCCAGCTCGTCGAGAGCAGTGTCGGCGCGTCAATGTTCGGTGAGGCCCGCGAAGTGGAGTTGAAGGGGCTCGTGGGCACGCACACCGTGTATGCGGTGGGTTCGGCGTGACCTATCCGAAGTGGGCGCCGAACACCGCGAAGGGCGGAAGTCCCGCGCCTACCGAAGATGCAGCATCTGTTCACGATGGAGGTGACCTGCGGCAACGACCGTGCTGGCGGACGGCGTGTACCTCCTTGCTAGCGTAGTGCTTCTTCATCTCCGCTAGTTATGTTGCGGTCCCTTCGATACTGGAGCGCCTAGAAACGCGGCCGGCATGAACCGTGCCAATGACATCCGCCAACCCTCGTCACGCGGGCGCGGCCGCGGCTGAGGCCATGGACTCGGGTTCACGGTCCTCGAGGTGGCCGTCTTCGAGCCAGACGATGCGATCAGCGTAGTGCAGTACGCGGTGGTCGTGGCTCACCATCAGGACCGCAGTGCCCATGTCGTGGGCGATCATCTGCAACATGCCCATCACCTCGGCGCCGCGTGCGCCGTCCAGGCTTGCCGTCGGCTCATCGGCCATGATGATCAGCGGGTTGTTCGCGATCGCCCGCGCGATGGCCACGCGCTGGCGCTCACCGCCGCTCAGCGTTCTTGGCCGGTGATCACTGCGACTCGACAACCCCAGGATCGAGAGTAGTTCTGCCGCGCGCGCCCTCGCCTGCTTGCCGGGCACCTTCGCCTTGTGGAGCACAAGCTCCAGGTTCTGGCTCACCGTCAGCGAGTCCATCAGGTTGAACTCCTGGAAGACGAACCCCACCTTGTGCAGGCGCACTTCAGCCAGCTCGTTGTTGCTCAGCGACGATAGCGGCGTCCCGTCGATGATCACTTCGCCCGACGTCGGCCTGCGCAACGCGCCCGCGATGGTGAGCAGCGTCGACTTCCCCGCGCCGGATGGACCCATCGTGATCACTACCTGGCGCGCCGGGATCCGCATTGATACCGACTTCATCGCGTGTGTCAGGTTTGCCTTATCGCCAAACGACTGGCTGACGTCCACCAGCTCAAGAATCGGCGTCGGCGTCTCCATGCATCTATCCTTTGAATGCCACAGCGGGGTCCACCGACCCGACGCGCCGCGCCGGGACGATAGCCGCCGCACCCGCCATGAAGATGGTCACGGCCAGTACCTGCGCAATGTCGATCGGCCGGACCAGCACGATGAAGCTCGCGACGAGCCGATCTGCGAACTGGCTTACGATCAATGTCAGGACCGTGCCGAACACGAAGCCCAGCAGCCCGGTGACGATACTCTGTATGAGAACGAGGCGGTACAGGTCCTGGTTGTTGAAGCCGATCGCCTTCATGACGCCGAACTCGCGCGTCCGCTCCACCGTCGCTGTGTAGATCGTCAAGCTGGTGATGGCGATGCCGACGATGAGCGCAAGTCCGAGGATGAGCACGATGATCGGCACGACGTTGTCAAGGATCCGGTGGCGCGTCGCCGATGCGAACTCCTTCGACGTGAACATCGCCACGCTTGGCGTCGACGCAGTGACGTCGGTTTGGAACGTCGTGAATGACGCGCCGGGTTTCAACTTGAACACCCAGAACGTTACGAGATCGCCCATTTCCAGCAGGGTGCCTGCCGCCTTCACGTCGACGAACGACGCCTGCGTGAACGCGAAATTCCCGCCGCTCGACAAGCCGATCACCTCGAACGTTCGACCGCCGCTCGTGAGCTTGTCGCCGACGCCCACGCCACTCGTACGCGAGAGCACCTCGTCGATGACGATCTGGTCGCCGGACGGGTTGCCCTTGCCGTCGACGATCTTCACTGGTCCGCCAACGCCAGACGCAACGTCGTAGCCGATCAGATGTGTTTCGACCTTGCCGCCGTTGTGCTTGAACGCCATGGGCCGCACGATCATCGGGTGCACGCTGGCGACGTCGTCGCGCTTCGCGAGGTCACCGCCCATGGTGCCGGGAAGTATCGACGCGGCGTTGACGAAGTCGGTTGTCCCTTGGCGCACCACCCAGCCGTCGGCTTGGACGTGCTCTACGAACCCGCCGACCTTGTTGTTCCAGCCTTGGTACAGCCCGATCAGAACCATGATGAGGAACACCGCGAAGCCGATGCCGGCAGCTGAGAACGCGAACCGTGTGCGCTCGGTCACCAGGTTACGAACCGCCAGCTCAATCATGCCGCCTCCGTCTTCATTCGCGTATCGCGCTGGCCGCCGCCTCTCGGGTGTGTATGCGCCAGAATGCGCGCAACCACGCCAGGACGCAAGCCGCCGCCGCGTGGCGCCCGCGTATCGAGCCGAGTAGCGGTGCGTAGGCAGCGGAGCGAGCGAACGGACAGGTCTTAGCTGGCGAGCGCGGCGATCTCCGAGTCAGCTCGGCGCAGTCGTGAGGCGAGATTGCGCGCGAGCCCTTCCGCAAGCTTGAGGCGAATGTCCGGTTCGGAATCACTAATGCTCATCAGATCCGCCACGCGTAGAACGTAACAGACGACATCGGTTGCAGCATCGATATCGGCCGTTCGCGGCTCTTGATCGAGCAGCGCCAACTCTCCGAACACACCACCGGGACCGAGCGTGGCGACTCGGTACCGGCGGCCTGCACCGAGGTCGAGATGCACGCTGACATCGCCAGCAACGAGAAAGAACACCGAATTCGCGACATCGCCTTGCGCAACAATGCGGTCCCCGGGTTTGTACTGCGCCCGCTGAAGAACCGATGACAGCACCCGCTGCTCGCGCGACGTCATGCCTGCTAGTAGCGGGTGCTGATCGATCGCCAACACCAGCGGGCCATCGCGCCGCACACCCGCCTCCTCGAGAAGGGCGTCCTCACACCACTCCAGGGCATCGTCTATCGTGCCGAACGATCGAAATGGGCTATCGCCCGTACTCCATGATGTAGCCTCGTCGTTTTCGCCTTCCCGCAGTCCAGCAACCGCGGCTACACCGCCTCGCGCCGCCACGGCCAGCGCGAAGCGCTGGAACAACTCCCACGCCGGTCGGTTGATGCTTGAAATGCGATGACAGTCGAACATGATCCTCACCCCGGGGACATCGAGCGCCTGTTCCATTGCGATACGAAGCGCGACCTCGGCGGTGCTCAAGACAAGAGGCCCCTGGAGTCGCAGGATGCGGACGTGTCGGCCCCGTTCCGCAAGGCATGCCATCTCGGCCTCGGTGCGGCGCCGCTTGGAGCTGACATCGGCGAGGTGATACGTGGCCGCGACGACCGACCCTGGATGTACCGGTGGCCGAAGAAGGTGAAGCCCGAATTCGCGTGAGAACGCCTCGCAGACGGCGACTCCGCGAACGCTATTGCCAAACTCGTCCAGCGCTGGGGAGTACACGCCGATGCCGAGTTGGCCGGGCAACACCGCGACGACACCGCCTGAGACGCCGCTTTTTGCCGGCATCCCCACGCGGTACAACCACGACCCCGCATAGTCGTACATACCGCAGGTGGTCATCACGCTGAGCACCGACTCGACGTGGTCATGCTCGATCACGCGCCGTCGCGTAATGGGATTCGTACCGCCGTTGGCCAGCGTCGCCGCCATCATTGCAAGATCGCCTGCGGTGACGAGCAAAGAGCACTGCTGGAAGTAGCGGTCGAGCACGTTATCGACGTCATCGCCGACAATGCCCGCATTGCGCAGCAGGTGGGCGATCGCGCGGTTGCGATGACCGGTGTCGCTCTCCGAGCGATAGACCGGCTCGTCGAGTGCGAGACGTCGCCCGGCGAACTCCGACAGCGCCGCGACGGCGCGCTCCATCTTGTGCGCCGAATCGCGGCCCGCGATTAGCCCCGCCGTAGCGATTGCCCCGGTATTGATCATCGGGTTACGTGGCCGCCCCGTACCTGGCTCGAGGCTAATTGCGTTGAACGCCTCGCCGCTTGGTTCAACGCCGACGCTTTCCATTACGGCGGCAACGCCGAGGTCGTGGAGCGCCAGGGCATAGACGAACGGCTTGGAGATGGACTGAATCGTGAACGGCTCAGACGTGTCGCCGACGGCGTACAGATTGCCGTCGAGTGTAGCCACGGCGATTGCGAAACGGGAAGGATCGGCCCGCGCAAGTTCCGGGATGTACGTCGCAACCTCTCCCCCTGTGAGCGAACCTGCCTCGTGATGAAGCGAGGCTAGGGCCTCCTCTAATGGGCTGGCAATCATCGACACTGCCTGAACTCCGAATACGCGGCATCTGGCGCCGGATATTGCGCGACGCGACAAGTGAAGTATCCGAAGCCGAGATTGCAAACGTATTTCGAGCATGTTTCCGTTGCGAGAACTCTGGCGAAGGTACGACGAGGAGCCATTGACATCCGGCGACTCATCCTCCAGACTCGTAGTCAGGCATACAAAGCACTAGTCCAACTCCCCGTCGGGACGTTCGTGCTCGGTTCGGCAGGAACACACACTGCCGGTGTTGGCGTGCGCGTTGCTGCGTCCGCGGTCACGAGTTACGGGCTGCGCGGGAGAGTTGTTGACACACATCGGTCGCCGTCTGTTTATCCTCGTTGTGAGCGGCCTGACGCTAACGTCGCTCGCGGCGATCGCCGTGCACGCCGGGAGGCACTCCGCCCTGTCCCCTCGCGTCGAAGCTGCCGCAGAGTCGGGGGCCAATCCGAGCGGTCAGCTCATTTCTTTTTCTGACGACGACGAGTCGAATACGCCGACGCGCACACGTACGCCGACACGTACGCCCACGAAGACGAAAACTCCGACTCGCACGGCGACGAAGACGAAGACCGTCACGCCAACTCGAACCGCGACGGCGACGGCCACGCCTACTCAGGTACCCGCGCCGGTGACATATGTGATCAGTGGGAACACGTGGAAGGTTAGCCGCGCTCCCGGTGCAGGCTGGCCGAACTCCGCGTTCGATGACAGCACGTGGGGGTTGGCGGTCGCGCCGAGCCAGGGCTTGTGCACGCCGGGACTGCCGAGTCCGTACATCGCCGAACCCATGTGGGCGCCGAGCCCGGTCGCGGGCGAGACGGTCTACTTCCGCAGAGTCTTCTCGCTCACGTCTGTGCCTTCGCCGGCGACGATCTTCACGGTCTTCGACGAGGTGGGCGATCTGTACATCAACGGCACGCTAGTGCGCACCGATAGCAACCCGGTCGTCGATCCGGCGCCGATGAGCGACAACATCACGGCGCTCCTGCATGTCGGCTTGAATACGGCTGCGCTGCGCGTGACGGACAGCGCGGGCGGGTGCCAGTCGGTCCAGGTCTCGGCCAGTTTCATCGACCCGATCAGCGGACTCGCGCTGACCGTCGACCGCTCGACAGCGCCCGCAGGGCTCTCGCAGGTGCCAATCGGCGCTATCCCGATCGAGGCGATCACGGGGTCGAACAGCGTGCCGAGCGCGGCGCTGCGCGGCATCGACTTGAGCAGTTCGCAGCTGAGCAGCATCCAGCTGTCGTCGATCCAGCTGAGCAGCATCGCGTTGGCGAGTGCGCAGCTCAGCAGCATCCAGCTCTCTTCGATCGGCATTACGTACCCGGGCGGGTGGGCCGCGATCCTGCAAGGGACGACGCTACAGGGTGTGCCGCTACAGGAGGCAACGCTCGGGGAGGTCGCTGCGCTCAGTCCTCCTCCGGCGGCGCTCAGCCCGAACTCGCCGAGTCCGCTGCAGATAGGCCAGCTCGACCTGAGCGGCACGGCGATGCGGTCGCTGAGTCTCGCCGCGCTCGCGCTCGGGCCGACGCAGCTGAGTTCGATCGCCGTGCCCGCAGGCTCGACGGACTGGTGCGATGCGCTGGCACAGGCGGGCTCGAGCTGCGCGGCCGTCGATCACACGGCGGGCGACATCGGCAGCGCGACGCTGCTGGAGCTGAATGTGAAGGGCGTACAACTCTCGTCGATCCAGCTGAGCAGCATCCAGCTGAGCAGCATCGACCTCAGCAGTTCACAGCTCAGTTCGATCCAACTAAGCAGCATTCAACTCAGCTCGATCCAGCTGAGCAGCATCCAACTCAGCTCGATACCCATCGAGGCGCTTTCCGTATCGGGCAGCGCGCTGGCATCGGTGCAGCTCAGCTCGATCGCGCTACCGTCCGGACAGATCAGTTGGTGTGCGTACTTCGCGGCGGCGGGCTACAGCTGCGCCGCGCTGGGTTTGGGCGAGACGAGCACGCTGTCCAGCGCCGTGACGGCGTTCGCGCTGCAGGGCGTGTCGATTGCAGACAGTCCAATCGGTTCGGTGCAGCTCAGCTCGATACAGCTCAGTAGCATCCAACTGAGTTCGATCCAGCTCAGCTCGATTGCGATCAATGGGGTGGCCGTGCGCGGCACGCAGCTCTCGTCGATCCAGCTTAGCAGCATTGATTTGAGCGCCGCGCAACTCAGTTCGATCCAGCTGAGCAGCATCCAGTTGAGCAGTATTGCGCCGAGCGCCTCGCAGCTGAGTTCGATTCAGCTCAGCTCGATCGGGAACCTTAGTACGGTAGTGGATTGCAGCGTCGCCGGACTCAATTGCTCTACCGATACACTCGGCAGAGCGGGGGACCTCGGCGCGATCAAGCCGTCGGCAACGCTGGGCGACATCGCCGCGTCGGCGGGCGCGTTCACGCTGGGCGACCTCGGCACCTATGGCGCGGCGACTTTGCAGAGCATCGTCAACGCGCTGGGTGCGTCGCAGGCCGACGTTTCGTACTTCCTGAGCTTCTTCTACGGCGATTTGGAGCTTGGCGACGTGGCGAACAATCCGAACGTCAACCTCGGTCAGACGACGTTCGGGCAGATCCTGCTGGCACTCCTGATCAAGTCCGACTACCCGTGGGAGGATGTGCCGCTCGACGCGATCAACGCATCCGGCGTTGGCGGGGCGCCGCTCAACTTCCAGGGGTCGTTCAACTACGACGCACCGCCCGCGGTCGAGGCGACGCTGCTTCGTATCACGCTGCCGGAAACCTTTCGCTACATCCCGGGCAGCACGGCAATCACGATCACACGCACTGGCGGTCCGGTGACGCTGACCATCGATCCGACTGTGAGCGGCTCGGTGCTCACGTGGGCCGTGCCCGGGCTGCTGCCCGGCGACGGGGTGCGGGTCGACTTCCAGGTGCGACCGGGGTTGCGGCTCGGCATTCAGACATCTTCGGGGACCGTCCTGCGATTTCCGTTCCCACAGGTCGACGCGACGTTGCAGGCGCCTGTGGGGATCACGGAGAACTTTGAGCCGAACGACGACCCCGCGACGGCGCCGATCGTCGCACCGGACGTGCTGTACCTCTCGCACATTCACGGCAGCACAGACCGCGACTTTTATCGCATCCCGGCAACGCTTCAACCGGGCGACCGCGTGCAGATCCTGCTGAGTCACCAGGCGCAGGACAGCGACATCGCGCTGTTCAACCCGGTAGGGGCGCAGCTACGGCCATCGACGGCGCCGCTGCTGCAGAGCCTTCCTTTGGACGACGCGCCGGGGCTGACCGGAACGGGCGACGATCCGCAGCCACAGACGCTCCAAGACGTGCGGGTGAGCGCCGCGCAACTCAGCAGCATCCAGCTGTCGTCGATCCAACTGAGTAGCATCTCCGCGAATCGCGGCACCACGGATGAGTCGGTCGCTGCGCTCGCGACGGATGCCGACGCGGGCTTCTACACCATCCAAGTAGCCGGCTACAACGGCGCTTTCGGCGCTGATCCGTACGTGATGCGCGTGAAGGTGACGCCCGCGCCGGCCGAGCCGGTATGCGCCGGGCGCAGCTTCGCTTACGCGGGCGAAGGTGTGGCGGGAACGCTGCCGGCATCGCTGCCGAGCGAGGTCAACACGCTGTTCCTCGTCAGCAGCAAGCGGCTGGGTAACACGTATGGCGCCGCAGCGGCGGCGAACGTAATGACTGCGTTGAATACGCTGGCGGGCCGCAGCGACCTCGGCGTGAACGGGGCGGTGATGTCGGTCGATGGAGTCGGGAGCAGTACGGCCGTCGCGGATGCCTACGCGGCGTGGGATGCAAATCCGTGCTCACCCAGCCGCGCGAACGCCGTCGTGAAAGCGATCAACGCTATGGTCGATGGGTATCGGCCGGGGCTGCCGCAACTTCAGAACATCGTTGTCGTCGGCGCCGACGAGATCGTGCCGTTTGTGAGGGTGCCGGACCTGACGCGGATCTCAAATGAGGGCGATTACGTTGGCGACGCGCAAGCAATCAACGGGCAGCCGGAGTTCGTCAGCAGCTTCATCACCCGCAACATCCTCTCGGACGACGCGTACGCAGACTTCAACCCGAAGACGTGGTTCAACCACCAGGTGTTCGTGCCGCAAGTCGCGATCGGGCGACTGGTGGAGGACCCGGACCAGATCGTGAGCCAGGTCAACCAGTTCATATTCTTCACCGGCCGACTCGATCCGCAGACGGCGCTCACGACGGGGTACGACTTCCTGACGGACGGCGCTACGGAGATCGCCGGGTCGCTTGACACGATGGTCGGGCCGGCGAACTCCGGGAAGCTGATCAACGAGACGTGGACAAGCGCTGACCTGCGAGCGGAATTGAATGATGCGACGCCTGTACCGGATATCGCCTCGATAAACTCGCACTTTGACCATTACCGCCTGCTGCCGGGGGCCGGCAACACAAGCGGCGACGAGTCCGACCTGTACACGACGGGCGACATCGCGCGGGCGCCGAACGATCCGGCCTTGCTGGGGGGACGCGTCATCTTCTCGATGGGCTGCCACTCTGGCCTGAACGTACCGAATATTCTCGTCACATCGCCGACAGCCGACCAACTGAAGCGGCTGCTGGACTGGCCTGAGGCGTTCACAGATCAGGGTACCGCCGTGTACGTCGCCAACACCGGATATGGCTATGGCGACACGGATACGGTGGCGTACTCCGAGAAGGTAATGTCGCTCTTCGCATCGCGGCTCGGTAGCCCGTCAGGCAGTGCGCTGACAATCGGGCAGGCGCTGATGTACGCGAAGCAGGAGTACTTCGGCAACCTTGTCCAGTATGAGGCGTACGACGACAAGGCGATGGAAGAGGCGACGTTCTACGGCCTGCCGATGTTCCGCATTGGCCCGGCGATCGCCGCAACGCCGCCCGCGCCGTCGTCGCTGCCGTTCGCCGTCGATCCGCTCAGCGGCTTTGACTACGTGAAGATCGACGAGACGCCATCGTTCGACCTGGTCGACCTGGGCGCGAAGGGGCAGTACTACACAAGCAACGGTGGCGCGAAGGCGACCTCCGGCCGGCCGATCGAGCCCGAGTTCGGGGTCGACCTGCCCTCGTCGCCGGACGGCAAGAAGGCGCACGGGATCATCCTCACGGGGCTTGAGTCTTCGGACACGCTCAACTTCAATGCGGTGTTCTCCAACCCCGTAACGGACGCTTCGACGCCCGAACAGCCGAAGGACACGATCTTCCCGTCGTCCATTCACAACCTGACGACGTTCAGCACGCCGTTCGGCGTGAGCCAGCGCGCAATGTTCATGCCGGGTCAGTTCATCGCCGATCCGTCGCAGCCGCTCGGCACAGGGACACAGCGTCTGTTCAACCACGTTGTCGGGTGGGCGCTCTACTCCAACAGCAGCGACATCACGCCCCCGACGATCATTCAAGCGCACGCGACACTGGTCGGTGCCAACGCGAGCTTTGTGGTTGAGACGCAGGACGATCTGCCGAACAACGTGAAACGCGTCTTTGCGGTGTTCCGGCCGCAATCGAGCACAACGTGGTCACTGCTGAACCTGGTGAAAGAGACCGGCACGGACCGCTGGACGGGTTCCGCGCCGGCGAGCACGACGGTTGAGTACATGGTGTACGCGATCGATGGCGGCGCCAACGTCGCCCTTTCGACGAACAAGGCGGAGTTTCATCACAGCGTGGTGGCGGCGGCGCCACTGGGTCTTGCCATCGTCGTTTCAGGGTCGGCCGCGAATGCCGGTTGGTACACAAACGCCAGCGTCACGGTTACGGGCGCGGCGGGCGCGACATTCGAGACGAGCGTGGACGGGCAGCCGTACCAGGTGTACGGTGGCGGGTTCGCCATCACGGGCCCCGGCTTCCACACCGTCAGCGCGCGCGGGTCCGATGGTTCCAGCGGCAGCGCTATCGTGCCCATTGACGCGACGCCCCCATCCGTCGCGATCTCGACGCCAGCCAACAACGCCACGGTGCATAAGGATGCGCCCTTGCAGGCGTCGTTCACGTGCACCGACGCGGGATCGGGCGTGGCGACGTGCATCGGAACTGTGGCAGATGGCGCGGTGATCGACACGTCCGTGCCCGGGTCAAAGACGTTCCAGGTGGCGGCTACCGACATTGCGGGCAACAGCGTGACGGTTACCCACTCGTACACCGTCCTGCCGTGCGTCTCGGGGTACAGCGCATGCGATGGCATCCCCGACAGCTACAAGCTGGCGCAGCCGTGCTTCGCGCCCTACCCGCTCGCGCAGGATATCTCGCAACTCGACGTGGACAACGACGGGCTCACGAACATCCAGGAATTCACCATGGGCACGGATCCGTGCAACGCGGACACTGACGGCGACAACTGCGGCGATGGACGGGAAATCGGCGTGGATTGGCGCGCGGGTGGTCAGCGCGATCCGCTCGATCCGTGGGATTTCTTTGACGTCCCGACACCGGCGCTGGTAGTGGGGCAGACAGCCGGCGTTCGCAACAAGGTCGTTAGTCTTGCCGACGGGCTGTCCGTGCTGGCATATGTCGGTACTTCGGCCGCAAGCCCGAACACGACGAACACGAACGGAGCCCGGTACGGCAGCGATCTTAACGCCAACGGGATGCTCGACGGCACGGAGTATGACAGGTCGGCGAGCACCAAGCCGGGCGAGCCCTGGCGCTCCGGCCCGCCGAATGGGGTCATAACGCTCACGGACGTGCTGATCGCACTGACTCAGACGCAATCGAACTGCAGCTGAGGCACACGCGCACGATTCATGTCCATCGATCGCGATCCTCGATTAGAATTCGACCATGGCGGCTAATCTCACCCCATACGTCCCGCGATTGCTCGTCGAATGGGATCGCGACACCCCCGGCGATACGTACCGACTGATCAACGGCACGCTTGTGTTCATCGACATCTCCGGATTTACGGCCATGTCCGAGCGCTTGGCGCGCAACGGCAAGGTAGGGGCCGAAGAGGTCACGGAGGTGATGAACACCAGCTTCGCGCGCCTGTTGGAGCATGCCTACCGCGAGGGCGGATCGCTGCTGAAGTTTGGCGGCGATGCGCTGCTTCTCTTCTACTCCGCATTGGGGCACGCGGAGCGGGCGTGCCGCGCAGCGCTGGCGATGCGGCGCGGACTACGCGAGTTCGGACGATTCCACACGTCGGCAGGACTCGTGGCGCTGCGCATGTCCGTGGGCGTGCATAGCGGTCAATGTGCGTTCTTCCTGGCGGGGGAGTCGCACCGCGAGCTGATTGTCGCAGGCCCAGTGGTCACCAAGACGGCGGAGATGGAGTCTGCCGCGCGGGCGGGGGAGATACTCGTGAGCGCGGAGACGGCTGCTGCGTTGCCGGTGGGATCTTGCGTCGAGGACGATCGAGGCGGGTTGCTGTTGAAGCGCCTCGTGGCGAACGCGGACGACACGGCGCGGGAGGATGCGGCCCTTGTCTTCGAAAACAGCGAGACGTTTATCCCGGTGGCGATCCGTGAGCACCTGCGGGCGTCGCCGACGGAAAGCGAGCACCGGCAGGTGACGGTTGCGTTCCTGCATTTCGACGGGACGGACGCGACGCTCGACGACGCGGGGCCGCGAGTTGTAGCCGGACAGCTCGACGAGTTGATGCGCGTGGTGCAGTCTGCCGCCCTCGAGCACGACGTGTGCGTGTTAGCCAGCGACATCGACCGCGACGGCGGCAAGATTATCCTCACTGCGGGAGCACCACGCGGCACCGACAACGACGAGGAGCGGATGCTCCGCGCCCTGCGCCAGATCGGTGAGGCGGGCACGGCGTTGACGCCGCGGATCGGCGTCAACCGTGGACCGGTATTCGCGGGCGATATCGGACCGGCGTACCGCAAGACGTATACGGTGATGGGCGACTCCGTGAATCTCGCGGCTCGGCTGATGGCGAAGGCGTCGCCCGGGCAGATCCTGGCGACGGCGGGCGTGCTCGACCGGTCACGCACGCAGTTCAACACCGAAGCGCTCGAGCCCTTCACGGTGAAGGGGAAGGCGCGGCCAATAACGGCGTATACCGTGGGTCCGGTGCGGGCGCTGCGAGCGCGCAGCGATGCGAGCGCCATCCCGCTTGTCGGGCGCGAGCAGGAGATGATGTTCCTGGCGTCCATACTCGAATCGATCGACACCCGGGGGACTGCTGTCGTCGAGTTGACGGGACCGGCCGGTATCGGCAAGTCACGGCTGGCGCGCGAGCTTGCCGCGTTGCGGGAGGATCTCGCGTTCTTCGAGTTGGTGGCGGAGCAGTACGCGTCATCCACGCCGTATTTCGTGTTCGGAGCGCTTCTGCGGACGCTGATCGGACTCCACCCGCAACAACGCGACGCGAAGGACGCCGATGTGCTGCAAGCGCACGTCCGGAACACGGCACCGGAACTGGACCCAATGTTGCCGCTGATCGCACTCGTCATGGACATCGAAGTGCCAGCAACGCACGAGGCCGACCAGATCGAGCCGCGGTTTCGCCGGGGGCGGTTGCACGAGACTGTGGCCGCGTATCTCGCGCGTCTCGTGCCGGGACGTGCGCTGATCGTCTTCGACGACGCTCAATGGCTCGACGAAGCGTCGCGCGAACTGCTCCGGTTCATCGTCGAAAACGTGCAGACGTCGCCGTGGTTGATCTGCATCTGCCGCCGGCTTGATCCAGTGCTGACGTTCGTCGATCTTGCGGCAAACGGCGCAACGCTTGAGCTTGAGCCGCTGTCAGCGGATGCATCTGTGACGCTCACCACGGCGGTGGCAGGCGACGCGCCGCTGCCGCAACACGAGTTGAACGCGCTCGCCGAGCGAGCCGGCGGCAATCCGTTGTTCCTCCGGGAGATCGTTGCAAACCGGTTGGCCCAGCGCGATGCGGTTACCATGCCGGAGAACGTCGAAGCGCTGCTTACGGCGCGCATCGATCGGCTGCCGCCAGGCGATCGGCGGTTGTTGCGCTTCGCGTCGGCGTTCGGCACTGCTGTAGATGTGCAGGCGCTTGCCGCCAGCTTCGCCGGGCTGATCGAGGCCGTCGATGAGGCGACGTGGCGCCGGCTTGACGAGTTTCTGGTCTCCGATGCGCTGGGTGTTGTGCGCTTCAAGCACGCGCTTGTGCAGGAAGTGGCGTACGAAAGCTTGCCCTTCCGATTGCGGCGCGATCTTCACGAACGCGCCGGATCGTACATCGAGTTGCGCGAGGGCGCAGGTGCTGATGCGGAAGCGGACTTGCTCTCGCTGCATTTTTCGCGGGCGCAGAACTATCCGAAGGCGTATCGATACTCGCGAGTGGCCGGGGAGCGCTCGAAGACGCGTTTCGCGAACATGGAAGCGGCAGAGGCCTTTGGGCGCGCGATCGGCGCCGCCCGCCACGTCGAGGGCATCGAGCCGTCGGAGCTCGCGGCGCTGCACGAGGCGCGCGGCGACGTACTTGAAGTCGCGGCGATGTACACGGAGGCGGCAGCGTCGTACCGGGCTGCGCGGAGATGCGGCGAGTACGCAAGCGCTCGCGCCGGTGCCCTCACATTGAAGGAGGGCGTGATACGGGAGCGCATGGGCCGCTACTCCGGCGCCATCCGCTGGTACGGCCGGGCGCTACACGACGACGCGACCGGTGCCCCCGAGCGCATCAAGCTCGGCCTCGCGTATGCCGGTGTGCGCTTTCGGCAGGGCCACTATGCCGATTGCGTCCGCTGGGCGCGTGAGGCGCTGGCGGATGCCGAGCGTTTGGGCGACAGGGCCGGACAGGCGCATGCCTACTACCTGCTGGACCATGCCAACACGATGCTTGGCAACGCCGAGAGCGGGCGCTTCCGAGCGATGGCGCTGCCGATCTTCGAGGAGCTGGGCGATCTGATCGGGCAGGCCAACGTACTCAACAACCTGGGCGTCGCGGCAACGCTGGAAGGTCGCTGGGACGAAGCGATCGTGTCATTCGAGCGCAGCCGTGATGCACGCGAGAAAGCAGGTGATGTCGTCGGCGCAGCGACCGCGTCCAACAATATCGGCGAGGTATTGCTCAACCGCGGCCAGATCGAAGAGGCTGAAGCGCTGTTCAAGGACGCGTTGCGCGTGTGGCGGGCCGCCCGCTATCCCATCGGTATCGCCGTCGCCACCAGCGCCCTGGGCCTCGCCGCGACGCGCGCCGGCCGCCAGGCTCAGGCCGAAGCGCTGCTGCACGAAGCGCTGTCCGGCTTCCGCGACATGCACGCCGAAAGCTTCGTCATCGAGACCGAGGCGCGCCTTGCCGAACTCGCCGTCTCTTCAGGCGATGACGACGACGCCGCTCAGAAGTTCGTCGAGTCTTCCATCCAGCACGCCGAGCGCGCGGGCGGTGAGGTCGCCTCCCGCGCCGCGCTGCACCGCCTGCTGGGTGATCTCCGCGCTCGCAACGGCGATGCGGCTGCCGCGCTCGCATCTTACGACGAGAGCCTCGGCCTCGCCCGCTCGATCGGAGCCGAATACCAGGTTGCGCACACGCTGCAATCGTACGCGCGGCTTCTGCGCGGCATCGGCCTGCCGGCTGACGACGAGTTGCAGGAGAGCCTCGGTATACAGAGGCGGCTGGGCGTTGTCGCGCTGCCGCAACCCGTCGACTGACGCGAGGCCGCGCCCGTCGCCCCGGCCTGCAAGCGCACCATTCCGCCATCGTGCCGGTGGTCACTGTCGGGCTGAGACGTCAATCCCGAGGGCGGAACAAATCGCGCCGACTCCTCGTCTATTCCTCCATGGCGAAGGCCTTCGAGTGGGTGGGCCCGCCAAGGAGGAACGCGATGCGAAGACTCATTACCACGCCGATTGCCGTTGTTGCCGTGTTGATAACGGCGATCCTCACTACGGGACCGAGCCTGGCGGACGCATGCGCCGGGCTCATCGGCTCGAACGGCGCCGTCAACCTCGGCCGCACGACGACGCTCGCCGCCTACCACGACGGCGTCGAGCACTACGTCACGGCCTTCCAGTTCCAGGGTGGCGGCGGCCAGTTCGGTACGCTCATCCCGCTCCCGGGCGTCCCAACGAAGGTCGAGCGTGGCGGCGGCTGGACGCTTCAGCGGCTGCAGCGGGAGACCGCGCCACCACTGGAGGCTCAGTTCGCCGCGGACGGCGTTGCCGCCACCCCGCGCGCCGAAGTGCTGCAGCAGGTTCGGATAGATGCGCTGGACATCACCGTGCTCAAGGGCGGCGGGCCCGACGTCGCGGCGTGGGCAACGGAGCACGGCTTCCGCCTCTCGCCGGACGCCCCAGAGGTGCTCGACTTCTACGCGCAGCGCAGCCCCATCTTCCTCGCCGCCGTGTTCGATGGCGAGGCGGCGCAGGCGCGTGGCCAGCAGGTCGGCGATGGCACGCCCGTCCACGTCACGATCCCGACAACGAACCCGTGGGTGCCGCTGCGCATCCTCGCCCTCGGCAAGCAACCGACGGATCGCGTGGAAGCGGATGTCTTCCTGCTGACGGTGCAAAAGCCCGCGCTACTGCCAACGCCCGGCGACGGACTCGCGCTCACGCACGACGATCGCGCGACGACGCTGCTGCTCGACGACCTGCGCGCTGACGCAGGCATGGCGTGGGTACCGAAGTCCGCCTGGCTCACGAAGCTCTCCATCGATAGCGACGCCGCGGACATGCGCTACGACCTGGCGGTCGACGCCAGCGGCCAGGAGCATCCTCCGGCGCGTGCGGCGGGTCTGCAACTCGCTGGCGGCGCGGGAAGCGACAGCTCTCGGATGGTGTGGCTCGCGATCGCCGGCTCGTTCGTGGGGCTGATCATCCTCAAGCAACTGACGCGCCGCGGCGTTGAGCGGGCGTGATGCCCCGGCTTCGTGTGCTGTTTCTGGCCGGCGTCGCCGCATCACTGCTGCTGAGCAGCTGCGGCGGCGCCGCGTCGTCCGCGTCGACGACGATCGCCATCCGCTTCTCGCACTTCGAGCAGGAGCGTTTGACGGCGGTTGCGGGCGTACCAGTGACGATCACGCTGCGTAACGACGATCCCATCGCGCACGAATGGATCGTCGGCGCGGACACGGTGCATGCATCGCACCGTACGGGCACCGAGCCGTTCCATTCGCAGAGACCGACCGAAGTAACCATCCCGGCGCTGTCCACGAGCGTGACAACCGTCGTCTTCGAGCAGCCCGGCGACTACAAGTACATCTGCCACCTCCCAGGCCACGAGGAGTACGGAATGGTGGGGACGCTGCGCGTCGTCGCACCGTGAAATGCACGTCGCTCTACACGATTTGGTCATCGTGGGCCGACGATGCCCGATTGACAGAGCGGTGTAGAATAGTCGTACCACAAGCACACAAGACCACGATTTGCATCGAGCGACGTCCCTGTAGGGCGGTCCCGTAGTGCCCGACTCGGGCAGTCCGGAGAGCAGCAACTGGCCAGGGATGGTCAGAAAGGATGGACAACGATGTCTGCGAAGGATGTTGCTCGAGCGAGCATCGACGCTTGGAACAAGCGGGACTTTGCGAAGATGCGGGAACTGATGCCCGCGGAGTACAGCTACACGGGCGGTGATGGCCAGGAGCGGAAGGGTGCTGACGCCAGCATGGCGGTCGCCCAGATGTTCGCCGGCGCGTTCCCGGACGGCCGAATCGACATCGTGAGCATCAAGGAGGCCGGTAGCATAGCCATCGTGGAGTTCGTCGGACGGGGCACACACAGGGGCGAGCTGATGGGGATTGCGCGTACGGGTACGACGATGGCGATGCCGGTCTGCAACATCATGGAAATGCGCGACGGCAAGACCTATCGAGAACGAGAGTACATGGAACATGATGGCCCCTGATAACGCAGTTAGGCCAGATCCCAGCACCGGCCGCAGCGCTCGCGTAGCGGCGGCTGACAAGAGAACCGTCGAGAATGGAGGGGGCGAGCGTCGCCCCTTCCGCGCACCATGAGGACGTGGTGGGTGAGCGCTAGCCGCCTCGGGGCTGCCCACGAACGCGGTCTCGCGCTCACCGGCATGTTCAGCCCGATCGGCCCTCCCTGTGCGACCGTAGTCGTGGGATGATCGACGGAAGCGCGCCGGACACCGTCGCGGCGAGCGATCCCGCAGCGGAGGCGGACGGCGATGCGAGGCCTGCGAGAAGCAAGGTCCGGTGCCAGTAGGACCGCCGCCGGCCCGCGCAGCGTGCTCCGGTGCGACAACGCGGGGCGCTGTCATGTGGCTTGGTACAACATACCGGCGGTGCTCGGACCCGTGGCCGGCCCGCAATCGCAAGGAGTGCGACGTGAAGTACGACATCCAGTACGGCCCCGCATATGCGCTTGGCACTATTAACCTGGAGACCGGCGAGAAGTTCCAGGCCGAGGCGGGCGCGATGGTCAGCATGACCGACGGCATCAAGATGGAGACGAGCGTGAAGGGCGGCATTATGTCCGGCCTGAAGCGCTCGGTGCTGGGCGGCGAGAGCTTCTTCATCAACACCTTCACCGCGGAGCAGGCCGGCCACGTGACGATCGCCCCGGCGCTGCCCGGCGACATCGTGGCGCTCGAACTCACGGGTAACACGCTGTTGCTGCAGTCGGGGTCGTTCCTGGCCTCGACGCCGGACGTCAACGTCGACACGAAGTGGGGCGCCGGCAAGACGTTCTTCTCGCGGGAGGGTCTGTTCCTACTGAAATGCACAGGCACCGGCACAATCTTCGTATCGAGCTACGGCGCGATCCACCTGATCACGCTAGGGGCCGGCGAGAAGCACAGCGTCGACACCGGCCACATGGTGGCGTTCGACGACACGGTGACCTACGACGTGGGTCGCGCGGGCGGCTGGAAGACGACCCTGCTCGGCGGCGAGGGTCTTGTGTGCAGGCTGACCGGCCCCGGGCGCTTCTACATGCAGACGCGCAGCCCGGACAGCTTCCTCTCGTGGCTGGCGCCGAAGCTTCCCGGCAAACGCGAGTAGTGGCGCGGCCCACGTTACCGACGTCGGCGTCGACACGATGACTGGCGCGGAGACCACCGGTGCGAAGGGAGACACTGACGGGAATCCACGGAACAGTCGAGCGCGGCCGATCGCGTGCTGCCCGGCGCGGCGCTGACAACGTCCGATCTACTGCTGAATCCTTGCTGGCGAGCGCGTCGTCACGTCCGCGGCCCCACAGCGACGCGCCTCGGCACGCCGTTGGCCCGGGCGCCATTCGCCGACGCAACAGTGCGTCGCTTCGTCGCGTCATGTCGCGAGGCCGCGCCAGCCGCGGGCTTCGCTCCGTTGAGGGATGTCCGCGAACGGGCCTGCTTCACGGCGCCGCGATGAGCGCGGAACCAGGCGAGCGCGCGCTCCATGTAGTCGACGTCTTGCGATGGCGTGTGGAACTCGAGCGTGTGAAAGCCCCCGGGATAGCGCAAGAACTCGACTTCCTTGCCCAGTAGCTTCAGCGTCTGAAAAATCTCCTCGCCCTGGCCGATGGGGCAGCGCAGATCCCCCTCGTGATGCTCGATCAGTACCGGCGTCGTGCAGTTGGGCAGGTGAGCAAGTGGCGAGTTCTCCCACGCGGCTTGCACGTCCTCGAACGGTGAAACGACCTCGAAGTCGCTGAACTGCGGAATCTCCGTCGTGCCCCTCATGCTGATATGGTCGGACACAGGCGCTCCGATGATCGCGGCCTTGAAGCGATCCGTGTGACCGACGACCCACGTCGTCATGAATCCGCCATACGAATAACCGGTGACGTACAACCGCCTCGGGTCGGCGACGCCTTTTCGGATCAGCACGTCGACCGCGGTCATCAGATCCTCGTAGTCCTTGCCGCCCCAGTCGCGAACGCACATTCGCATAAACTCTTCCCCGTAACTCCCGCTGCCGCGCGGATTCGGGAGAAGCACGACGTAACCGGCTCCGGCAAGGGACTGCGGGCGCATCGAAAAGCCTGCCCCTGGGTGCTGTCCATGAGGCCCCCCATGGATATAGAGCACGAGCGGGTACCGGTTCCCAACCTTGTAGCCGGGCGGGTACATGACGAACGACTCGATCTCCAGTCCATCGGGCGCGCGATGCGTCATGCGTCTCGTGGCCCCGAGCTTCGTCGTTGCGAGAAGATCGGCGTGGGCGTGGCTGAGGTTGGTCTCCCGTGTGCCACCCGCCATGGACGTCGCGTACAACTCGTGCGGCATCGACGCGAAGGAAGCCGTGAACGCCACGCGCGATGCGTCCCGCGAGATCGAGAACTGATGGATCTGTCGCTCGCCCCCGAGCACCTTCTTGACCGTACCGTTGGATATCCCCGCTCGATAGAGTGAGACGGTGCCACGATCTGCGGCCAGGAAGATGACAGCCTTGCTGCTCGGAAGCCATGCGTAGTGGCGTGCCGGCGGGTACGCGTTGATTGCGCGGTCGATCGGCGCGCTCAGCGAACGCGGCGCCCCGCTGCCGGATGGCGAGACGATCATGAGATGCGAGTGGCGGGCCTCGGAGTCGTCGCCGTATTCGTGGCCAATGAACGCGATGTAACGCCCGCCCGGTGAGAACGCGGGGAAGCTGACGGCCCCGCGTCCGCGCGTGATCCGCCGAGCGCGGCCGCCCTTCGATGCCACGACCCAAACATCGGACCGGAACATGCGATCATGGCGTTTGCGCTCCCGGTCTGATGAGAACGCGATGGCCTTACCGTTCGGCGACCATGACGGTTGCTGGTCGTACCAGTCGCCTTCGGTCATCTGCGTCGCCTCTCCGGTCGCTACATCTACAACGAAGATGTGGGTGCGGCGCTCGTCGAAGTAGCCGATGCCGTCCAGGCGATAGCGGAGGTGCCGGATCACGCGCGGCGCGGATTTCTCGATTGCGCTGCGAGCCTTCGACTCCTTGTACGTTCCCGTGCGCGCCACGCAGGCGATGCGCTTTCCGTCCGGTGACCAGACAGGGTCGCCAGCGCCGTACGTCTGCTTCGTGAGGGCACGGGCTTCGCCCCCGTCGAGCGGCGCCAGGAAGATCTGATTCTTCTCGCCGCGGTCGGCGACGAACGCCAGGTAGCGCCCGTCGGGGGACCAGCGCGGGCTGTGGTCCTTCTTCCCGAACGTGAAGCGTCGTGCTGGCGTCTTCCCGTCCATCGGCGCCACCCAGATCGACGTCTGGCGCTCGTTCGACTCCTTGTCATTCGTCCGCACGGCGTACGCGACACGCCTGCCGTCCGGCGACAGCTGCGGATCGATCAGGGTGCGGAGTAGATAGTTATCCGCGGGGCGGACCGGACGCTTCTTCAACGATGCCATTGCGTGCTCCTCTCGATGGGGAGCCTACTCTAGCACGTCGGAACCTCGCGGTCACGCTCGTGCCGTCCAGCAATGGGCGGCGGCGCTGAGGGTGGTGCGGTCAGCTCACGTGGCCTCACGCTGCCTCGGCGGCACGCCTTGTGCGACGTGTTCACCAGTCCTCGGCCGTGTTTTCGGCGTCGCCGCGGTTGGCAGCGTCTTGGGTCGCCGCCGGCGCGCGCGCGATCTCGACGTCCACGGGAGCATCGTTGACCGTACTCGCCTCGTCGGTCTGCGGCTCGCGGGCGGTCGGCTCGGTGGGCGCGTGCAGAACGATGACGGGGATCTCGCGCTTCGTTGCCTGGGCGTACCGCCGATACACCGGGTATCGTTCGGTGACCGCCGACCACAGGCGATCACGCCCGGCACCGAGAGCCGCTTCCGCGTGCAGTTCCTTATACTGCGAGCCTACCTGGACCATGGCCTGTGGATCGGCCTTCAGGTTGCGCCACCAGTTCGGATCGGTGTCCGATCCGTTGTTGGACGCGATGATCACGAGGTTCTCACCGTCCTCCATATAGGTCAGTGGCGTCGTGTAGCGCTTTCCGCTCTTTCGTCCGGTGGTGGTCAGCAGCAGCACCTTCGCCCCGAACAGGTTGCCGCCGATCAGTCCGTTGGTCGCGCGATACCAGAACTCATGCACGCCCGCTATCAACCTCATGCCTTGGCGTCTATTGAAGAGCATCGGAGACCTCCCGTTGCCGTTGTGGGTTTGCGCCCTCTGGTCGCATGATACGCCTTGACGTGTTCGGTAAGGAGCAGGTGGCTGATCTGACCAGGATCGAGCGCCTGCGGGCGGCACTTCCCGCGCAGCGACGGGTGAAAACGCGCCGGGGACGCAGTTGGGTCTCATATTCGGACAATCCTACGTTGCTGCGTCATAATGGCTCCGGCGGGTAGCACGCCGGAGGAGCCATGCCCCGACACTAACGTCCGCTTTACGATCCCGGAGCGCAAACTCGGCAATTCGGATATCGAGTTCGCCGTATACAGCGACGATGACCGCCTCGGCGCGTTGAAAATCAGCAAAGGCGCGCTCGTCTGGCGCCCCGCCAACAAGAAGCGCGGCTATGTGCTCGGATGGGATGCGTACGATCGCACGATGCGCGACCAGAGGCGGCGCGAGACGCTGCGCGGCTAGCACGCCGAAGACTGGAGCACGACGCGCCAGGCAATCATGCTGGAGTCTAACGATGCCGGTAGTCTTGACGACCGAGATGACGAAGGCCCTGGAGAACGCGCTTGTAGATCGGAGCCCGTGCCTCGTCGCGACGGCCTCGGCCAAAGGCGTGCCGGACGTGTCCTACCGCGGCAGCGTGATGGTATTCGACGAAGAGCATTTGGCGTTCTGGGAACGCGCCAAGGGCGAGACGCTCGACGACCTGGAGGAGAATCCACACGTGTGCGTCATCTACCGCAACGCGGAGACGCGACTTGGCTGGCGATTTTACGGTGTGGCCGCAGTGCTCAGGGACGGCGCGGTGCGTTCACAGATTATGGAGCGAGTCAACCAATTCGAGCTCGCGCAAGACCTGGAGCGTACGGGCTACGCGGTATTCATTCGTGTCGATCGCGTTCGCGCCAGAAACGACACGATCATGCTGCGCGAATGAGTCGGTCAGGAGCGCCTTGCGCTATTGACGTTCAGCGCCCATTCGAGTGGTCGTTTGTGGTGGAGACCGAAGGTTTGCGAAATCTAGCTGCTACTCAGCGATTATGGACACCGTCGTCGCTACTCCAGTACGCCGTTCACCACCAGGTCCAGGATCTCCTCGTCCGAATAGCCGAGGACGTCGCGCAGCACGTGATCATTGTGCTGGCCGAAGACCGGACCCGGTGACGCGACCTGCGCCGGCGTGTCGGAGAACACCATCCGCGAGTTCTCGATCGTCACGGACCCCAGCTCGGGATGCGCAAGCTCGAGGAAGTGCCGGCGTGCGGCGAGCTGCGGATCCGCAAGAGCGTCCACGCTGCTGCTCGCGCGATGCACGGGGACGCGCGCAGACTGGAGCACGTCCTCGATCTCGTCCACGGGACGGGAAGATGTCCATGCGCCCAGGGCAGCATCGAGCGCCCCGCGGTTCGCAATCCGCGCCTCGAGCGTCGCGAAGCGCGGATCGGCGAGCCAGGGCTGCTGGCCGATCGCCGCGCACAGGGCAGACCACTGTGCGTCGTCAGCAGCCGCGATCGCAACCCAGCGGTCGTCACCGGCGGCCGGATAGACCCCGTGTGGCGAATACCGCGGCGATGCATTCCCGGACCGCTCCCATATGAGGCCGTTGGCGGTGTAGTCGAGAAGCGCAGTCGCAAGGAACTGGGCCGAGGCTTCGCCCTGCGAGAAGTCGATGTACTGGCCTTCTCCGGTGCGACGGCGATGATCGAGCGCGGCGAGAATGGCAGCAACCGTGAACTTCGGCGCGACGTAGTCGGTGTAGGCGCCCATTGGTCCCGCAGGTGGGCGGTCGGGCCAGCCGGCGAGATAGCCGAAGCCCGCCAGCTGGGCGCCCATCGTGCCAAAGCCGGCAAGGCTGGCGTGGGGACCGTTTTGTCCGTTGAGGCACGAGCTGATCATGATGACGCCGGGATTCGTCTTGCGCAGAGCGTCGTAATCGATCCCGATCCTCTTCGCGGCGCCGGGCGCGAAGCTCTCGGTCACCACGTCGGCCCAGTTGGCCAGCCGGAGCGCGACCTCGCGGCCTTGTGCAGTTCCCAGGTTGAGTTGGAATCCCAGCTTCCCCGCATTGACGGTCGCCCAGGCCGCGGAGCGCTCCGGGCCAGGCGTGCCATCCTTGAATGGTCCGATGGTACGCGCCGTGTCGATTCGGGTCGCACTTTCAACGTGCACCACCGTGTCCCCGTAGTCGGCCAGGTAGCGCGTGCCCCAGGGGCCGGCGAGCACCCACATGAAATCCGCAACCTTGATGCCGGCGAGCGGCAATGCACGGTCGTTGCCACGCGCGGCTGCGGGGCCCGGTCGAGCTGCCGCCGGTACAACGTCGTCGTTGTGCTCGCCGAGGAGCGGCGGTCGCCTTCGATACGTGATGGGAGTGCGGTGGAAACGCGCGAACGCACCGGGGTAGGTGACCGTCTCGCCCAGCTCGGGATGTTCCATGCCGATCCAGAATTGCCGGGCGGCGAGTTGTTCGGAGTTCAACACGTCGGCGGTGCTGTTCACGGGAACGATCAGCAGGCTGCGCTGCATCGCCATGTCGAACAGTTCGGCCCGCGTGTGGCGGCTGGTGAACTCGGCGATCGCATCGATGCATCTCGCCAACTCGCTCGGCGGCTCTTGACCGGAGACGAGCAGCGTCGTGTAGCCGTTCCAGTCCTTGTCGCGAGTGGCTTCGTCGACGATGCCTTCTTCGTGCATGACCTCCATCAGGCGGCGAGTGAACGGTCCGATGGCGCTGCCGAAGAGAAACGACACAGAGACGAAGCCATCCGATGCCGCATAGATGAAGCGCAGCGGAATGCCGCCGAAGTTCACGCCGCCGGCAAGGCGCTTCGTAGGATCCGTACCCCACGCATCCGAAAGGACCGTACCCTGGGTCGCCATCATGGCGGCCGTCTGCACCGACACGTCGACGTGCTGGCCGAGGCCGTCGCGCTCACGTCCGGTGTGGGCGATCAGCGCGCCCGCTGCGGCTTCGGCGCCGGCGTGAAGGTAGGCTTGCGGCACGGCCACGGCGACGGGGGCCCGATCGGCGTCGCCGTTAATGAGCAGCGTCGCGGACGCAGCAAGACAAGTGAGATCCGTCGCAGCCCAGTTCGCTTTCGGTCCGTGCTGTCCGAAGGGCGTGATCGAGACCATGACGAGCCGCGGGTTGAGCGTGGACAGCGCCGCGTAACCCAGGCCGAGCCGATCCAGATAGCCTGGAGCCTTCGACTCGATAACGAAATCGGCCGTGGCTGCGAGTTCCAGGAAGCGCTGGTGGCCTGCGGGTGACTCGAGGTCCAGCGTGATGCCACGCTTGTTGCGGTTGACGGCCCACCAGCTCAGGCATGTGTCGGGGCCGGCCTCGCCGTGATAGAACGGTCCCTTCGCGCGCGTGTGGGCGCCACCCGGCGGCTCGATGACGATGACGTCGGCGCCCAGGTCGCCGAGTATCTGGCCGCAAAGAAGCGCCCCTTCGTCCGTAAGATCCAGCACCCGGTACGGCGAGAGCATGCGGCCTCCTCCGGGCAAGAATGTTTGCGAAAGCATACCCGCGAAGAGCGGCGCCCAACAGGTGCAGGCCGGCCGCTGTGGGCAATTGCGGCAACGCTCCC
>CAYWOO010000024.1:0-14189 GCA_964458665.1 uncultured Dehalococcoidia bacterium
GCTCTGGGAGACAACACTGGACCCGGAGAAGCGCACCATGCTGCTGGTGAAGATCGACGACGCCATGAAGGCCGAAGAGATCTTCTCGACGCTGATGGGCGACGAAGTGGCGCCGCGCAAGAAGTGGATCCAGGGCCACGCGACGCAGGTGAAGAACCTGGATATCTAGTTAGTTTGTAGTTCGCAGTTGGTGGTTTGTAGTTCTTGGAGGCCCGCTCTTGCGGGCTTCCTCTCAAATCTGTGTCCATCTGTGAAATCTGTGGAGAGCCCCAAACGACTCGCCTTGCGCTGAGACTTCATCTCAATTAGAGTGAGACTCGATATCACTTACGACGGAGCGCACATGTCCGACATCGACCTGATCATCGATCGGCTGGAGCTGCGGGGGCACCGGATAACCGGTAGCCGGCGGCGGGTGCTGGATGCGGTGCTGGCGCAGCCGGCGCACTTCACGGTGGACGACGTACTGCACGAAGCGCGCAAGGTCGGCCGCGCGACGGTGTTCCGCACGATGAAGATCCTGCTCGACCTGAGCATCGTCTGCCGCGTGATCCTCGATGACGGCGCGATGCACTATCGCGTCAGCACGCGGGGGCATCACCACCACCTTGTCTGCATCGACTGCGGCCGCGTCGATGACTTCAGCCAGTGCGATGTGCAGGCGCTGACCAGCGATCTTGCGAGAGCGACGGGGTACGAGATCGAGCGGCACTGGCTGGAGGTATACGGCCGCTGCCAGCCGTGCCGCCTGCTGAAGAAGGAGCCCGCGGCCATTGGGTGAACTCGCTCCCAGCACCATTCCCGTCGTAGAAGCGTTGCACGCGCGCTGCCTATTGTTGCGCGACGTGACGATCGCCTACAACCGTCGCGTCGTGCTGAGCCATGTCGACGCCGACATTCCGCGCAGCCAGGTCGTGAGCATCGTCGGCCCGAACGGGTCGGGGAAAAGCACGCTGCTCAAGGCGATCGCGGGGTTGATCCCGCTGGTTTCGGGCGAGATCACGCTGTTCGATGAGCCGATCGAGCGTGTACGGCGGCGCGTCGCCTACGTGCCGCAGCGGGAGGACGTCGACTGGCAGTTCCCGGTCTCGGTACGGGATGTCGTGATGATGGGGCGCTACCCGCGCTCCGGATGGCTACGGCCGTCGTCGAAAGAGGACGAGCACGTCGCGTCGCACGCGATGGAGCATCTCGGCATCGCCGACCTGGCGAAGCGGCAGATACGTGAACTCTCCGGCGGTCAGCAGCGGCGCACGTTCATCGCGCGGGCAATTGCGCAGGAGTCGGATGTGATCCTGCTCGACGAACCGATGACCGGCACCGACGCGGCGACGCACGACCGCATCCTGGAGTTGTTCGACGAGTGGCGCAACGAAGGCAAAGTGGTGTTGCAGGCGACGCACACAGACATCCACGGCGGCTCCATGATCGTCCTGCGCCGCCGCGTCGACCCCATCGCTGCTGAGCACTTCGAGCATCATGCGGCCGAGGGCGGGGAGCACCATGAACATCATCACTGATCCGCTGAGCGACCCGGCGTTCCTGCGCGGTCTCATCGATGTCACCGCCGTCGCGATCATCGCTGGTGTCGTCGGCACGTTCATCGTGCTGCGCGGCCTCGGGTTTCTGGGCGATGCGCTGGCGCACGCGATCTTTCCGGGCGTGGTGACGGCGTTCCTCATCGGCGGCAACCTGCTTGTCGGCGCGCTGGTCGCCGGGTTGACGACGGCCGCGATCATGGGGTTGCTGACGGCGAACGCGCGCGTGCGCGACAACACGTCGATCGGCGTCATCTTCACGGCCGCGATCGCGCTGGGTGTGGTGATCCTCACCAACAAGTCCGTTTCGGCGGACGAGCTGGAGGGTATCCTCTTCGGCGACCCGCTGAGCGCTCAGATGAGCGATGTGGTCCTTACCGTCACCATCGGCGCCGCTGTCGTCGCGACGGTCATCGTGCTGCGGCGACTGTTGGTGATGGCCTCGTTCGACCCGTCCGGCGCGCGCGCGATGGGGTTGCCCGTGGTGGCGTTGGATGTACTTCTGCTGGCGCTGACGGCGCTGACGGTCGTCGTGTCGTTCAAGGCCGTCGGCAATATCCTCGTGATCTCGCTGCTGATCACGCCGGCCGCGACGGCGCGGCTGTTCACCGATCGGCTCGTGCCAACGGCGGCGATGGCGTGCGTCCTGGGCGCCGTCGCAGGTGTTACGGGCATTTTCATCGGCTACCACGTCGATACTGCCGCCGGCGGCATCATCGTATTGACGGCGACGGCGATGTTCTTCGCGGCGTGGCTGCTGGCGCCGCGGCATGGCATCATTCCTGCAAGCCTGGCGCGCCGCAACCCGGAACTGCTGCGGGCAGAGCCGGAGGCCGAGGCGGAGATCATCCTCGCTTCGCCGGAGATCCGCGCGCCGCACACCGCCTGATGCACCGTCTCGCCCACCTCGCATGTTTTGCCGCACTCGCACTGAGCGTCGGCGCGATGGCGTGCGGTTCCGGATCGAACGCGCGCGCGAAGGGCGGCGTGACGATCGAGCCGCTTGTATCAAGCACGGCGATCGTCGTGCCCACGGGCGGCAAGCCCGCGGAACCGTCGCCGGCGCCGGCGGTTGGCAGCGAGCCGACGACGACGCCGGAAGAAGCAACCTCCACCCCCGAAGAGGAGCCAGCCCCGACGGCCACCGCCGAGGCTGTCGCACCGCTGGCATCCGACGGGAGCAGCGCGCCGACGGAGGGACGCTGGATCGACGTCGACGTGACGACGTTTGTGGTGCGACTGATGGATGGCGCGGCAGTTACGCGCGAAATCGGACCGGCCGGTGTCGGCGAGCAGGTCGACACGGGCGAATACGCATCAACGCAGACGGGACTCTTTCACGTCAATAGCAAGATCGAGGAGCTGGCGTACGACCCCCCGTACGACACGTACATCAGCCACTGGGTCGGCTTCGACCCGGACAAGGCAAATGGCTTTCACTCATTCCTGAAGGACGCGGAGGGCAAGGTCGTCGATCCGCGCACGGGCCGCATCAGCAACGGCTGCATCCGCACGGGCGCGCCGGATGTCGTGTATGCGTTCGCAGAGGAGGGGATGCCGGTGTGGGTGCATTGGTGAGCTTGTAGGTGGTGGTCGCAGTTCTCAGTACGGAGCCTTCAATCCTGCCACCGCACATGCCACAGTCGCATCGACTCATCAAACCCCTTCGGCACGAACTCGCCGCGGTCGCCGAACAGGAAGTTCTTGCCGGAGAGGAGGCCGCGCACTGTATCCGGCACGAGGATCTCGCCCGCACCCGCTTTCGCGGCGATGCGCGACGCGAGGATCACCGTCGCACCGAACAGATCACCGTCTTCCTCGATCGGCTCGCCCGCGTTCAGTCCGACGCGCACGTTTAGGTTCTCGGTTCCAGGTTCTAGGTTCTGCGCGGCGAACGCGCGTTGCAGCGCGATCGCGCACTCCATCGCCGACGTGACGCTGCCGAATGAGGCCATGAAGCCGTCCCCCATCGTCTTCACTTCGGCCCCGCCGTGCTGCTTGAGGAGATCGCGCGTGATGCGCTCGTGCTCGCGCAAGACACCGCGGCCCTTCGCGTCGCCAAGGCGCTGCATCATTTCGGTGTGACCGACGATGTCGGTAAAGAGCACGGTCTGGACGGCGGCCGTCGGCGATGGTCGTTCGGGATGAGACCCGAGCTCCGCTCCGATCAGCCCGTGGAGCCAGCCATCGACGCTGTCTTTTCCGAAATCGAGCATCGCCGTGTAGAACATCACCCCGTTGATATCGACGTGGGCTTCATCGATCGGCGTGAAGCCGAGCGGCGTCACGACGGGCGCATAGGTTGCGATGTCATTCACGGTGCAATAGATGCGGCGCAAGTCCGGACGCATCTCCATGTAGAGGCGCTTGAGGTCGAGCCATGCGGCCGCCTGGACGGCCGAGGGTGCCTCACCATCCGCGCGCGAGAGCCAACGGCGCAAGAGAAGCGCGCGCTCGCCAGGCCGCAGCGGATGCGCGTCGAGGTGGGCGCACCACGCGGCCGTGATCGGGTCCGCGCGTAACAGGTCCGAATCCACCGTGTGCCGCTCAAAGGTGAGGTAGAAGCCGGCGACGGAATCGGTACCAGTACGCGCGACTTTGAATGTCTCCGGATGGCAATGCCACCATCGAAGAAGCCATTCTCCACCATCAGCGGGCTCCTGCAATCGCGCGATCGATGCGATCTCTACGCCGTCGGCGCCCGTCGGGGCTTCGATAGAAACGTCGACGGCACCCGGGCAGAAGAAGGCGTTTCGGACGTTCGGGTTCTGCACGAGGTAAAGCAGATCCGCGGTGTAGTGCCACAGCGAGGCGCGGTTCACTCGGTGAGACTCGGCGCTCAAGAATCGCCACGCGCGTTCACGGTGCAATGCGTGCAGCTGCGGGTCGCGCTGAGCTATCTCCAGAGCGATCGCGTCGCGCACGACATCGTGTAGGTACACGCCGTGCGCGCGCTGCGACACGAAAGACATGCCGCGCAACTGCTCGAAGATATCACGCACCGAGTCTGCACCCAGGAGCGCCGCCATCAGCGGCTCTGTGATCCGGCGCACGGTCGACGCCGCCTGGAGCGCATCCACGGTGGTTGGCGGGAGACCGGACAGCAGCGTCTGCGTCAGTCGCGCCATGACCTCCGGGATCGCGGCTTCGTCGATATCGAGATCCGGCTGCGTGCGGAGTGTGGCTGCAGCAAGCTCAAGCGCCAAAGGATAGCCGCGGGCGAATCGGCTGATGCGGGCTGCCTGATCGCCGGTGACGCCGCGGCGCTCCAGCATCTCTCGTGACTCGTCATCGCTCATGGCGTGGAGCTTGATCTCGCGGAACATGCCCTGCCATCCCGGCGCGGTCGCCCAGCCGGGACTGGGAGCTTCGCGTCCACCGAAGACCGTGAGCACGTTCGCGGGCAGCGACGGAAGAGCCGTCTGCCGGAGCCACGCGTCGACGAGCCCGAAGGTCTCGTACGAGTCCAATGCGATCACGACTCGCCGACGCGCGCCGAGGACCTCGGCGATCGCGCTGAGGTCGTGGCGCTCGATCCCGAGCGCACCGGCTATGGCGCGCAGGAGGCTCTCGGGCGTGGGTTCGATGTCGCGGCAGTCGAGATAGACGCCAGCGCAGTCATCAGGCAGGTCCCCCGCAACTGATCGGAGGAAGGAAGACTTACCGATGCCACCGGGTCCGGAAACGTAAGCCACGGCGAACGGCAACTCATGTGCGATGAGCGCATCGAGCAGCATGCGCCGTTCATTCTCGCGTCCGACGAACGACGTCCTCGCGAGTCCCGAAAGCCGATCCGCCAGTGTCCGCGCCATGGACGCCCCCCCCGCGCGTATGGCTCTCCGAAGAACCGGCTTCAGTTTACTCCCGTGAACCGTCGCCGAGGAAGCTGCCGTCCTTGACGCTTCGCTCGCCGAGCGGGGATCGCTGCCGCATCGAGGGTCGCCTACACTCAGCGCTGCCATTCCCTGTACGGACGGGCGGAGGGCGACATCCGCAAGCGGCACACGGCCTCCTGCCCGGGCAGCGTCGATTCTACCGGAGCGCGAGCGGTTGCCGGGACCAGTGGGAGAGGGCCCCGCGAGCAGGGCCAGCTCTTGTCAAAAGGAGCAGTTCGGAAAGGTCGCTACACCTGCGACAGCGCCGGATCGAACGCCGGAAACGGCGGGAAGAGCGACTCCAGTTCGAGGCGGATCGGGTCTTCGGGTGGAAGGTAGGCGCTGAAGTCGCCGTCGGGCTCGGGGCGCACACGCTGGCCGGTGACGCGCGAGTCCATGATCTTGTTTTGCAGCATAATGAGGCCGGTGAGCAGCGACTCGGGGCGCGGCGGACAACCGGGCACGTAGACATCGACCGGCACGATGAGGTTGACGCCGGGCAGCACGCTGTAACCGAAGGCGAACGGGCCGCCCATGATGGCGCAGCCGCCCATCGAGATCGCCCACTTCGGCTCCGGCATCTGGAGCCAGATGCGGCGGATCGCCGGCGCCATCTTCCACGTACAGGTGCCCGAAACGATCATCAGGTCGGACTGCCGGGGCGACGCGCGGAAGATCTCCGCGCCGAAGCGCGAGATGTCGTAGCGCGGCGTCGCCGTCGCGATCATCTCCATCGCGCAGCAGGCGAGGCCGAACATGGTGGGCCAGAGCGACGACGAGCGCGCCCAGTTCATCACGGTATCGACGCCGGTCAGCAGGATGTTCTGCTCGACCTCGGCATCGACACCCGGTTCTGCATCCTGGCCCAGCAGCGGAATCGTTTCTTGCACCATCGCAGCTACAGTCTGACCGATCGTTGGCCGCTTGGGCAATCTTTCACAAACGGGGTTTACGCTGTCATGCAGAGCGAAGCGAAGCATCTAGGTCGGTTGGCACGCAGCTCTCGCCCGGCAAACGAACCGTCGTGCTAGAACAGGCAAGGGACCTCACCCCGACCCTCTCCGCCCGGCGGAGAGGGAGGACGACGATTAGCGTGCTGATCGGCCGGGCAGCTCTCCTCTCCGCCGGGCGGAGAGGACCAGCGCGAAGCGCGGAGGTGAGCTCACGCGTCGTCGGTACGGCATTGTCGAACCCTAACCGGGCAGTTCGACCCACGAATTCCAGAACTGCTCCTGGAACGCGGTCGCTCGGACTATCGACGCCTCGTCCCAGCCGCCGGCCAACGTCGCCACGAGCTTGTCCTCGACGTCGTCGCGGCGACGGATGATGGCGACGACGCGAGCTGCGCATCGTTCCAAGGGTTCGTCGGCGCCAAGCACATACACATCGATCTCGTCACCGTCGGGTGCCGTCGTTCCGGGGACGTAGCCGTAGTTGACCTCGTAGATGAGATCGGGGTCTGTTGGGTGCGCGCTGTGGAGCGGCCGATCGATCACGACGTCGATCATCTTTCCGACCCAGTCGACGAGCTTGAGATTCGGATCCAAGGCGAGCCTCGCGTTGGGGGGTTACTGCGAGCTCACCGCCTTGAAGGTCAGCGGGCCGGCCGCCGGCAGGCCGTCCGCGAACTCGCGCGGCACGTACTTCCGCTCACAGTACTTGTCCAGCGTCTCGCGGTCCTGCAGATACTCGAAGCGCGGGACGGCATAACCGCATGATGTCTGCAGTTTCTCGACGTCGATGAAAAACGCCTGGCGCACGTACGGATGCAGGTCGTCCTGGAACGCCGCCTGGTACTGGCGCAGCGCCGGATCATCGAGATCGACGCGGCGGCCGCGGCCGTAGAGGCGGACGATGCCAGCCGTCGGCTCGAAGCTGCACACCATGAGGCTAATGCGGCCGTTCTCGGCGGTGTGCTTCGCGGTCTCGTTGCCACTGCCGGGGTAGTCGAGATAGCCGACCAGATTCGGGCCGAGGACGCGGAGGAGCGTGCGGCCTTTCGGCGAGAGGTTCGGGAAGCCGTCGTTGGGGTCGGTGGGCGCGGTGGCCACGAAGAACATGTGCTGGCGTTCGATGAACGCTTTGCGCTCGCCGTCGATGTGATCGTAGAAATCTGCCACAGCGGATCTCCTCGCTCGGTGTGTGTTGCGGTTTCATGGTAGCAAACGAGCCCGAGGTGGGTTGCGGACGAGGGATGCGCAGCACGTTGTCACGCGGAGCGCAGCGAAGCATCTAGCTCGGCCAGAGCGTGGACAGACCTGAAGGTGCGTCCGTACGGCCTGCGAGAACGCCCCGCACGTTGTCACCGACCACGAACCCTCTCCCTGAAACGGACAGGCGGACAGGTCTGAAGACCTGTCCCTACGGAGATCGAACGTTGCTCGCGATGATCGGAGTGCGTTCCGCGTGCTGCGACAGCTAGTTGACCGGGGTGGCGCTGCAGAAGGCTTCGGGGTCGAAGCGGCAGCTGTGGGCCTTGATGAACGCCCGGACACGATCGTCGGTGTAGTCCGACGACGCGAACGTGTCGACGCGCGTCCAGGCAGCGATGCCTATCGTATCCTCGTCGAGATCGTCGTCCGGCGAGAGCACGACGCGCGCGCCGAGAGAGATCTCCTGCGTGACGAGGTCTTTGAGGCGTTCGGCGGTTTCGCTGCAGGCTTCGCTCGCGCAGTCGTAGCCGACGTAGACGCCGGCGTGCTCCTCGATGTGCGGGATGGATTCGCGCGGAATTGCGAAGTCGTATACGCCCGGATCCGGCGGTATCTTGAGACGGTGGCCATCCGGCAGGACGACGTTGCTCTGTACCGGGAGGTGCAGTCCCGAGGTCGGCGGGTTTGAGGCGTAGCAGTCCGCGGAGGTGATGTGCTCGGGACAGAACTCGATGCGTTCGGCCAGGGGGTATGTGGTCGTGTGCTTTCGGCCCTGTGTCGCCACGAAGCGGCCGGGCAGCTTCGTGCTGTCATCGGCTTCGGCACGCAGGGATGCGTTCTGCGCGGCGCTTGGAGTAGGGACGGAGCCGGGCGTGGCGGCGCGCGGGAGTGTGGTGCGGAGGTCGATGCCGTCTTCGCCATGCACAAAGCCCGAGTACACGGCGAGGATCACCGTTGCGGTCGCGGCGATCAGCACCCAGAGCACCACTTCCGGCAGGACCCGCAGCACACGCATCGCGAGAGTATACCGGCGGTGCCGCTTTGTCCGGTCGCGGGCGGCGCATAGACTTCATGCGTATGGCGGGCGCCCGCTCCAACATTCTCCGCTTCCTCGTGCGAACGTGGCCGCTGTTGGCGGCGCTGTTGCTGCTTGGCGGTATGCCGGTCTTGCTGAGCTTCAACCGCAACGGACGCGTGGCGGTCGAGGCCTCGATCTTCCTGCCGGATATGGTGCTGCAGGTGCCGCTGCCGTTCCGGCCCGCCGACCTCATCTCGGACCCGCCGAAACGCGAACACGTCACGATCGACTACGAGAGCCGGAACGGCCCGCGCTCTATCGAAGCCGACCTGTACGTGCCCGCCCAGGGCGCGCGCCACGTCGGCGTCGTGTTTTCGATGGGCGCACCACCACTGGCGCTTGACGACGCGCGCCTCGTGAGGATCGCGGAGGATGCGGCACGGGCGGGCGTGGTGATGCTGGTGCCCTTCAGCGATCGGCTGGACGACGTGCGGATCGAGCCAGAAGAGATCGACGCACTCGTAGCCGAGTTCCAGTATGTGCAGAAGCTGACGCAGGTGGATGCGACGCGCGTCGGCTTCTTCGGCGCCAGCGTCGGCGGCTCGCTGGCGCTGGTGGCGGCGGCTGATCCGCGGATCGCGGACGAAGTCGACCACATCGTGTCGTTCGGCGGCTACTTTGACGCGCTGTCCGCGTTCGGAGGTATCGCGACGCACCGCATCCAATATAAAGACGTGGACGAGACGTGGACGCCGAACTCACATGCGGAGCACGTAGTAGCGCGCCAGCTCATCGATCGGCTGGACGACGGGCACGATCGCGACGTGCTGAGCACCATCTTTGTTGATGACGAGCCCGCGGATCCCGAAGACGTCGCGACGCTGAGCGCGACCGCGCGCACCTCCTACAACTTCCTCGCCAACCGCGACCCGAGCGCGATCGCCGGTCTGATCCGCACGCTGCCCGCGGACGCCGTGGCGGATTTCGACTATCTGTCGCCAAAGACGAGCATCGAGCGCGTCAAGGCGGATCTGTTCATCTTGCACGACCGCGCGGATCCGTTCGTGCCATACACGGAGTCGCGGCGGATGAAAGACGCGATCGGCGATCGACCGAATGCGCATTTCGACGAGCTGCGGCTGTTCGAGCACGTCTCGCCGAAGCTGAACCAGAAGCCGGACATCATCGCGCTGGACAGTACGCGGCTGCTGTTTCGCTTGTATCAGTTGCTGTTGCGGTGGGATTGATGCGGGGTGACCTCACCTCCGCGCTGCGCGCAGGCTACCAACAGCCTTGGGGCAGCTGCCCTACATCGCGAGACGGCCATCGTCCGCGCAATGAAGCGCTAACTATTCCTCGACCAGACCCTGCGACGTGAGGAAGGCCTTTGCGTCTTCCACGCTGCTGAAAACGCGGGAGCCCAGGCCGTCGAGGGCGTCGACGACGGCGTCGGGCGCGCTGTCATCCTCGGCGGCATCGACGATGGGGCCGCGGGTCACCTGGCCGCCGGTGGCGAAGCCATTCTCGATGTAGGGGGCGACTGTGCTCCACTTGACGGCCATTGCTGCTCCTTGTGAATAGTCTCGGGGACTGGCGGAGTATAGCTGCGCGGAGCGCGTCGGAGAACTACGGTTGAACGCGGACGGCGCGGGCTGAACGCCCGCGCTCCGAGGTGGCGGCACGTTTCGGCGGTGCTAGCCGTTGCTGCTGGAGGTGATATCGCGGCGGCGGTAGACGACGAACGCAACGGCGATGAAGGTGATGGTGTAGATGGCGAGGATCATCACGGCGCCTTCGGCCGAGAACGCGCCCTGGCGTGCGAGTTCGTTCTTCGATGGGCCGAAGCTGAACTCCGGCAGGCCGACGGGAAGCTTGTTCTGCGCCAGCACGACGCTGCGGTTGGCGGAGATGAGATAGTTCGGCACGCTCTCCCAGCGCGGCCCGCCCAACCGCATCAGGCTGCCGATCAGCGGCTCGAGGAACGTCACCGCCAGGCCGACGCCGACGCCCGCGAGTGTCGAGCGTCCAACGATAGCTGCCGCGAACGCGAGTGCGACGAACGGCGACATGACGTAGATGGTGCGGAGCCACGCGAGGAACTGCTCCTTCAGGAAGCCACCCGTCACGAACCCGAAGTCGGCGCCGCCGTAGTACGTGGTAATCACGGCGCTGTACGCGAGTGCGACGGCCACGGCGAGCAACGTGCCCATGGCGACGAGTACGCACGTCACGACGAAGCGAGCGATGATAAGCCGGAGCCGTCCGCTGGACGCGGTCGCCATGAGCCGTACGGTGCCCCACGAGTACTCGCTGCCGGCGGCGCCGGCGGCAAAGATCACCGCGAGCAGCGAGCCGAATTGGGCGATGATCTGTAGCGCAAACGGCACACCGGCCTGCAAGAAGATGCCGCGACGCAGTTCCTGATACTGGATGACCCGGCGCAGGTCGCGATCGAAGTAGCCGCCGGCACGCCCGCTGACGCTCCAGAGGATGGAGTACAACAGGACGATCAGCCCGACGATCAGCGCGGCGAGGATCCACGTCATCATCCGCTTTCGCAGCTTGAAGAGCTCGCCGGCCATCAGCCGTTGGATATTCATGCGGGCACCTCTTCGTCCGTGAGGTCGAGGAAGACGCTTTCGAGATCGGTCTCCCACGCGCTCAGCTCGGACACGTAGATCCCCTGCGTGGCGAGCGCCAGGTTGAGTTCCGCCGCCTTGTCCACGGGCGCGGCGGCGCGCACGAAGCCATCGATGCGCTCGATGCCCGTGACGAACGGCACGGTACCGAGCGCTCGCGCCAGTGCGTCGTTGTCGGCGGCGCGGACGCGGAGGTATTGGCCGCTGCCGAGGAGTTCGGCGACGGTGCCCTGCGCCACCATGCGGCCCTTCTTGACGATGGCGACGCGATCGCTGACGGCCTGCACTTCGTGCAGCAGGTGGCTACAGAGGAAGACCGCCCGGCCCTGCCGCGCGAGGTTCGGGATGAGTTCGCGCACTTCGCGCGTGCCGGCGGGGTCGAGGCCGTTCGTCGGTTCGTCGAGGATGATCAGCTCCGGGTCGCGAAGCAACGTCGAGGCGATGCCGAGGCGCTGCTTCATACCCAGCGAGTACGTCTTGTAGGGATCGCCGCCGCGATCGCGCAGGCCGACAAGCTCGAGCATCTCGTCGATGCGCGCGTTGCTGACGCCGCCGAGGGCAATTGCGAGCGCCTTGAGGTTGTCGTAGCCGGAGAGGTACGGATAGAAGGCGGGGGTCTCGATCACCGCGCCGATCTTGCGGAGCGCGGGCCACGGATGCGTCGCCATATCGTCGCCGAAGACGAGCGCCCGCCCGCGCGTGGGGCGCACGAGGCCGAGGATCATGCCGACGGTCGTACTCTTGCCCGAACCGTTGGGTCCAAGGAAGCTGTATACCTCGCCTTTATAGACGCGGAGGTCCATGTCGGAGACGGCCTGAATGTGGCCGTATCGCTTCGACAGCCCTTCGGTGCGCAAGATCTCGTGCTGCTCCGACACGGCACCGCCCTTCGATTCATCGTAGCATCAGGCAACGCGGTGCGAGCTAAGGGAAGGCCCGTCTTGAGGGGGCGCAACGGATTCGTTACGATGCGTGGCTGGACGCAAGTCCGGAGCGACCATTCCCTGGTAGCTCAATGGTAGAGCAATCGGCTGTTAACCGATTGGTTGTAGGTTCGAGTCCTGCCCAGGGAGCCATACTGGTGCCTCAGAGCGTGATGCGCTCTTGTTAGTTGATACGAGCGGGGCTTGTGTGTGTGACGCGCAAGCCCCACCGTATATCTCCAGCACAATCTGTCGCTCGTTGACCTCGACCCGCCGCAGCACCAGCTGCATCAATTCCTTCCGTTCTGCCGGCCGCAGCGTCTCATACACCGCGCCGATGTTCGTCAACGCCTCCCGCACCGTTTCAGTCCGGACCACATCGCTCTGGGCGCGAAGCACCGCGTCCTCCGTCTCGGCGACCGTGCCCTCCAGCTCCTCGCGCTGTTGGGCCAATGCCCCGAGCTTCTCGTTCAGGAAGGCGCGGCCCTCGTGTGCGTCCATCGCGGACCACTCCGCAAGCACTTTGTCCGCAGAAGTGCGCACCGCCGCGAGCTTTCGCTGCAGCGATTTGAGCCGCGTTTGGAGTGACGGCAGCTCCTTCAATCGGAGCCTGTTCGTCTCGGTGACGATTGCAGCCAACATGCCGTCTTCACGCGCCAGCACTGCGAGGCGGTTCAAGACGGCGTCTTCTACTTCTGATGCCGTGACCTTCAAGTTGCAGGCTGTGTTGCGGCAGGCGTAATAGAAGTACTTCACGCCGAGATGCCCGTTGCCGCTTCGGCCCTCCATCTGGCTGCTGCAGCGGCCACAGTGAAGGATGCCTCTGCTCAGGACATACGTGTGTCGGACTGGCGCCGCGCCGTTGTGGTTCGATTGGCCGTTCGAGGCCATGAGGCGCTGTACCTTCTCGAACTTCTCGACGTCGACGATGCCCGCCCACACAGCGTCCACCAATTTGTACTCGCGCTTACCACGGACCTTGGCGGACTTGTTGACTTCCTTGCGCCCGATGTACGCGGGGTTCTTCAAGAGGTACTGCACCGAGGAGGTCGTGAACGGACTGCCGGCGTGGTGGACGCCGCGACGCGACGTGAACGTCTTCGTGCGATAGCCGCGCGCGTTGAGCGCCTCCATCGTCAGCTTGATCGACCCGAAGTCGAGGTACGTGTCGAACGCGAAGTTCACGAGCGCGACCTCATCGACATTGGGAACGGGGTACCCCTTGCGGTCCGGGTCTAGGTCGTAGCCGAGCAGCCGGCCGCCGTTCCAGAGGCCGCGATCCGCTCGCGCCGCCGTGGCATCCCGCGTCCGCTCGGCGGTCTGCTCCCGCTCGAACTGGGCCAGCGCCATCATGATCGTGATGAAGAGCTTCCCCTGCGGGCTTGTCGTATCGTAGTTCTGCTTGAGGCAGACGAACTCCACGCTGTGCTCGTTCAAGATCTCGAAGAAGCGCAGGAAGTCCGCGACCGATCTGCTCACACGGTCGAGCGCCGTGCAGGCCACGGTGTTGATCCGCCCCGAGGCGATGTCGGAGAAGAGTCGTTGCATGTCGGCGCTGCGAAGCGCGTCCTTGCCGGAGACCGCTTTTAGCTCGTAGACCGCAGCCTCGGTCCACGGCTCGCCGCACACGGCCACCTTGTACTCGACGTGGGCGCGGAGCCGCTGAATCTGGTTCTTGAGCGAACCCTCCTCCGTCATTGCCTGGCGCGCGGTAGAGACGCGCGTAAGGAGCCCGACGCGCCGTTCGGCGGCGGCGGGCTCGGCTCCAGTGCGTGATGTGAGGGTTAGCGTCACGACTCGTCTCCGCCGCCCGGCCGGGCGGTCGTCGTAGTAACCCGTACGTCCGCGGACAAGTCAACGCCGTCTTTGACGGTGCCCGTCGCCGCGTCGTCCGCGAGCAGCCGCGCCGTGCCGACGGCGAGCAGCCGGATCACGCGGTCGCGGCGCGTGCGGTCGTCTGGGGTCTCTGGGACGAAGGTGGCGGTCACGTCTTTGTCCACCCTCTCCTATACGGAAAGCACTGTGCGATCTGTCCGGCGTGCG
>CAYWOO010000025.1:0-27472 GCA_964458665.1 uncultured Dehalococcoidia bacterium
GGCGATGCGCGCGGGCGCGATGTGCTGCGCGAGCACGAACGCATCACGCGCGAGCTGCTGAGGCAGCATGGCGGCGCGGAAGTGAAGACGATGGGCGATGGGTTCATGGCGTCGTTCGGTTCGGTGACTTCGGCGATCGAATGCGCGATTGCGTTGCAGCGCGCGTTTGCGACGCCCCTCTCCCCGGCCTTCGGCCGACCCTCTCCCACTGGGGGAGAGGGTGACGAGACCCTCACCCGGCCCTTCGGGCCACCCTCTCCCTCAGGGGGAGAGGGACGTGGGAACGACGGCGAGCGTGTTGCGGTTCGGATCGGGCTGAATGCTGGTGAGCCGATCGAGGAGGACGGGGATCTGTTTGGGGCTACGGTGATCCTGGCTTCGCGGATTGCGGCGAGGGCTGGTGGTGGGGAGATCCTGGTGCCGGATACGGTGCGGGGGTTGTTGTCCGGGAAGAACTTCCTGTTTGCGGATCGCGGGGAGTTCGTGCCGAAGGGGTTTGATGAGCCGATGCGGCTGTATGAAGTACGGTGGCAGGAATGAGCATGGACCAGCCCGACGTCCGCTACTGCATGACCGATGACGGCGTTCGTCTCGCCTACTACGTCACGGGCGAGGGTTCGCCGCTCCTGCTCGCGGCAGGGTTCCCGTCGCACCTGACCGCGATGTGGAGCATGCCCGGAGCGGCCGATGGAACGTACAGGCTCGCGCAGGAGCACCAGGTCGTCTCGTACGACCCGCGCGGTATGGGGTTGTCCCAGCGCGTTCTGGATTACTCGCTCGACACGCGCATTGCCGACCTGCGTACCGTCGTTCGGCAGGTGGGCCTTGAGCGGTTCGCACTCGCGGGGAACGGACACGCGAGTCCGCTCGCGATGGCGTACGCCGCGCGCTTTCCGCAGGAGGTGTCGCACCTCTTCCTCGCGTCGCCGTATGCCGACGGCCCGCGACTCTATGAGGCGAGCAAAGCCTTCTCTGCTTACGCCGCCCTCGAGTCCGTGACCGTCGAGCAATGGGATTTCGTGACGAGTACAATCGCCAACCGTGCTGTGGGCTTTAACGACGTCGAAGCGGCCAACGCGATGGCGGCGCTGATCCGTGACAGCATCTCGGCCGAGGGATATGTGGCGTACAGGCGCGACAATCGTCTCATGAGCGTGGTTACGGATCTGGCCGCCATCACGGCGCCGACGCTCGTTGCTGCCACCGCCGACGATGACGTCATTCCGATCGAATTATCGCAGGAGGTCGCGGCGCGCATTCCGAACGCGCGATTCCACCTGCTGACGGGCGCACGGGGCGGTGGCTTCGTGACCGAAGCAGCGCGTGACCTGATGCTCGATTTCCTTCGCGCACCCGGCGCGGCAAAGCCGGCACGCGAGACGCCGCCCGCGGAGACGCCCACCGCGAAGCCAGCCGCGGCACACTTCACGGCCGTCATCCTCTTCACCGACATCGTCTCGTCCACGGCGCTGACGGAACAACTCGGCGATACGCGGTTTCGCGACGCGTCGCGCGCGCTCGATGCGGGCCTGCGCGCGGCGATCCGCGAAGCGGGTGGTGCGGCGATCGACGGCAAGCTGCTCGGCGACGGCGTGCTCGCGACATTCCCATCCGCTGCGCAGGCGATCGACGGAGCGCGCCGCTGCCTCGCGCTGAGCGCGGCGTCGGAGTTGGGGCTGCACATCGGGTTGCACGCGGGCGACGTGATCCGCGAAGACAACAACGTCTACGGCGGCGCCGTCAACATCGCCTCGCGCATCTGCGGCCTGTCGGCGCCGGGCGAGATCCTCGTGTCGGACGTCGTGCGCGGCATGGCGCGATCGTCGGCCGGCGTGGTGTTCGAGGATCGCGGCGAGCGGGAGATGAAGGGCGTCGGCGAGCCGGTGCGCGTGTACGCGGTGCGAGGGGCAGTCTGATGGCTGAGCCGCAGATCCAGTACGCTCGCACGTCTGACGGCGTCAGCATCGCCTATAGCACCAGTGGCGACGGCCCGCCGATCCTCAACTGCCACGACCACAGCATTGCGATGCAGCATCATTGGACTGGGTCGGCCCCGCTCAATGACACCGTTCGCATGCTGTCCGCCCGCACGCAAATCACAATCTTCGATGCCCCAGGGATCGGCGCATCGCAACGCAATGTCAGCGATTTTTCGTTAGAGGCGCAGGTTCGGGCAATCGAAGCGGTCGCGGCACACATCGCTGCCGCCCAGTTCACGCTGATCGGCACCGGAACCGCCACCGCGAGCGCCGCTCTTTACGGAGCTGAGCAGCCTGGCCGCGTCCGGGAATTGGTCTGTGTGTTCCCCGCGTTCTCCATCGTTCGACGAACCGGCGCAGCGATCCGCGACAACTGGTCCCTTGATCGCCGCCGCGCGGCCGGCGGCGCGTTTCCTGACGGGCCCGTCTCAGGCCAGCGCTGGTACAGCAACGCGATGCGCGAGTCCCTGACGGCTGAGGTCTATGCCGCGTACCGGGCAACGTTCGCAGACGCGGATCTCAGCGCGATCTATCAGCGCATCGCTGTTCCGACACTACTCTGTATTGCGAACGGAGGGCCATCGCGGGAAGCGTCGCTCGCGCTCGCGAGCGTCGTGCCTAACTGCCGCGTTGCATCGACACCCGACGTCGGAGATGACGCGTTAGCGGCGATCCTCGAGTTCATGGGTGTCGATACCGGGCAGGGCAGCTCGCCCCCCGCGGCCGATGGGGGTGTTGGTGGCACAGCCGTCATCTTGTTCACAGACATCGTAGACTCAACCGCGCTCACCGAGCGCCTCGGCGACGCACGCTTCCGCGACGCGTCGCGCGCGCTCGATGCGGGCCTGCGCGCGGCGAGCCGCGAAGCGGGTGGTGCGGCGATCGACGGCAAGCTGCTGGGCGACGGCGTGCTCGCGACATTCCCATCCGCTGCGCAGGCGATCGACGGAGCGCGCCGCTGCCTCGCGCTGAGCGCGGCGTCGGAGCTCGGGCTGCACATCGGGTTGCACGCGGGCGACGTGATCCGCGAAGACAACAACGTCTACGGCGGCGCCGTCAACATCGCCTCACGCATCTGCGGCCTGTCGGCGCCGGGCGAGATCCTCGTGTCGGACGTCGTGCGCGGCATGGCGCGATCGTCGGCCGGCGTGGTGTTCGAGGACCGCGGCGAGCGGGAGATGAAGGGCGTCGGCGAGCCGGTGCGCGTGTATACCGTGCGGTGGCGGGACTGAGCATGGAACAGCAGATCCGGTACTGCAAGACGAGCGACGGCGTCGATATCGCCTACACGACGCATGGCGAGGGGCCGCCGCTCGTGATCTCCCCGAACATCCTCGTCCCGCACTTGCAGATGGAACTCGATTACCCGCGCAACCGCGCGTTCTACGAGCGGCTGTCCCGGCGCTTGCAGGTCGTCCGCTACGACCGCCGCGGCACGGGCATGTCACAGCGCGATGTCGCGGACTTCTCGGCCGAGGCGGGCGAGCGAGATCTGCTCGCCGTTGTCGATCGTCTCGAACTCGAGCGGTTCGCGTTGTATACGCATACCGTGGCCGGCGATGCGCCGCTGGCGTTCGCGGCGCGCCACCCCAATCGCGTCACGAGCCTCGTCTGGTGGGTCGGCTTGAGCACCGTCCTCACGCCTGACATCCGGCGGCAGCTCGACGCGATGAGGCCTCTCATGGAGTCCGAGTGGGAGCTCTACACAAACGTGATCGGCCGGCTTTTGCACGGCTGGAACGCGCCGGAAGCCGCCCAGTACGGGGAGTTGGCACGCGCGGGAACGACCCCCGCGGTACGAAGAGCGGGAAGCGAAGCATTCAGGCGAGCGCGGGAAGCCGGGTTCGCGTCACCCGAAGAAATACGCGTGCCGACGCTCGTCGCGCACCTCGGCGCCTCACAGGTTTCCGCGAGCACGGCCCGGACGATCGCCTCGGCGATCCCAACGGCGCACGTCATCGCCGTGCCTGGTGACGCGCTGAAGGTATCAACATTCGTCGAGGACAATGAGGTGCTGATCGCCGCTATCGCCGACTTCGTCGAGGCGACGGCGCTCGATCCCGGCGCACCGGTGCGCGCACCCGAACTGCAGCTCGGGGCCATGCGGGCGATCCTCTGGACCGACATCGTCGATCATACGCCGATGATGCACCGCCACGGCGACGCGAAGGGCCGCGAACTGCTGCGCGAGCACGAGCGCATCACGCGCGAGGAACTCGCGGCGCACGGCGGCACGGAAGTGAAGGCGATGGGCGACGGCTTCATGACATGGTTCTCGTCCGCGCAGAAAGCGCTCGAATGCGCGGTCGCGTTACAACGGGCGTTCGCCGCGCGGAACACCTCGGGCGCGGAACCGCTGCTCATCCGCGCGGGCGTGAATGCGGGAGAGCCAATCATCGAGGACGACGACCTGTTCGGTACGTCGGTCATCGCGGCGTCGCGCATCTGCGGCCAGGCCGCCGGAGGCGAGATCGTCGTGTCGGATGTCGTGCGGCAACTCGTCGCCGGCAAGAACTTCCTGTTCACGGATCGCGGCGAAGTGGCGCTCAAGGGCTTCGAGGATCCGGTGCGGCTGTACGAAGTGCGTTGGCGGGCCGACGAGCCGTCTGGTTGACTCGTCTGCGCTGTTGTTGACGGGGTTTGCTGCTGACACTTGCTGCCAGTTCTTGCGTTATGTGCAGTGTTTTCGAATCTGCGGGCGGGTTTGAATCGCAGTTTTAGGTTTTTCGCGGGGCTGGCCGCGCTCCCGTCGCCGATTGCCTCGAACGTCGGAGCGGCGATGGCCGGCGTGGGTACGCGCGTATCGTAGGCGGGATGCGGACGATCACCTAGCGGCTCGCGGCACTCTTGATGATCTTCTCGCAGGTTTCGCTGCTCATGTTGCGCTTTCGTCAAGCGGGCGGGGCTTTTGTGATCTGTATCCGCAAGGCGCGGTGTTCGTCATACTCCAGAGCAGCGGTACTCTTGGTCGCGGACCCGGTTGAGGACGCGGCGCCAGCAGGGAAGGGTCGGAATCGGATGCGGATCGTCGTCATAGGAGCCGGGGTTGCCGGGCTCATCTCTTCGCTCTTTCTTGCGCGCGATGGCCACGATGTCGTGCTGCTCGAGCGCGATGCTACGCCGCTGCCGGAAACCGCGGACGCTGCCTTCACGTGGGATCGCAAGGGCGCGGCGCAGGTGCGTCACCCGCACGCGTTTCTCGGCCTGCTCCGCAACCTTCTGCGCGACGATCTGCCCGACGTGCTCGCGGATCTGATCGCCGCCGGCGCGCACGAGGTGCGGTGGGCGGACTTCATGCCCGAGACGCTCGACGATCGAACGACGCAACCGGGCGACGAAGACCTGGCGCTGATCGCGTGCCGCCGCACGACGTTCGAGTGGGTGCTGCGGCGCGCTGCTCTGCGCACCGAACGCGTCGAGCTGCGCGACGGCGTGAAAGTGACCGGCTTGATCACCGAGCCGCATGCGGTCGCGCCGCGCGTCACCGGCGTGCAGACGTCGGCCGGCCCGATCGAGGCGGACCTCGTCGTCGATGCGGGCGGCCGACACTCCGCGATCCGCACGTTGCTCGGCGACATCGGCGTCGCGTTTCCCGAACAGAAGCACGACACCGACATGGCGTATCTCTCGCGCTTTTATCGCTTGCTGCCCGCGGTCGTCGAGCCGGACATACAGGCCTTTAACGGCGGCACGACCGGCTACCTGGGCTACGGCGTCTTTCGCGGCGACAACCGCACGTTCTCCGTCACCATCGCCGTCGGCACCGATGACAGTGAACTGCGCGAGCTGATCGACGCCGACCGATTCGATCTGGCGGCGTCGATGCTGCCGGCGGCCCATTCGTGGATCAATCCCGCCGTCTCCGAGCCGATCGCCCCGATGCACGTGATGGCCGGCACGATCAATCGCGTGCGCGATCTCGTGGTGGACGGACGGCCGCTCGTGCTCGGGTACGTCGCGATCGGCGATGCCTTGATCTGCACGAATCCGCTGTATGGCCGCGGCTGTTCGCTGGGCAGCGTGCACGCGCGCCTGCTCGCGCACGCGCTGCGCGAGCACGGCAGCGACCTCGAAGCGCTCGCGCTGCGGATGCACGACGACGTGCAGCGCGAGATCGTCCCGTGGTACAGCGCCAGCGTGACGCAAGACGACGCCGCGCGCGCGGCACGGAAGGCCGATCCGTCCGAGGCGCTCAGCGGCATTGCCTCCATCCTCGCGGAAGGCCTGTTGCCGCTGACGCGCATCGATGCGCTGGTGGGGCGCGCGTTCTTCCGGATGGTGAATCTGCTGTCGGCCCCGGACGCGCTGTTGCAGAACGCCGAAGTGATGCGGCGTGCGCTGGAGTACTGGCAGGCGCGCGATACGCGGCCGCCGGAGCCGATGCTGGGGCCGGCGCGCGAGGAGTTGGTGGCGGCGCTGACGGCCGCGGGGTCGGTGGCGGCGGTGTGACCTCACCCCGACCCTCTCCGCCCGGCGGAGAGGGAGGACGTGCGACGGCGCCGTGCTGAGAAGGGGCGGTGGATGGCGTACGAACCGGGCATTCTACGGAATGCCCCTACGCGATCGTCGGGCTTGCTTCACGCCGTTGTGTGCATGGACGGACGGGCGGGGCGCCCGCGCTCCATTTCGAGCTGGGGCGGTTTGGATTTTGGTTTTCGTACGAGCGGGGCGGACACACGGGTCCGCCGCTCCGAGGTTCACGGTGGTGTGACGCGGCGACCTCACCCCGACCCTCTCCGCCCGGCGGAGAGGGAGGACGACGGACGGCGTCATGCTGAGAACGGGGGTGGATGGCGTACGAACTGGGCATTCTGCGGAATGCCCCTACGCGATCGTCGGGCTCGTTCCGCGACGTAGTGCATCGACCGACGGGCGGGGCGCCCTCCATTTTCGGGTTGTGGCGACGGTGTCATCCAGAGCGAAGCGAAGGATCTTGCTCGGGCGAGCTAGATGCTTCGCGCTGCTCAGCATGACAAACGAGAAGGGGCGGTGGATGGCGTACGAACCGGGCATTCTACGGAATGCCCCTACGCGATCATCAGGTTTGTTTCACGGCGTTGTGTGCATCGACGGACGGGTGGGGCGCCCGCGCTCCATTTCGGCCGGCGGGTTGGATCTTTGGGTTTGCTCGCGAGCGGGGCGGACACACAGGTCCTCCCGTACGACGTCCGGCGTTCACGGCGGTGTGACGCGGCGACCTCACCCCGACCCTCTCCGCCCCGCGGAGAGGGAGGACGACGGACGGCGTCATGCTGAGAACGGGGGTGGATGGCGTACGAACTGGGCATTCTACGGAATGCCCCTACGCGATCGTCGGGCTTGTTTCACGGCGTTGTGTGCATCGACGGGCGGGCGGGGCGCCCGCCATTTTCGGGTTGTGGCGGGTTGGATCTTTGGTTTGTGCACGAGCGGGGGCGGACACACAGGTCCGCCCCTACGACGTCCGGCGTTCACGGCGGTGTGACACGGCAACCTCAGCCCGACCCTCTCCGCCTCTCCTTCGGCGAGCAGGCCGGCGGAGAGGGGGACGTTCGACGGCGCTATCTAAATTATTTTCCCTTTACGAAAGCATTGAGCTAGACTGCCGTCCCGGCAACGAGCAGTCGCAACAAGCGGGCAGCTGTGCGGAGCGGCGGCCCGAACGGAACGGAGCACACGACATGAGCAGGACGAAGTTCGGCACCTTCCTCGCACCGCACCACCCGACCGGCGAGCACCCGATGCTCCAGTTCCAGCGTGATCTCGACTTCGCGGCGCACCTCGACCGCCTTGGGTTCGATGAGTTCTGGTGCGGCGAGCATCACTCTTCCGGGTGGGAGATGATCGGGTCGCCGGAGATGTTTCTTGCGGCCGCGGGGCAGCGCACCGAGCGGATCATGCTCGGCACGGGCGTCGTGTCGCTGCCGTACCACCACCCGTTCAATGTGGCGCAGCGCATCGTGCAGCTCGACCACATGACGAAGGGGCGCGCGATGTTCGGCTCCGGCCCGGGCGCGCTGCCATCCGACGCGCGCACGCTGGGTATCAACCCGATGGTGCAGCGCGACCGCCAGGACGAGGCGCTGGGCGTGATCATCCGGCTGCTGCGCGGCGAAGAGCGCTTCAGCTACGAAAGCGAATGGTTCACGCTGAACGACGCGCAGTTGCAGATCCTGCCGCTGCAAGAAGACATGGCGATGACCGCCGCGTCATCGATCAGCCCGTCCGGCATGCAGATCGCGGGCAAGCACGGCATCGGCGCGCTCTCGATCGCATCGACATCGTCGGAGGGACTGATGGCGCTGCCGACGCAGTGGTCGTTCGCCGAAGAGGCCGCCGCCAAGAGCGGGAAGACCGTCGACCGGAAGAACTGGCGCGTGCTGATGAGCTGGCACCTGGCCGAGTCGAAGAAGGAAGCGCGCGCCGAAGCCAAGATGGGGCTGCAGCGGTGGCACAACGAATACAACGTCGACGTGCTCGGCCGCCCTGGCGCAACGATCGTCGACGATGCTGACAAGCTGATGGACATGACGGCAGGCGGCGCGGCCGAGGGTACGGGCACCGCCGTCGTCGGCACGCCGGACGAGCTGGTCGCGGCGATCCGCAACTTGCAGGACGTGACCGGCGGCTTCGGCGTGGTGCTCGGCTTCGCGCACGATTGGGCGAACCGCGAGGCGACGCTGCGCTCGTGGGAGCTCTTCGCGCGCTTCGTCGCGCCGGAGATCAATGGCTACACGCGCGCGCAGAAGGACTCGGCGCAGTATCTGCACGACAACAAAAAGGAGCTGATGGCCGGCGCCGGCGCTGCCGTCATGGCGAAGATCGCCGCCGACCCGAAGGCTGCGGCCGCGATGGCCGTCACGATGAAGCAGATGCAGGAGCGCGCGCAGGGCGGCGAGTGGCGGCCCGGCGGCCAGCCTTCACAAGCCCCGGAGAACGCGGACGCCAAAGGTTCCTGATGTATGATCGCCCGGACGACGGCGATGCCGTCCGGATGTACGAAGTGCACTGGGAGCCCTGATGGAACCACGGATCGAATACGCGCGGGCAGAAGACGGGGCCAGCATCGCCTGCACGGCGATCGGGCAGGGGCCTGCGATCGTCCAGGCCGGGGGTTACAGCGGTGATCTGACCGGCTACATGCACGCTACCCTCCCGTTGGTAGACCAGTTGGTCGCAGCCGGGCACCGAGTCATCCTCTATGACCAGCGGGGTACCGGGGCGTCCGATCGTGACTTCGGGCGCAGCACCCCCGACACGCGCCTCTCCGATCTGGAGAGCGTGATTGACCGGATGGTAGACGGGCCGTTTGCGCTGATCGGAAGGATTCACTCCGGGCCGCTTGCCATCGCGTATGCCGCACGGCACCAGGACAGAGTCACCCACCTCGTGGGCGTGGATGGCTACGTCCGTGGCTTGGACTACTACACCGCCACGCCCTATACACGGGCCGTGCGAGTGATGGCGGGGATCGCCGAGGACGACTGGGAGTTCTTTACCCTGGCGCTCGCGAACTTCGCGGTCGGCTTTCGCGACGCGGAGCGGGCGGCGACGCTCGCGGCGGCGTTCAAGTCAGGAATGACGCCACAGGGCTACATGCATAGCGTCGAATCTGCCGAATCGGTCGATGTGAGCGCGCTGCTGCCGCTGATCTCCGTGCCGACCCTGGCGATCCATGACCGGACGGCCGTGCTTTCGGATCCACGGGCCGCACGCTCAATCGCGTCCGGCATCGCGGGCGCCCAATCAATGCTCGTCCGCGGCACTCGGGAGGTCGGCGAAGCAATCATCGAGTTCATTGCGGCCAATCCCACGACCTCTGCGGGCGTCACCGAGGCCCGCGTCCAGACCGGCGTACGCACCATCCTGTTCACCGACATCGTCGGCCATACCGAGATGATGCAGCGGCTCGGCGACGCGAAGGGCCGCGATGTGCTCCGCGAGCACGAGCGGATCACGCGTGAGACGCTGAAGGCGCACGGTGGCGCGGAAGTGAAGACGATGGGCGACGGGTTCATGGCGTCGTTCGGGTCGGTGACGTCGGCGATGGAGTGTGCGATCGCGCTCCAGCGGGCGTTCGCGACGCCCCTCTCCCCGGCCTCCGGCCGACCCTCTCCCACTGGGGGAGAGGGACGTGGGCCCCTCTCCCCGGCCTTCGGCCGACCCTCTCCCACTGGGGGAGAGGGTGGTGAGCGCATTGGTGTTCGGATTGGGTTGAATGCTGGGGAGCCGATCGAGGAGGACGGGGATCTGTTTGGGGCTACGGTGATCCTTGCTTCGCGGATTGCGTCGAAAGCTGGTGCGGGGGAGATCCTCATTCCGGAGCCGGTGCGGCATCTGCTGTCGGGCAAGAGCTACGTGTACACCGATCGCGGCGAGCACGCGATGAAAGGCTTCGACGACGCGGTGCGGCTGTACGACGTGCGGTGGCGGCTTTCGGTGGCCGACCGGGACGAGTAGATTGACCGGACAATCACTTGCATATCCGCAACGGGAGGGTACGCCCATGCGCACATTCGCAACGAACCCACGAGAACTCACCGACGAGTGGCTGACGGACGTGCTCCGGACGAGTGGCGCGATCACGAACGCGAGCGTCACGTCGCACGCGACGAAGATCATTGGTGAAGGCGTTGGCTTTATGGGCGAACTCGGTCGCGTGACGTTGCAGTACGACAAGCCGGAGCCGGGCGCACCCGCCGTTGTGATCGCGAAGTTCCCCGCGGCGGCGCAGGAGAACCGAGAAGTGGCGATGTACTTCCACTTCTACGAGCGTGAAGTCGGCTTCTACCAGCATGTTGCGGAACAAGTGCAACTGCGCGTACCGAAATGCTACTTCAGTGCGTTCGAGCCGGAGAACGGCGACTACGTGCTGCTGCTCGAGGATCTCGCTCCGGCGGTGGTCGGCGATCAGGTTGCGGGCTGTTCGGTCGGACGCGCGCGTCTCGCTGTGCGGGAACTCGCGCGCTTCCAGGCGAAGTGGTGGAAGAGCCCGGATCTCGATGCGCTGGATTGGATGCCGAAGACCAACGTCGAGTGGCAGGTCGCCGCCGTGGAGCAGGGCTACGCGGAGGGTCTGGAGCCGTTCTGCGAGTTCGCGGCCGCGTATCTGACGCCGGAAATGCGCGATGTCGCCAAGCGCTTCGGGAAAAGCATCCGCCCGGCCATGAATAACATCGCCGACGACATGCCAGCGACGATGGTGCACGGCGACTACCGTCTCGACAACATGTTCTTCGCATCGCCGCAGGGCGGCCCCGAATTCGCCGTCATCGACTGGCAGATCGCGAACCGCGGCGGCGGCGTGTTCGATGTCGCGTACTTCGTCACGGGGACGTTGACGCCGGAAGAACGCAAGTCGCGCGAGCATGAGATCGTGAAGCTGTATCACGACACGCTCGTCGAGAACGGGGTCGCCGGCTACAGCTTCGACCAATGCTGGCAGGACTACCGCCTCTCGACGTTGTTTCTCCTCCCCTACTCGGTGATCGGCGCCGGCTCTCTCGATCTGTCGAACGAGCGCGGCCTAGAACTCTTCAAGAAGATCACAAGCGGCACGCTGGCGGCGATCAGCGACCTCAAGTCGTACGAGCTGATGGACTAGGCGCGGGCGGTGCCTGCGCCGGAGCATTTGAGCCCGCAGCGGGCGGACACACAGGTCCGCCCCTACAAAGGCGGGATGCGACGAGGAGCGGTGCGCGCGCCGGAGCATTTGAGCCCGCACGGGCGGACACACAGGTCCGCCCTTACAACGGTACATTGTCGCCGCACGCGGGGGCCGGTGGCTCGGCGCGAGGCTGTACTGCGTCGGTCCGGCTTTGCCGGACGCACAGCCGGGGACGGCTATGCCACCACGTTCTCATCGCTTCCGACTGGACATCTCACACGCGGGTGGAGGGCGCGGGACGGGGCGCGTACTGCGTCGGTCCGGCTTTGCCGGACACACAGCCGAGGGCGGCTATGCTACACGCCGCGGTGCGCGCTGCGGAGCATTTGAGCCCGCACGGGCGGACACACAGGTCCGCCCCTACAGCGATACGAGTCATCACAAAGGTCGCACCTTCGTGCTCTTCGTGCCCTTCGTGGCTAGAATCCTCAGCGACTCATCGCAATTCACGAGGCCAACGACGATGCGCTCCTCCACCACACTCCGCCGCATGCTCGAAGGTTCGGAGATCGTCGTGCTGCCGGGGGCGTACGACGCGCTGTCGGCGCGGCTGGCGGAGCGCGCGGGGTTCGCGGCGATGTTCACGACGGGGTTCGGGTTTAGCGCGGCCACGCTCGGCCAGCCGGACTTCGGGCTGCTGACGATGTCTGAGACGATGGACCGCGTGCGGCACATCGTCGATGCCGTGACCGTGCCCGTCGTGGCCGATATGGATACCGGCTACGGCAACCCGCTGAACACGCGCCGCACCGTGCGCGAGTGCGTGACGGCCGGCGCGGCGGGCATCATCCTCGAAGATCAGCAGTGGCCCAAGAAGTGCGGCCACTTCGAGGGCAAGAAGGTGATCCCGGCAGAGGATCACGTCGCCAAGCTGCGCGCCGCGGTCGATGCGCGCGGCGACGACGACCTCGTGATCATCGCCCGCACCGACGCCCGCGCGCCGCTCGGTCTCGACGAGGCGATCCGCCGCGGCCAGCTGTATCGCGATGCCGGCGCGGATGTCGTATTCGTTGAAGCGCCGCAGAGTCTCGACGAATTGCGTGCGGTGAAGGCCGCGATCCCGGACACGCCGCTGTTCGCCAACATGGTTGAAGGCGGCAAGACGCCGCTGCTTTCGCACAGCGAGCTACAGGACCTCGGGTACAAGATGGTGGTGTTCCCGCTCAGCGCACTGTTCGCCGCAACGAAGGCGATCAAGGAGGTGTACGCGGAGCTGTTCGCGAAGAAGACAACCGCCGGCATCGTCGATCGCCTGACTGGCTTCCGCGAATTCGAACAGATTGTCGGCGTGCCGGAGCTGCGGGAGCTGGAAGAGCGCTACGGCGTCGCGGACTGAACCACAGGGAGGCACAGAGACACAGAGGATCAAGTTGAAACAAGTCGGAGCGTGCGCGCGCAGAGTGTTCGAAGCGCGCGGGAGGATGACATGCCCATCGCGCGGCTGAACAGCATCGACATCAACTACGAAGTGCACGGCGCCGGCACGCCCCTCGTGCTCACGCATGGCTACAGCGCCAGTATCGACATGTGGCGCGAGCAGGTTGCGCCGTTCTCGGCGAAGTATCAGCTCGTGATCTACGACAGCCGCGGCCACGGCAAGACGACGGCACCGGCTAAGATGAATGCGTACGGCCTCGCGCGCGAGTACGTCGCCGACAAGCTAGCGCTCATGGATCACCTGGGCATCGAGAAGGCGTACGTCGGCGGCCTGTCGATGGGCGGCATGATCGCGCAGGAGTTCGCGCTGCAGCACCCGGACCGCGTGAGGGCGCTGCTGCTGTTCGACACCGGCCCGGGCATGGGCACCATGGCGCAGGACGCATCGCGCATGGCGCAGTTCACGAAGATGCGCGAGATGATGCAAACGCTTGCCCGCACAAAGGGCATGTCGGCGATCATCGACGGCATGCGCAACAGCCCGATGGCGTTCCGGCCGCCCGGCGGCACGGCGGCAATCCCGGACGCGGCGCGGACGCACATCGAGAACATGAAGCAGATGAGCGTCGAGGGCTACCTCGGCGGCAGCAAAGCGATGCAGGACTGGGCCGGATCTCTCGACCGCCTGCACGAGATCACCGTGCCGACGCTGGTGCTCGTCGGCGAGCAGGATCATCTGCTCGCAGCCAGCCGCGCGATCCACAGCAAGATCGCCAACAGCCGCTTCGTGCTGCTGCGCAACAGCGGTCACGGCACAAACATCTGGCGCGCCGACGCATTCGCCGCCGAGACACTCGACTTCCTCGCTGCGGTTGATGCCGGTCAGCCCATCGATGGCGACTTCGTCGTGCCCTGAACGTCTCGCCGTGTTTGCGGCGACCGAACGACCGTGATAGCGTGGCGACGCCCTCTAGCGCCGTGTTCATGATTGCGGACGTGATATGCCCGACCCTCTTCTCATAGCGAAATGCGATCACGACATCGTGCTGCTGCCGAACATGGCGAACCGCCACGGCCTCATCGCGGGCGCTACGGGCACCGGCAAGACCGTGACGCTGCAGGTGATCGCTGAGGGCCTGAGCAAGATCGGGGTGCCCGTATTCATGGCCGACGTGAAGGGCGACCTCTCCGGCATCAGCCAGCCGGGCTCCGCCACGCCGCGCGTCGCCCAGCGGCTGGAGCAGCTTTCGCTCATCGACTATCCGTTCGCCGGCTGCCCCGTCGTCTTCTGGGACATGCTGGGCAATGGCGGCCACCCCATCCGCACGACTGTCTCCGAAATGGGACCGCTGCTGCTGGCGCGCATGCTCAACCTCAACGACACGCAGCAAGGCGTGCTGCAGATCGTCTTCAAGATCGCCGACGACAACGGGATGCTGCTGCTGGACCTGAAAGATCTGCGCGCGATCTTGCAGTATGCGGGCGATAACGCGGCGGACTTCAAGACGCAGTACGGCAACGTGTCGGCCGCCAGCGTCGGCGCCATCCAGCGCGGCCTGCTCGGGCTTGAGTCGCAGGGCGGCGAGAAGCTTTTCGGCGAACCCGCGCTCGACATCAACGATCTGATCCAAACCGATGCGAACGGCCACGGCGTGATCAACATTCTCGTCGCCGACAAGCTGATGCAGATGCCGCAGACGTACGCGACACTGCTGCTCAGTATTCTCTCGGGCCTCTACGAAGAGCTGCCCGAGATCGGCGATCCCGACAAGCCGAAGCTCGTCTTCTTCTTCGACGAGGCGCATCTGCTGTTCGACGACGCGCCAAAGCCGCTGCTCGACAAGATCGAGCAAGTCGTGCGGCTCGTGCGCTCGAAGGGCGTCGGTGTCTACTTCGTCAGCCAGAATCCGCTCGATATCCCGGACGAGGTGCTCGGCCAGCTCGGCAATCGCGTGCAGCATGCGCTGCGCGCATTCACACCGCGCGATCAGAAAGCCGTGAGGGCCGCGGCGCAAACGTTCCGCGTCAATCCGAAGGTCGATGTTGAGACCGTGATCACGGAACTCGGCGTCGGCGAAGCACTCGTATCGACGCTGGAGGATAAGGGTACGCCGTCGATCGTCGAGCGCGCGTTCGTCGTGCCGCCGCACAGCCAGATCGGGCCGATCACGCCCGAACAGCGGAGGGCGATCATCACCGGCTCCGTGCTGTTCGGTCACTACGAGAACGCGATCGACCGCGACTCGGCGTACGAGATGCTGACTGTGCGGGCGAAGCAACGAGCGCAGGAAGCGGCGGAGGTCGCCGAACAAAGAGAGCTGGACAAGCACGCCGCTGATCTCGATAAGGAACAGGCGCGCGCCGAGAAAGAAGCAGCGCGGGCGCAACGAGCCGCGCGTCCGCGCAGCCGGCAGAGCGACAACCTGGCCGAGGCAGTCCTGAAGAGCACCGCTCGTTCCGCCGGAAGCCAGCTCGGGCGGCAGATCACCCGCGGCATCCTCGGAAGCCTGTTCGGCGGGCGGAAGTGATCGTCCTGTGAGCGAAGCTCCGCGCACCGACAACGACTTCGACTGGGCCGCGTGGGTCGATGGCCGGCGCGAGCTGTTTGAACAGCGCGTCTCGCTCAACCAGTACATCGGCCTGCATCTCGAAGCGGCAGGCCCGGGCTGGGCGCGCATGACCATGCAGCTTCGTCCCGAAGTGATGAACCCGTTCGACGCCGCACATGGCGGCTCGGTGTGCGCGCTCATCGACTCCGCCGCGGGCAGCGCGATCGCCGCCGCGACGCTGCCTGACGATCGCATCATGGGCACGATCGATATGCAGGTCCACTTCCTCGAACGCGCAAGGGGCACGATGCTGATCGCCGAGGGCCGCGTCGTGCGCGCAGGCGCCGCGGTCGCCATCGCGCAGGTCGACGTCAAGGACGATGCCGGCCGCACGGTAGCCATGGGTACCGCCACATTCCGCCTCGGCAAACCCGGCCAGCAGCGCCACCGGAACGAAGACTGATCGTGTCGTAGCGAACACTACGCCAATTCGAGCACCTCACCCGGCCTTCGGCCACCCTCTCCACGACGTGGAGAGGGAGCGGATGGACATTGGTTCGCGCCATGGACATCGGTTCGTCCAAACACTGAACCGCAGATGGCGCAGATTGTCTGGACGCGACATCGTCGCTTGACGCGCAGCGCGCCAGTTCGAGCACCTCACCCGGCCTTCGGCCACCCTCTCCACGACGTGGAGAGGGAGCGGATGGACATTGGTTCGCGCCATGGAGCGGGGGCGCACCCGCCTGTCATCCGCACAACATCGCCGTTCCCAGCAGTGGGCAAGGCGCGCCTTGCCCCTACACCGGCTTCCGGCCCCCTTTCGTGAATTCGTGCAATCCTTGTTCCCCGCCGTTCAGTCCTTGACGGCCCGTATCAATAGCGTGCACCGCGAAATTCGAGCACCTCACCCGGCCTTCGGCCACCCTCTCCACGACGTGGAGAGGGTGCGGATGGACATTGGTTCGCGCCATGGAGCGGGGGCGCACCCGCCTGTCATCCGCACAACATGGCCGTTCCCAGCAGTGGGCAAGGCGCGCCTTGCCCCTACACCGGCTTCCGGCCCCCTTTCGTGAATTTGGCGTAAACCCTTGTTCCCCGCCGTTCAATCCTTGACGAACATAGTCGATCATTTCAGCAAGCCTGATCGTCGAACGGCTACAATCGGGGCGAGGCTCATTGTGATCGAAGACAGCGTGCGCGAGCTGAAAGAGATCATCGCCAGCAACGACGGCCACAACGCCGCCGATGCCCGCTTCACGCGTGCCGTCGACGAGCTGGTCAGCGCCGTCTACGACGACATCGGTGATGTCAGCGCGCTGCCCGCTCGCACGTTCTTCGATCTGTTCGTGATCAAGGTGCTGTACGTCGGGCGCCACAGCGTCGATGCCGGCGTGATCGAGTATCTGGGCGCGCTGCTGGAGCAGTGTCTACTGACCAGCGCGCTCTTTCCGTCCGACGAGGACGGGCGCCCGCGCCGGATGTACTACAGCGATCTGCTCGATCCGGAAAAGCGCCCGCAGGACATCGCGAACATCTTCGAGGCGTATCGCCAGTATGCCGACGGCGCGCTGTTTCTCAGCGGGATCTTCCCGTCGAGCCTGCAACCGCGTGCGAAGGGCGCGAGCACGCTGCGGCGTCGCTCCGCGTCAGGCGTCGATGCCGCGTACTACGTCAGCACCGGCAAGGCGATGTACCGCATGGCGGCGCGCGACGATCACGCGACGTGCGCGCATCAGCCCGATACGCTGTCGAAACTCGCGGACCACTTCGAGCTGTACGTCGAAGCGCTGAACGAGATGAGCGAACGCTACATCATGGGCTTCGACACACAGCTGATCGCCGACAAGATGCTCGACAACTTCAACCGCTATCGCGAAACGCGCGACGAGCGGGACCTGGGGTCGGTGCGGCGGTATGCGTCGATCTTGCGGGTGGACGGCGATCAGTTTCCGACGACGGTGTCGTAAGGGACATTCGCCAAATCCTACCGCTGTAGGGCGCGCGGCTGTGCGCACCGGTGGGACGTGTACGCCACCCATGCGAATATCGGCGGCCGTTCGGGGGCGCACAGCCGTGCGCCCCTACCGTGATCTGGCGTGGATACGGATCTCAGCGCGCGATGCGGGTGATGATGCCGAGCAGTTCGTCTTCGCTGTGGAAGCGGATGACGATGCTGCCGCCGGTGCGGCGTTTCTTGATCGTGACGGGCATGCCGAGCGCCTGGCGCAGTTCGTCTTCGAGCGCGCTGAGGTGCGGGTCGGCCTTCTTCACGGAACGGCGACTCGGAGTCGTGGACTTCGGTTTGTGGATGCTGCGCAGTGCCGTCGCGATGTCTTCGGCCTCGCGCACGGTCATCGTGTCGGAGACGATGCGGCGCCAGGTGTCGAGGCGCGTGCCGGAGTCTTCGATGCCGAGAAGCGCGCGCGCGTGGCCTTCGCTGATCTGGCCCGAGGCCAGGCTGGCGCGAATATCATCCTCGAGCGAAAGCAGACGCAGCGTGTTGGCGACGGCCGTGCGGCTGCGGCCGACGCGCGCGGCGATCTGCTCCTGCGTCATTCCGAAGTCTTCATTCAGCCCGCGAAACGCCTGCGCTTCCTCGAGCGGGTTGAGGTCCTGGCGCTGCAAGTTCTCGACCAGCGCGATCTCGAGCAGCTCTTTGCCCGCGGCCTCACGCACGACGACCGGCATGCGCGCGAGGCCGGCCATGCGCGCCGCTTGCAAGCGGCGCTCGCCTGCGATCAGCTGATACGTCATCGGACCGAGGTCCGATGCGGACTGCGTCACGACGATCGGCTGCAAGACGCCGTGTTCGCGGATACTCTCCGCCAGTTCGCTCAGCGCACTCGCATCGAAACGCACGCGAGGCTGATGCGGATTCGGCACGATCAGATCGATGTCGACGGTCTCGATGCCAGCGCCGCTGCCCGTCCTGGGGATCAGCGCCGAAAGTCCACGGCCGAGCGCGGGGCGAGGGGATGACGTCATGCAGGTACCTCCGTGCGGGATCCGGCGATCAGTTCGTCCGCAAAATCGTCGTACGCACGGCTCGCGCGCGACGCAGGATCGTACGTCGAGATCGGTTGGCCGTGGCTTGGCGCTTCGCTGAGGCGCACGCTGCGCGGGATGACGGTCTTGAACGTGTTGGAGAAATGCTTGCGTACCTCGTCGGCAACTTGCTGCGAAAGATTTGTGCGGCCATCGAACATCGTCAACAGCAAGCCGCGCAGTTTCAACGACGAGTTCAGATTTCTGCGCACCAGCTCCAGCGTCGCCGTCAGTTGTCCGAGGCCCTCGAGCGCGAGGTATTCGCACTGCACCGGCACGATCACTTCATCGGCGGCGGTCAGCGCATTCACGGTCAGCAGGCCCAACGATGGCGGGCAGTCGATGAGCACGTAATCGTATGAACCGCGCACCGCGTCGAGCGCGCGCTTCAGACGAAACTCGCGCGCCATCATCGGCACCAGTTCCACGTCGGCGCCGGCGAGCGCAGGCGTCGCCGGCACGAGCATCAGGCCAGGGACGCCGGTCTCGACGGCGATATCTTTCGCATGCGCGCCGCCGATAACGACATCATACGTTGTTTGTCCCTGTGTGCGGATGCCGAGGCCGGCGCTGGAGTTGGCCTGTGGGTCGAAATCGAAAATGAGAACCGTCGCGCCCTTGCGCGCGAGCGCCGCGCCCAAGTTGATGGCGGTCGTCGTTTTGCCGACGCCGCCCTTCTGGTTCGCCAGAGCGATGACGGTGGTCAACGCAGTGCTATGTCCGGGTACTGTCGCATCCGTGCCTCGACCTGCGCGCGCGATGGAATGGCCGTCGCGGCGATACCTCCGACCGAGAGACTGGCGGCCGCCGCCCCGAAACGAGCAGCCTCGCCAACATCGCCGGTCTCGTGCAATCGTATCAGGAATCCGGTGCCGAATGTGTCACCGGCGCCGGTAGGGTCCACCTCCGTTTCCGGAAAAGCATCCATACGGCGCCAGTGTCCGTCCGCATAGACCCGCGCGCCGCGCGCCGACTCCGTCATCGCGACGATCGGCACGTCGGCGATCCAGCGCTTGAGCTGATCCTCTTCACCGGCCAGATCCTCATCCGACACGAACAGCGCACCGGCGCCGGCCCAGAACGGATCGCCGCGCCATGGCGTGTGCCGCACGCCTCCATCAGCGTCCGCCGATCGAAGCCAGCCCTGCGCGTCGATGCCGACGAGCGAGCTCGCGTCGAACAGCGCCGCGAACCCCGGCGCTATCTCGCCGAACACCGGACCCAGCAAGACGATCGGCGCGACGCGCCACTCAGCGGGCACGTCGCCCACCTCGATCGCATCAGCGACGGCGCGGATGTGCTGTGTGCGCACGCCATCGCGATACGTGTTCTCGAAGGTCGTCGTCGCGCCCGATCCGGCGTCGACGACCCGCGCGAACGGCAGGAGCGCCGCCAGATCCACATCGCCGGCGGTACGCGTGACGATGCCGACGGTACAGCCGAGGCGATGCGCCTGCACGGCGGCGAAGCTCGGCGAGCCGCCGGGTCGCCACCCCTCGGCGACGAGGTCGCGGGTAACGTGGCCGATCACAACGAAGTCGGGAACTGGCACGGAAGCGCTATTCGCGCTTCAGCGAAATCGAGACTTTGCGGTTCTCGCCCTCGCCAAGGCTGGACGTCTCTACTTCGTGATCGTTCGCGAGCGTCAAGTGGACGATGCGGCGCTCGTTCGGCGGCATCGGCTCGAGCGTCACGGGGCGGCGAGTGCGGCGCACCTGGTCGGCCATGCGCCGCGCAAGCGAGTTAAGCTGCGTCTCGCGGCGGCGGCGGTACCCCTCTACATCGACGGTAAAGGTCGCGTGCTCCGCGAGCTTGCGGCCGACCATCAGGTTCAACAGGTACTGCAGAGCGATGAGCGTCTCCCCGCGGCGGCCGATGAGCAGTCCCAGATCGTCGCCCTCGATGTCGAGCACGGCCTTCGCCATGCCGAGGCCGTCGCCCGGCGTCTCCGCGTCACGAATCGAAACATCGGCAGTGATGCCCATCAGCTCCAGCAGGTGGTCGAGCATCTGCGCCGCCATCTCGGCGTCATCCTCGATAAGCTCGCCGTCCTCGCCAACCTCTGCAGCATCGCCCGCCGTGGGCGACGCTGCGTCCGGAGCGGCGTCCGCTTCGCCGATGCGCCAGACGCGCACGCGGGCGTCGGCAGCGCCGACGCCGAGGATGCCGCCTTTCGGCTCGCTCAGCACCTCGAACTCGATGTCCTCGCGCGTCGCGTCCAGCTCATCCAGCGCGCGCTCAATCGCTTCGTCAACCGTCTTACCGCTTGCCTCGACGCTTGCCATGCTTGTTCCTTCGTGTGTTCTGCGGGGGCAAGATGGTCGCCTCGCCGCTCTGATCGATCTGGATATCCGCGGCGGGTGCATCGGGCTCCGTCTGCGGCCTGCTCTTCCGCACCACGGCGGGCGCGGTGGCCGGTGACGGCGGCCCGAACTGGAGGAGCGACTTCCACTGGAAATTGCGCCCCATATAGAAGTACTGCATGACGACGCCGGCTACATTCGAGACCAACCAATAGAGGGCCAGTCCGGCCGGCACCGAAAGGCTGAAGAAGCCGAACATCAGCGGCATCATCCAGGTCATCATCTGCGCCGTCTGCTGCTGCTGCTGCGCCTGCGGCGTCGCTGCTACCGTGGGCACCGGCGTGATCAGCTTCTGCTGAACATACATCGACACGCCCACGAGCACCGGAAGCAAGTACGAAGCATCGGACTGGCCGAGGTTCCAGAACAGGAAGCCGCTGTTCAGTGGGACGGCCTGGTGAACGAACGGGATCGGATACAGGCGATCCGAAAGGGTGACGAGGCTCTCGGGCGTATCGCCCAGCGAAACCTGAATGACCTGATAGAAGGCGAACCAGATCGGCATCTGCACGAGCATGGGCAAGAGGCAACCGATCGGATTGACCCCCGCCTCACGGTAGAGCGCCATCGTCTCTGCCTGGAGCTTCTTGGGATCCTTGCCCTTGTACTTCTTCTGCAGTTCCTGCATCTGCGGCCCGATGCCCTGCATCGCGCGGCTCTGCTTGTACTGACTGGCAGTCAGCGGCCAGGTGACGATCTTCATCACCAGCGTGAATACGATGATCGCGACGCCGAAGTTGCCACCGAACAGCCGCGCCATCGCGATCAGCACATTCGTCATGGGATCGACGAGCAGCAGGTCGAAGAGCTGGATCAGCTGGTCCATGTCACCGTCATCCTATCGCGGCAGCGGGAAGCTGCCCGGAGCGGAAAGCGCCCCAGCGGCATCCAGCACGTACAGCGTCGCGCTCGTTGGCACCACGTAGACTGTCTTGTCACCATCGACCGCGAGGTCGGCGAGCACGGTCACGCCGAGTTGCACAGGCGAACCGCCATCGACCGGCTGCCCGCTCAAGAGATCCAGCTTGTACACGCGTCCGTTCCTGGCCGCGACGAAGAGCCCGCCGCCAGCGATCACCGGCCCGGAGCGGACGGCTGCGCCGGTATCGAACGGGTGCTCCCACGCGCTGGCGCCGGTGGCAACGTCCACAGCGTACACCTTGCCATCAAGGCTCGCCGCGTACACGACGTCGCCCTGTACGACTGGGGCTGCCCAGAACCAATTGCCCGCCTTCAGCGACCAGTTCATCGTGCCATCGGAGGTCTTCACCGAATACAGCTTGTTGTCGAAGGCGCCGACGTAGACAGCGTCTCCCGACACGACCGCCCTGGATGCGATGCCTGACGTGGCGCTCGAAAACAGCCACTTCTGTTTGCCCGACTTGTCGAGAGCGTACAGCGATCCGTCCAGCGACGTCGCGTAGACCGTGTCGCCCTCTACCGTAGGCGTCGACCAAACCTCGCCGTTCGTCCTGAACTCCCACTGCCGCTCGCCTGTCTTGGCAGCGTATGCGTACAGGCGGTTCGCCTTCGTACCGAAGAAGAGGCGATCGCCGTCGACGGCGATGCCACCGACGATGCCGGCGCCGGCATCACGTACCCACCGCACATTGCCGTTCGCTGTATCCAGGGCGAAGACTAAACCGCGGAACGTCGCCACGTACGCGGTCTTCCCATCAGCTGATACGCCGGTATCGCCGTAGAGTGCCTTCAGCTTTCCCAGCGCGCCCTTCTCGAACGCGAGCACGATATCGACGCGCGTCTTCGTTTCGGACTTCTGCTGTTCTGTGGCTCCCGATGCGCTAATCGCCTGCTTCAGAGCGTCGCCCGTCGAGCCGGAAACGGCGAGATCGGCCACGCGCTTTTTGATCTCGGTTTTCGCAGTATCGTCCACCGAAAAGGCATCGATGGCGGCATTGAGGTGGTCCGCGGCGTCCGTGCTAATGGGAAAGCTGTTCTTGTCCTTCGGCGGGAACTGCCACTTCGCGAGGCTCGAGTCATCGTTGAGGGCATAGAGGTGCGACTTGTGGTTGACGAGTATGAAGCGCTGGGAGTCCACGTTGACCGGAACGGCGCCAGCCCAACCGACCGGTCCTGGCAGCGATCCGCAGCCTGCGGCAACCAGCGCCAGCGCCCCGAGCACGAGGACGCCGACGCCGACGCCGACGCCGCCGAGTCTACGGCAGGTGGATGTTTCACGTGAAACATTCGCGGTCATGCGCAGCCCGCTGGTTTGAGTTGTTTCACGTGAAACATTCACGCTCGAGAACGCCCTTCGGACCCCTGGCGCCGCTCGGGCACCGGATCGTAACCGCCATCGTTCAGTGGATTGCAGCGAAGCACGCGCCACGCTGCCATAGCCGCGCCACGGATCGTGCCGTAGCGCTCGACAGCATCGTACGCATAGTGCGAGCAGGTGGGCTGGAATCGGCAAGCGGGGGCGATCCCGGGGGAGATTTGGCGCTGGTAGAAGCGGATGGCGGCGAGGGCGATCCTCTTCATGTGGTCTCCTGCCGGTTCGCAGCGCCCGGCACCCGTACCGCACCGGCGCGCTGCATCAGCGCCGCCAGTGCTTTATAGAGCGCTTGATAACTCGCGTCAGATGCGGTTCGCCGCGCTCCGACTACGAAATCCAGCCCTGGCATCGCATCCAGGCTCTCCGCAATCGCCCGGAGCTGGCGCTTCACGCGATTGCGGACGACGGAACCGCCCACTGCTTTACCGGTGACGAACCCGAAGCGGGCAACGTCGCCGTCATGCGGTACTACGCGAAGCACGAGCAGTTGGTTTCCGTAGACACGACCTTCGCGGTACGCGGCAGCAAAGTCTTTGCGCCTGCGTATCCGTCGCTCTTTTTGCATGGGTGGGCTGGCTACTCCACATAACGGAGCCGCCGCCGAATCGCGCCGCTACTTCACCACGACCAGACGCTTGCGACCCTTGAGCCGGCGCGAACGAATGACGTTGCGGCCCCCGGGCGTCGCCATGCGATGCAGGAAGCCGTGACGGCGCCGGCGCGGAATGACTTTTGGCTGATAGGTGCGCTTCGGCACGCCCCCTCCTTCGACAGCAATATCGCCCTACCGCGGGCGCAACGCAGTATAGGCGTCGCGCCGCACGCGTACAAGCGGAGTTCGGAGGCCACCGGCGGCGGTCGATCGCACAGGTCGTGTATACTCGCGCCGTTGGTTGGAGTTGCAGTGACTCATCGGAAAGGAATCCCCATGGCCCGCACAACACGTCGTGTTCTCCTCCTGAGCATCGCTGCCGCGATGCTTTTCGCTGGCGTCTTTCGGCTTTCGGACTCGTCGCCTGGAGCGCGAGCGGCTGGCCTTGGCGGCCCCGTGATCCTCGGCGGCGATGACCTTACGGATCATGGGTCGGTCGACGGCGGAGGAAACGCCCTGGAGGGCTGGTTGTACATCCAGCGCGCCATTGAGAACATCGGCCCGAACGTAACGCGCTCGGGCAATGACGGGAGCATCGCCGCATTGGGATCCGCGGCAGGGAGCGTCGCCACATCGGGCGACGCGGGGGCCGCGATTGACCTCGCAGGAAGCAAGACCGTGCGCACGGTCACGCACTATGAGGGCGCGACCGCGATCGACACATTCTTCACCGATCTCGCTTCGAGCGCGGCGGATCCGGCGATCATTCACCTTGCGGGTTCCGGCGCAAGCAACGACTTCGACGGTGCTGAGGAGACTGCGATCACCGCGCACGCCACCGAGATCGCCGCGTTTGTCTCGTCGGGCGGCGGCCTCCTTTCTCATGGCACATTTTACGGCTGGCTGACCGCGTTGCTTCCCGGCGCCAGCACCGTCGTAACGTCCGGCGGCGGGCTCTATTTCACCGCCGACGGCCTGGCCGACCTTCCATCGCTGACGGCGCCAGACATCAACGCGGGCCCATGGCACAACTATTTCGAGGGCGACCTTGGCGGCCTCAAGGTACTCGTGCGCTCGTCGGCGGTACTCGACAGCAACGATGAAGATGCAGCGGTCATCATCGGCGGAGCGCAGGTGACATTCGAGGAGCAGCCCTCCGCAACAGCGACAGGGACCGCAACGGACACGCCTACGGAATCGGCACGACGCCTGAAGACGCACACGCCGACGCGAACGGCGCAGGCCACGTCGACGCCCGAGCCTGCAACGGAGACGCCTGAACCGAGCGCGACGCCGTCCACGCCGGCCAGCGGCCGGGCGGGCGTCATCGTGGCTCCGAACACGGGAACAGGCGGCTCGGGCAGCGACAGATCAACCCCATTCGCGCTGATAGCGGCGGGTGTGATGCTAGCGAGCGGCACGTTCGCGGGCGCGATCGGCCGGAAGCTGCAGCGCCCCTAAAGCGCGAGGCATGGCGAATCTACCAAGAGGATCCGCTTTTACGCGGATCCTCTTTGATGTTGTGCGGGTACCGCGCGAGCAGCGCAGAAAACTAGTCTGCCGCTGCATGAGTGCGGGGTCGCTCGTGAAGAGCAAGTTGATCTGTAGCGATGCGCAGCAGCTCGATATTTCAATTCGCTCGGCTGAGCAGCAGCGCGCCCTCGATCGCGGACATCGCGAACGAGGGGAGGCGGGCGGCGCCGGCGGCTGTGTGACCGTGCTCTACGAGCCGTTCGGCGAGCAGCGACTCCCACAATGCGAACGCGTCGCTGGGGAGGGCAACCGCTTCGGCGGCGAGCTGTTTCTTTGCCGCCGCGGAAGTGGTGGTATTCTGCGGCAGACGCCGTTTGATGCAGGGCTTCGCGGCCGCGCGGCAACCTGCTCCGAACGGCAGAGCTAGGAGTTCCGGTATGAGTGCAACGATGACGGCGGACCGTGCTGCGATTCGAGCAGCGGTCGAAGCGATGACACCAGACTTCGCCGCGCTGGTGCGTGACATCGGCGACAGCGGATGGAAGAGGAAGAGCGGCATTCCCGCGTGGACGTGCGGCCAGCTGGCCTGGCACGTCGCGTCGAGCGCGTCGTTTGTCGCCGGACAGATCAGTGGAAAGCCGCTGAATCCGCCGGCATTTCTGCGGCCGATGCTCTACAAGCTCAGCGAAGTGCGCGTGCGACTTCTCTCGCGAAAAGCGACACCGGCTTCGGTGCTGACGGATCTCGACGCCGGCAAAGCGCAGTTGCTCGCTGCGCTCGATTCGGTCGATGAAGCCAGGCTGAATTCGAGCGCGACGATGATGGGCGAGACGCGCACCGTCGCGGCGATGTTTCAGGTACCGATCGATCATCTCGCTGAGCATGCAGCGCACATTCGCGCGGGACTCGCGTCGGCGTAGCGGCTTCGGCGCCCTCACCTCCGGCCTTCGGCCACCTCCTCTCCCACAAGGGGCGAGGAGGAGCGTTTCGAAGAGCGGCTTGGGACGCGCGGCAGCGCCCGGCGAGTTTCCTACGGCACCAGTCTTTCAATGAGAAGTGGTGGAGAGGATGCGTCAACTCACATTCGTCGGCAAGCATCAGCTCGAGTGGCACGACGTGCCCGATGCGACGATCGAGGCGCCGACGGATGCGCTCGTGCGGCCGATCGCCGTCGCGACGTGCGATCTCGATACGTTGATGCTGTCCGGCCTCGCGCCGGTCGCGGCGCCGTTCGCGTTTGGGCACGAGTGCGTCGTCGAAGTCGGGAGCGACGTTCGTGCTTTCGCCGCGGGCGATCGCGTGGTGGTGCCGTTCCAGCTTTCGTGCGGCACGTGCGATGCGTGTGTGCGCGGGTACACGGGCAACTGCCGCAGCGTGCCGGCGGGATCTGCCTACGGGTTGGGAACGCTGGGGCGCAATCAGCCGGGGATGCTGGCGGATCTTGTGCGCGTGCCGCTCGCGGATCATATGCTCGTGACCGCGGCGGCTGGAGTTGGCGGCGGCGATGGGAGCGAACGTGCTGGAAGGTCCGCCGCCGCGGAAGCACGGCCGCTATCCGATCACTGTCTCCTGTAGCGCCGACCCGGCGGGGCTCGCGTGCGCGCTGCGATCGACGGAGTCGGACGGGGTCTGCACGAACATCGGCATCTTCTTCAGCGATTCAACGCCCGTGCCGCTCCTGGAGATGTACACGCGCGGCATCACATTCAAAACGGGCCGCGTCCACGCGCGCGCATGCATTCCGGATGTGCTGTCGCTCGTCGCGGACGGGCGGATCCATCCGGAGCGCGTGACCGGCAAGGTGGCGGCGTGGGACGATGCGGTGGAAGCGCTGGCGCATCACACCGTGAAGACAGTGATCGTGCGGTGACATGCATTGTTGGAACACGAGCACCTCACCCCGGCCTTCGGCCACCCCTCTCCACGACGTGGAGAGGGGAGCGTTTCGAAAAGTCGCGTGGAGCACGGACAGCGGTGACACACGACGGCCCTCACCTCCGGCCTTCGGCCACCTCCTCTCCCACAGGGGGAGAGGAGGAGCGTCTCGGAGTGCGGCGTGGAGTACGGACGGACCGCCGGACTGACGACTGACGACTGACGACTGACGAGGAGTTTTGATGGATTACGAGGCGATCAAGGCGGGGCTTTC
>CAYWOO010000026.1:0-4424 GCA_964458665.1 uncultured Dehalococcoidia bacterium
TCGCCGTGGAAGTCATCAGTGAGAGCAACACCAAAGCCGAGATGGCCCGCAAGCTGCGCGACTACTTTGACGCGGGCGTCAAACTGGTGTGGTACGTCGATCCGCCGACGCGCACAGTGCGGGTTTATCGCTCGCCGGAGATCTTCGTCACGAAAAGCGAGAACGACGAACTCGACGGCGAGGACGTGCTCCCCGGCTTCCGCGTTTCTATCCGCGACTGGTTCGACCGCGCGCTGCGCGTGCGGCCGAGTTAGAGAACCCGTTTCCGCCAATTGAAGTGACGAGCCTAAAAATGGCGGACGAACCGATGCAGAATGACGTCCCAGACAATGAATTGACGCAGCGGTTCAAGTCGTTGATTTCGGGATATGCAACGCACCGCCGCGACGAGACAGCGAGATACAGTTCGGTCCTACAAGACTTTCTCGCAGAACGTCGGAAATGGGCAGAATCCCAGCGAGACTCTGCTGATGACTTCAATCTGTTCCGGGTTATCGGAATCGAAGGCGATGAACTGAGTCACTCGAACATGCTCGCTTGGCTTCTCGATCACCGGATTGAGCATGGAACCCATGCCCAAGGGAGTCTCGGCTTTCGATTGTTGCTGAAAGAACTCGAACCGGACCTGCGAAAAGGTGCGGCAGGCCAAATTCTCGCTTACGCTGAAGAACCAAGCTATTGGGTTCGACGCGAAGTTGTCGGCGACGAGTCAATCGTTGACATTGAGATCGCGGCACGCGGGAAGTTTGTGATCCACATCGAAAACAAAATCAGTTCAACGGAAGGCGACAACCAGACACATCGTGAGTCGAAAGACTTGGAGGCACGCCGAAAGGAGTTGGGAGTGCAGCCAGAAGCCTGCCACGGGGTATTTCTGACAGTCGATGGGATGTCTCCAAATAGCGAGCGTTTTCTGCCTGTCCGATGGAGTCGAGTTGCAAATGTTTTTGAGAGATTTGCAGTCGAGGCGAAGCCACCTCAAGTCAGGCTATTTGCAGACCATTACTCCAAGGTTGTCAAGGAACTGAGCGTTGTGGAAAGCGAAAAAATAGAGGAGGGAACTGATGACGACGTTCAACGAACCGGAAAGTTTTCTGATTCGAAAATGGAGTGACGTGCGAGCTCTCGAAGATGCGGCAAAGGCCGTAAGGACCAAGTTCGTCCAGATTTTCGATGAGGTGCTCGACGAGGTGTGGCGGTCGTGACTTCATCCGCTGCATGATCGATCATTTTGAAAGGATGACGAAGTTCACTCCAGTTGTGGACGAAATCCTTTCGGCCGGAAAAAAGAATCGCAAGTGATCGCCGGGCCGCGTGTGTTGAAGTTGGTCCTACTCACCTTTGACCAATCGGCTGAGTTGCTTGAACTCCGACGAACCAGCGGCGGCACACCATTCGAACATCACAGATTCGGTCGTGGTGATGATCGCTCCGCTGGCGGCCAGGCGGGGGAGGGCGATTTTCCAGTCGAGTTTGGCTCGGCTGGCGACGGCGTCGGTGGCCTTCGTTTTGACGACCGTCCAGTCTTGTGAATAGACTCCTACTGAAATTCGGAGGTGCTCCATGAATGCAAACATACTTTCTCCCGTAATTGATGAACTCGTCCAAGAACGATTGGCGACGGGCAAGTATCGCTCGCGCGAGGAGGTGCTGGTCGAGGCGTTGCGACAACTAGCCGAACATGACCAAACCATTGCTGACCTTGAGCAGAGCGCCGCGGACGAAGCGGCCGGGCGGGTTCGTGACGCGGAAGAGGTCTTTCGTGAGATCGAAGCGAAGTACAAGCTCTCGGAAACGCCATGAAATACCGAGTGCTGCTCACAGATCGAGCCGCGAATCAACTCGATGCGGCCTACCATTGGTATCAAGATCATGCGGCTCACGCCGTCACCCGCTGGTATCGCGGACTCCGAGATGCGATTCGAGGGCTGAGCGAGCAACCGGATCGCTTTCCGTTGGCTCGTGAAAGCGAGACATTTCCGTACCCGCTGCGTGAGATGCCCTACGGCGTCGGTCGGAGAAAAACTCATCGAGTCCTGTTCGTCGTCCGGCCAAGCTCTGTCGTGATTTATGCGATTCGACACGTGGCTCAGCGGGACGTCGATCCGCTTGAGTAATTCCGCGCTTATCATGGCACCGGCTGAAGCCGGGACTACGAACCCTTGACGAGATTGCTGAGTTGCTTGAACTCCGGCGAGCCAGCCGCGGCGCACCATTCGAACATCACGGATTCGGTCGTCGTGATGATTGCTCCGCTGGCCGAAAGACGGCGGAGGGCGAATTTCCAGTCGAGTTTGTCTCGGCTGGCAACGGCGTCCGCGGCAACGAACACTTGATAACCGCACGCCAGCAGATCGAGCACCGTCTGCAGCACGCAGACGTGAGCCTCCATCCCCGCCACGACGATTTGAAATCGACCATCTGCTTGCTCAGCCGCCATGCCCCAGCCTAAGCACTCGGCCGCGCTAAAGCAGACTTTGTCGGGAATCGCTAGGCCGTCGACCAACTCGCGCAGCTCCGGCACCGTCGGGCCGAGTCCCTTCGGATACTGCTCGGTCGCCGAGACCGGCACGCCGAACAGCTTCGCCGCCTCGATCAGCTTGCGGCAGTTCGCGATGAGTTGCTCACGCACCGGAATCGCCGGCAGCAGCTTTTCCTGCACGTCGATGACGAGCAATTGGCTCTCACCGCGGCCAATCAGTTCGTGACTCCGTTCGTACGGGACCGGTGCGTCGGACATGCAGTGACTCCGCGAAAGAGCGTGACGGTAATTCGTTGCCGTTCAATCCAAGTCGCTCGGAACCGACGAGTCATCATCCGATTTCGCGAGAACCACGATCCCGGATTCGGTCACGGTGAAGCCGCGCTTGCGGTCCAACGCCAAGTCGTAGCCGATCTGCATGCCCTCGGGGACTTGCACGCCTTTGTCGATGATCGCTCGGCGAATCTTCGCGTGCCGGCCGATGTTCACGCCGGTGAATAGAATGGACTCGCGCACGTCGGCCCAACTATTGATCCGCACCATCGGCGACAAAATCGAACGCTCCACTCGCCCTCCCGAAATGATGCACCCTTGGCTGACGATGCTGTCGAGCGCCATGCCGGCGCGCGGTGTTTTCTCGTGCAAATCGGCGAACACGAACTTCGCCGGCGGCTGCGGAGGGTGATACGTGCGGATCGGCCACGAGGCGTCGTACAAATTAAATTGCGGTTGCACCGCGATCAAATCCATATTCGAGGCGTAGTACGCATCGAGCGTGCCGACATCGCGCCAGTATTGAGCGTGATTGGTATCCCGATCGCGAAATGGAAACGCCCGGACGTGTCGCGTCTTGGCCAGCGCCGGAATTAAGTCCTTGCCGAAGTCGTGTGAGCTGGTGGCGACGGTCGCGTCGCGGCAGAGCTGATCGAACAGAACCTTGGCGTTGAAGACGTAGATTCCCATCGAGGCCAGAAAGCGAGTCGGATCACCGGGGATGGGATCCGGGGCAGCGGGCTTCTCGCGAAAGCTGATCACTCGACGATCGCCGTCAATTTGCAGCGCACCGAACTGCGGACCGTATTGCAGCTCGACGGGGATGCAGCCGATCGTCAGGTCCGCTTCCGAAGCGATGTGATCGCGAATCATCTCGGAGTAATCCATCTTGTAGATGTGATCTCCCGAGAGAATCAGCACGTACTTGGGCTGCGTCTTTTCGAGCGTGTAGATGTTTTGATAGACGGCGTTCGCGGTGCCGGAGTACCACTCGTCATTGAGCCGTTGTTGTGGCGGCAGCACGTCGATGAACTCGTCCAGCTCACGGCACAGGAATCGCCACGCCATGTTGATATGCCGGTCGAGGCTCGCCGCCTTGTACTGAGTCAGAACCAGAATGCGTCTTAGTTCGCTGTTAATGCAGTTGGAGAGCGAGAAGTCGAGAATACGGTAGCACCCGCCGTACGGCACCGCCGGCTTGGCTCGTTCGCGCGTCAGCGGCAGCAGACGATCTCCCTTGCCTCCCGCCAGGATCAACGTCACGACCTCTCTCATCCTGAGACCTTTCGAAGGCAACCGCGCCCACTCGATGACTTTTGCTCCGTCCCTTCAGAATTGCGACGAAGCCAACGATCAAGGTCGAGGAGCGTTGCGATCGGTCCTCGACTGAGCGGCCATTATGGAGAATTCACTCCCTAAGGCAATTGTCGCGCGCTGATTGGTCCTGACCCCGCTGCCAAGTTTGCCACCGCGCGTAATCATCCGGCGTGTCCAAATCGGCGAGAATTGATGCATGCTCCGTCAGCCAATCCGTGACAAGTTCAGGCGACGAACGCAATAACACGTTCAAACCGACGTCGTGTGGCAGTTGTTCGACACCCGCTGCGAATGACCAGCGAAAGAGCGTGGGATGACCACGTCGGCCGGAAAATGTCGGCACCAAGATCGA
>CAYWOO010000027.1:0-18704 GCA_964458665.1 uncultured Dehalococcoidia bacterium
TCTTCGAGTGGATCGAGGCGTGGTACAACCCGCGCCGCCGTCACACCTCGATCAACGATCGGAGTCCTGTCGAGTACGAGCGGCTGTACACCGCCGCCGTCGATGCGGCATGATGATCCAAGAAGCAAGCAGTCCGGAAAACCGGGGCAGGGTCACTCCCCCGAAGTGGCACCCCCTCCCCGCCACCGCGTATCATGCACCATCACAGCGCCGAATCAGAGAGTAGGAGCGGGATGTCAGCGCAGGGCAAGCAGTACAACGTCGCCGTCGTCGGCGCTACCGGGGTCGTGGGGCTCGAGTTCCTCAAGATCGCCGCTGAGCGCCGCTTTCCCGTCGGGAGCCTGCGGCTGCTGGCGACGGAGCGCTCTGCCGGCAAGCAGATTCCCTTCGGGGAAGGGCTCATCACCGTCGAGACGACGACGCCGGACTCGTTCAAGGGCGCGGACTTCGTCTTCATCTCGGCGTCGGGCGCGGCGTCGCGCGAGTACGCGCCGATCGCCCGCGACGCCGGCGCCATCGTCATCGACGACTCGAGCGTCTGGCGGCAGGATCCGGATGTGCCGCTCGTAGCGACCGAGGTCAACCCGCAGGACGTCGAAGCTCACAAGGGCATCCTCGCGATCCCGAACTGCTCGACGACGCCGCTCGTGCTCTGTCTCTGGCCGCTGCACAAGCTCAATCGCGTCACGCGCATCGTCACCGATACGTACCAGGCCGTCTCTGGCACAGGCACCGCCGCCGTCGCCGAGCTCGACGAGCAGTCGCGCGCCTGGGCCGCCGGCAACGCCAGCGTGCCGCACGTCTACCCGCACGAGATCGCCTTCAACGTGCTGCCGCAGGTCGACACCTTCATGGACAGCGGCTACACGAAGGAGGAGTGGAAGATGACGGCGGAGACGCGCAAGATCATGCACGAGCCCGATCTGCCGCTGTCGGCGACGTGCGTCCGCGTGCCCGTCTTCATGAGCCACAGCCTCGCCGTCCACGCCCAGTTCGAAAAGCCGATGAGGGCAGACTACGTGCGCGAAGTGCTGGCCGAAGCGCCCGGCGTCGTCGTGCAGGACGACCCGTCGGTCAGCCTCTACCCGATGCCGCGCACCGCTGCCGGCAAAGACCCCGTCTACGTCGGCCGCATCCGCGAGGACATGTCCGACCCGAACGGCATCGCCATGTGGATCTCCTGCGACAACATCCGCAAAGGCGCGGCCCTCAACGCCATCCAGATCGCCGAAGAGATGATCGCCCGCAAGCTCGTGTAAACGCGGCGGTCCAGAACCTAGAACCTGGAACCTGGAACCTACGCACGTTGTAGGGGCGGACCTGTGTGTCCGCCCACGACCGGGCGCAACCGCCACGGACCTGGGGACTGGCATCCGTCGTAGGGGCACGCGGTGGCGTGCCCGGTGCGGCGAATCCACCCGATTTGGCGCTAACGTTCGCTGTCGGGGCACGCGGTGGCGTGCCCGGTGCGGCGAATCCACTGCGACTCGGCACGAACATCCGCCTGCGGGCTGCAATACCGGTGTTGGAGATCGCCGCAATTTCGTCCACAATGACCATCACCCGCAACGCCCGGATCGCACCGAAACCCTCTCGAACAAGGCCGCAAAACCCGCCCAGAAAGCCAATCAAATGCAATCAAAGATCGATCCTACGCCCGCCCGAGTTGGGTATCATCCTGAATACAGACCATCCATAACAAACGCGTCCTCGGCTCCGAAACACCGATTCACGAAAATTCAAATGCAATCAAAGGTCCGGCCATGAGCACCCTCGAACTCGGACGCGTCCTCACCGCCATGCTGACGCCGTTCACCCCGGACGGCGCCGTCGACTACGCCCAGGCGAAGCGCCTCGCCATCGCCCTGCTCGATTCCGGCTCCGAGGGACTCGTCGTCACGGGCACCACCGGCGAAGCGCCGACGCTGTCGATGCCCGAGAAGATGCGCCTCTGGTCGGACGTGAAGGTCGCCGTCGGCGACCGCGCGCCCGTCATCGCCGGCGCTGGCGACAACTGCACCGCCGACAGCGTCGAGTTCAGCCGCGAGGCCGCGCGCACCGGCGTCGATGCGCTGCTGGCGACCGTGCCCTACTACAACAAGCCGACACAGGAAGGCATGTACCGCCACTTCGCCTCTATCGCCGACGCGGTGACGCTGCCGTGCATCCCCTACAACATCCCCGGCCGCACCGCCGTCAACATGACGGCCGACACGACGATACGGCTCTCCCGCATCGGCAACATCGTAGGCGTCAAGGAGTCGAGCGGCGACATGGCGCAGATCGCCGCGATCATCGAAGGCGCGGCGCCCGGCTTCAAGATCTGGTCGGGCAACGACGAAGACACGTTCGGCATCGTCGCCCTCGGCGGTTGGGGCGTGATCAGTGTCGCGACGCACCTCGTCGGCCGCCAGATCAGCGAGATGGTCGCGCATCAGCTCGCCGGCCGCGGCGCCGATGCCGCCGCGATCCAGCGCCGCCTGCTGCCGCTCATCGATGCGCTCTTCTGCACCACCAGCCCGATCCCCGTGAAATACGCGCTCAATCAACTCGGCTTCGAAGTCGGCGGCTACCGCCTCCCGCTTTGCGAGCCCGACGAGGCGTCGGCCGCGCGCATCGCCGGCGAACTCCGCCGCCACAAGATCGACCTGCCGCTTCCGGTGTAGCGGGCACGATCCACGAAGAGCACGAAGGGTTGTGTTGGGTGTAGGGACAGGTCTTCAGACCTGTCCGCCGGTAGTACGGCAATCGTCCGCACCACACATGACTCGACGGCCGGCGACGTAACGATTCAGGTATGATGGCCCCATGATCGAAGAGTCGAGACTGGATGCCATTCCGATCGTCGTCGAGAAGCATCCCGACACCTACATCGCGTACCCGCTAGGAATCGAAGGCGCGGTCGTAGGCGAGGGCGACACCTTCGAGGAAGCGCTCGCGGACTGCCGCTCGGCAATCCGATTTCACGTCGAGACGTTCGGGCCGCAGGTCATGGCCACTCGTTCTTAACGCAGCCTTCTTCACTTCGTGAGCTTCGTGCTCTTCGTGGATCGCACATGACTGGAAGCCTCATCCTCGGCATCGAGACGTCGTGCGACGAGACCGCCGCCGCCGTCGTCGAAGACGGCCGATGGCTGCGTTCGAACGTCATTGCGTCGCAGTTCCACCTGCACGCGCCGTACGGCGGCGTCGTACCGGAGGTGGCATCGCGTCATCATCTCGAAGTGATCCTGCAGGTCATCGATGCGGCGCTGGCTGAAGCAGGCGTCGCATGGCGCGATCTGGCGGGCGTCGCCGTCACCGCCGGGCCGGGGCTGGCGGGCGCGCTGCTCGTCGGCGTCAACACGGCGAAGGCGCTGGCCTACGCGCACGACCTGCCGCTGCTCGGCGTCAACCACCTCGAAGCGCACCTCTACGCCAACTGGCTGGAGGTTGAAGGCCGCGGCTATCGCGTGCCGGAACTCCCTGCGCTCGGCCTGATCGTCTCGGGCGGCCACACGGACCTGATCCTCATGCGCGATCACGGCCGTTACCAGCGGCTCGGCCGCACGCGCGACGACGCAGCCGGCGAGGCGTTCGATAAGGTCGGCCGGCTGCTTGGTCTCGGCTTCCCCGGCGGCCCCGCCGTCGAGCGCGCCGCGCGTGCCGTCGCGAAGCCACGGCTGCGGTTGCCTCGCGCCTGGCTGAAGGGCAGCGACGACTTTTCGTTCAGCGGGTTGAAGACGGCGGTGCTGCACATCGTGCGCGGCGAATCCGGCAGGCGGCCGGATGCCGCAGCGCCGCTACCGGTGCCGGAGACGGCGGAGATCGCGTCGGCGTTCCAGACATCCGTCATCGACGTGCTGACGAAGAAGACGGTGCAGGCGGCGTTGCGCGAAGGCGCGCGGAGCATCCTCCTCTCCGGCGGCGTCGCCGCCAACGGCCCGCTTCGCGAGATGCTGATCGAGCGTTCGCCGCTGCCCGTCCACGTGCCGCCGCCCGTGCTGTGCACCGACAACGGCGCGATGATCGCCGCCTGCGCGCACTATCGATTCGCCGATCTCGCCGCCGGCTGGGACCTCGACCCGCAGCCGGGGATGCGGTTTGCGTCGTAGCGGGTCAGCTTGTCAGCTCGTCGGCATTTCAGCTAGTCAGCTGGCCGGATGCGTTTCGCCACCATCAGGTTACGCGTGCCTGACCCCGTTGGCTTCCCGGCCCGACTAGCTGATCGCTGACTAGCTGACTAGCTGACTGGCTGACTGGCTGACTGGCTGACTGACTAGCTCAGCGGGCAACGGCCACATCCGTTCTGCGTGCACCAGTTGCGCTGCAGCTCCAGCAGCCCCTGCGCGCGACGCGCGTTCACGGGCACGCGGATGCCTTCCGAGGCGAGGGCCGCCTCGATGAACTTCGTCGCCCCGTAGACCGCCGGCCGCGGCAGCCGGGCGTAGAGAGCGCGCGCTCTCGCGTCTAGCGCCGGGTCGCCCGACGCTGAGGCGGCCGGCAGCACGACGTTGATGATGACCTCCAGCGCTCGCGAGCGTCCCACGAATGCGGGCGGCAACCGGCATGCCCCCACGCAGACTTCGTGATGCGTCAGCCAGTAGCCGCTCGCCGAAATCAGCAGCGGCGCAATCGCCTCGTTGACCGTCGCTGCGTCAACGATCGCAAGCAGCGCCGCCGGATCGCCGAGGCGTTGGAGCAGCGCGGCGGCAGCGGCGATGCGTCGCGCGGGCGCGTTCTCGGGCCGCACGCCCCAGAGCTTCCACGTGCCGGGTGGCAGCGACGGCAGCCGCGCCCGCGCGAACGCAGCCTCGAGCGCGTCGACGTGCGGTTCGAGCGGGCCACGATGACCACGCTGCGATGGCAGCAGTCCCGCCGAACCGAGCAGCAGCGCCTCGCCGTCGAGCGGCTGCCCTCCCGCGCGATCGCGCAGGCGCGCCCAGGGCAGCAGCCGCGCCAGCGCCAGCATCTGCGGCGCGTTGCCGCCGTAGCCGAGCGCTTCCAGCAGCCCCTCGTAGAGCGCCGCCTCGACGCCGGAAGCGCGCACGGATTCCCGCATCCGCGCGACCTTCGCATCGAAGCGGCGGTCGCCCTCCGCGTCGAGCGCTGTCCCGACGCCGCCGGCGCCCATGCGCATCACGGCGTCGTGGCAGGGCTCGCGCCAGAGCAGCGGCCGCTCCAGCCAGCGCTGCAGTTCGCCGGCGCGCCGCGCGACCCACGGCGCCAGCGCGATCACCGGCGCCGAGCCACCACCGGGCAGCGCCGTGTCCGCGCCGCCGTCGTCCTCGAAGACGACGTGCAGCACGACGTTGCGATACGCCCCGTCGGTGTGATGTCCGTGGGCGCGAAAGTGGGAGGCGCGCACGTGCAGCTCGACATCGCCGCGCAGCGGAACGCCGGACGGGCCGGCGATCACGGCGCCGCGAAAGTCCGGCCCGGGGCCGCGCCCCGCGCGTCCCTGGAAGATGACGCGCACCGGCACGCCGGAGCGCGTGACGAGCGCGCCGTCCGGAAAGCGCCGCCCTCGCCAGAGCGAGGTGAGTTGCGCCTCGGTCAGTCGTGGTGTTAGTCGGAGGTCCGATGCTGGGGGCGCGGCTGGATGTTGGATGTTGGAAGTTGGATGTTGGAGCTTCGAGGATGCGTGTTCTTCGTTCGGCGTGATCGCGCCGACATCGTAGTGCGCGCGCTCGTCCGCGATGATGAGCGTTGCGGCGCTCACGGCTCACCAGCGTCGTACGCGTAGTCCGCCTTGTCGGCGATGATTGAGAGCAGGCGCGTGCTGGCCCCGCGTGGCTCGTAGGCGCCGGTCTCCCACTCGCTGACGGTCTGCTGCCGCACACCGAGTTCGTCAGCGAGCTGATCCTGTGTCAGCGCCAGATGCCGCCGCAGCCCGCGCACCGAGGTCGCATCCCACAACGGCCGCCGCCTCTTCGCCATCGTGCGCATCGTACACGGAAGCGTGTACACCTGCAATGGGGGCGTGAGCGTTTGCGAAGGATGCGGGGCATTTCGGACAAGATGCTTCGCATCGCTCTGCATGACAAGCTACTTCTCACGCCCTCCGGAACGGTGAACCCCGAAACTGCGAACTACGAACTGCCAACTACCCCACTATGAACTCCTTGCACACCCACACGGCCTGTCGTATCATCAGCTAGCACTCTCCCGTGACGAGTGCTAAGGTGACACCAACTTCAGATTCGGAATCAATTTCCAACAGGAGGAAGACAGTTGGCTAAGGCTGCGATCAAGTCCAGGCCCATATCCAGGAACGGCGCTTCGAAGGCCAAGGCGCCGAAGGCGTCGAAGGCGCCGTCGACGAAGCTTGTGCCGCTGCACGACCGCATCGTCATCCGCCCCGTCGTCCAGGAGGAAGTGCTGGCGAGCGGCATCGTCATCCCGGACACGGCGAAGGAGAAGCCCCAGCAGGGCAAGGTCATCGCCGCGGGCCCGGGGCGTCTTGATGACAACGGCAAGCGCGTCCAGATGGACGTCAAGGTGGGCGACCGCGTGCTGTACGCGAAGTACACCGGCCAGGAAGTGAAGATCGACCAGGAAGAACTGATCGTCCTCGCCGAAAAGGACGTCCTCGCGAAGGTCGAGTAATGGTCGCCTGGTGGCTGGTCGCTGGTGATTGGTGACGATTGCTGCGGCCGTGCTCAGAAGCCGATCGACGCGAAGAAACGAAATCACGACTCGGTGATGGCGACTGGCCACCACCAGTCACCAATCACAACTCACCAGGAGACCGATACATGGCCAAGCAACTGGTATTCGATGAAGAGGCGCGGCGCTCGCTCAAAGCCGGCGTGGATCAGCTCGCCGACGCGCTGAAAGTGACGCTGGGACCGCGCGGCCGCAACGTCGTGCTGGACAAGAAGTTCGGTCCGCCGGCCGTCGTCAACGACGGCGTGTCGATCGCGAAAGAGATCGAGCTGCGCGATCCGTTCGAAAACATGGGCGCACAGCTCGCCAAGGAGATCGCCACCAAGACCAACGACGTGGCCGGCGACGGCACGACGACGGCGACCGTGCTGGGCCAGGCGATGGTGCGCGAAGGCATGAAGAACGTCGCCGCCGGCGCCAACCCGATGGCCCTCAAGAAGGGCCTCGAGATCGGCGTGCAGGCCGTGCTGAAGTCACTGCGCGAGCTGGCATCGCCCGTCGCGGGACGCGAGCAGATCGCCCAGATCGCGACGATCTCCGCCGGCGACGACGAGGTCGGCACGATGATCGCCGAGGTGATGGAGAAGGTCGGCAAGGACGGCGTCATCACCGTCGAAGAGTCGAAGGGGCTGAAGTTCGAGACCGAGTTCGTCGAGGGCATGTCGATCGACCGCGGCTACGTGTCACCGTACTTCGTCACCAACGCCGACCGCATGGAAGCGTCGTTGGACGAGCCGTACATCCTGATCACCGACAAGAAAGTGTCGGCCGTCGGCGACATCCTGCCGGTGCTCGAAAAGGTGCTGCAGGTGACGAAAAACTTCGTCATCATCTGCGACGACTGCGACGGCGAAGCCCTCGCGACGCTGGTCGTCAACAAGCTGCGCGGGACGATTAACGCGCTCGTCGTCAAGGCGCCGGGCTTCGGCGACCGCCGCAAGGCGATGCTCGAAGACATCGCCATCCTCACGGGCGGCTCGTTTGTCACCGAGGAGATGGGCGTCAAGCTGGAGAACGCCACGGTCAGCGACCTCGGCCGCGCCCGCCGCGTCACGTCGACAAAGGACGAGACGACGATTATCGAAGGCTACGGCACCGACAAGGCGATCCAGGGTCGCATCAAGCAGATCAAGGCGCAGACCGACGAAGCGACCTCGGAGTTCGACCGCGAGAAGCTGCAGGAGCGGCTCGCGAAGCTCGCCGGCGGCGTCGCGGTGATCAAGGTCGGCGCTGCGACCGAGGTCGAGCTGAAAGAGAAGAAGCTCCGTGTCGAGGACGCGCTCTCTGCGACGCGCGCGGCCGTCGAAGAGGGCATCGTGCCCGGCGGCGGCGTTGCGCTGCTGCGCGCCATTCCCGCGGTCGTGCTGGCGAAGGCGAAGCTCAGCGGCGACGAGCGCACGGGAGCGGCCATCCTGGAGCGCGCGCTCGAGGAGCCGGTCCGGATCATCGCGGAGAATGCGGGCCAGGAAGGATCCGTCGTTGTGGAGAACATCCGCAACGGCAAGGGCAAGATGTACGGCTACGACGCCCGCAACGACAAGTACGTCGACCTGCTGAAGGCCGGCATCATCGACCCGGCGAAGGTGACGCGCTCCGCGCTGGAGAATGCCGCCAGCATCGCCGCGATGGTGCTGACGACGGAGACGCTGGTGACGGAGATCCCAGAAGCGCCGAGCATGGCCCCCGCGCCGCCGCCGATGGACTACTAGGGAGTTTGCAGTTCACAGTTCGTAGTTTCGAGAGGGCGCCCGCGGGCGCCCTCTCCGGTATCCAAACTTCGCATCGAGAGGCATCCAGTGACTTTCATCGAATTGGACAGTCCACGGTGGGCAGACCTTTCCGACGCCTACGGCCCGGCTACCGGGGTACCCGACTTGCTCAAGAAGCTCCGCACCGCCCGACCGTCCAAGCGTTACGACTCGGAGCCCTGGTTCTCCCTTTGGAGCGGGCTCTGTCACCAGGACACCGTGTACACGGCTTCGTTTGGGGCGGTCGCGCACCTTGTCCAGATCGCACTCGAAGCTGAACCGAGATCACAAATCGAAATATTCTCCCTGGTCGCGTGCATTGAGCTCGGCAGGGTTCGCGACACGGCGGCGGCGATGCCGCCCGATCTCGAGAAGCCTTACCACGAAGCACTGATCGTCGCCGGTGGCGCGATCTTAGCCTTACTCACGAGCCACACCATGGGCGAGGCGGACTATCGCACGCTCTTGGCTGCATCAGCGGCAGTCCACGGATATCACGCACTCGGAGACGCGATGCTAGCGATGGATCTGGAGGTCGAATGCCCGCATTGTGGCTCGACGTTCCTGCCCGAATACGGCGCGTGACACCAACTCCACCGGTACTCGGAACGGATCAGCTTGAGGCTTGGTGGGGCGCGGATCGTCCCTATCGCGCTACAACCTACAACCTATAACCTACAACCGACATGAAATCCGTCGACCTCGTCATCCCGTGTTACAACGAAGAGCGGACGCTGGCGGCGAGCGTCGAGAAGCTGGCCACGTGGTGCGGTGAGCACCTCTCCGCCTATCGTTGGCGTATCGTCGTCGCTGACAACGCGTCTACCGACGGTACGCTTGAGGTCGCGCGGCGCCTTGCGGCGGAGGACCCTGACGGCGTCGGCGTCCTGCATCTCGACCGCAAGGGGCGGGGGCGGGCGCTGAACCGCGCCTGGCTGGAGAGCCCGGCCGATGCGATGTGCTACATGGACGTCGACCTCTCGACCGATGTCGCGATGATCACACCGCTGCTCGCCGGCGTGCTCGAGGAGGGCTACGACGTCGCGTACGGTTCGCGCGTGTCGCGCGGCAGCGACATCGAGCGCTCGCTGAAGCGCGAGATCAATTCGCGCGGCTACATCGCCTTCATCAAGCTGCTGTTCTGGACGCGCTTCGCCGACGCGCAATGCGGCTTCAAGGCGATGACGCACGACGCGGCGCAGCAGCTGCTGCCGCATGTGCGGGATGGAGAGTGGTTCTTTGACACCGAGCTGCTGATCATGGCGGAGAAGGGCGGTTGGAAGCTGAAGGAAGTGCCCGTCCGCTGGGTCGAAGACCCGGACACGCGCGTGCGGTTTCCGCAGGACATCATCAAGATGGCAAGTCAGCTGGTGAAGCTGCGTTTTCGCAAGATGCCGCGGAAGCGGGCGTAGCGGTCAGCTTGTCAGCGGTCAGCGGTCAGCCCGTCAGCCGCTCAGTTGCTCACGCGATTGGTCGCCGCAACCAGAACAGTAGCCGCGTAGCTTTAGCTGCGCCGGGATGCTCGGGCTAGCAGGAACGCAGGAACGCGGGCCAACGCGGCGCGTCGGCCGTTCCGGCGTCGGCAGCCAACCGGGAAGCACGCTCACCGCAAACGAGATCCTTCGCTTCGCTCAGGAAGACAGGCTACCGATCTTGTTGCGCGGGTTCTTGGTGTCAGCCGAGCGATTCGGCGCGGCAAAAGCTACGCGGCTTGTTCTGGCGTACGACGCTAAGAGCGAAACGCCGCCAGCTGAGGGCTGACTAGCTGAGTGCTGACACGCTGACCGCCGGCGCGCAGCGCCCCTCCGTTACACCTCGACGTAGATGTCGTCGCCCTCGACGCGGGTGGGATAGGAGCCGACGCCGCGCTTCATGAAGCCAGGGAACGTTGCGTCCATCAGCAGTTTGTACGCGACAGGGTGCGTCACCCAGCCGCAGATGCCGCCGTCGGTCACGTCGAACCTGGCGCCGTGCAGCGGGCATTCGATGACCGTGCCATCGAGTTGGCCGTTGTGGAGGTGGCCGCGGAGGTGGGTGCATCGATCGCTGATGGCGTACGCGGCGCCATCAATGTTGGCGACAAGCAGCTCCTTGCCCTTGGCCTTCACGCCCTTCACCGTCCCGGACGGGATCTCGGACAGCCTGGCAACGCGTATGAACTCAGCCACAAATCTGCTCCTTCGGGTGGGCCGGTGGCGATTCTACCCAACCGTGTGCTGACGCGCTACCCGGCCGGCGGCGGCTCACCGATTGGGTGCGACCTTAACGTGACGTACGAACTCTGGTATTCGGACACATATCCGCGCTACCAAGGTGAAAAGACGGCCCACCACCGCATAGGGACGGCCGATCCGCCGTGTACCTGCCACCGCGGTTTGAGAGATCTGTCGCAAACGCCCACGAGGTCATCGGCCGACCGTGGCGACCCCTCTTGCCGCACTGCCGTGGCCGTGCTTGTGCAGACCGCCTGCGAGCGAGCGAACGCCGACCAGGCGGAGCGATCGGCCCTCTCTCGCGCGCTCGCCGCCTCCTGCTGAAATCGCAATCCGGACGCCTCGCTGCGATGCGCACCCCGGCGCTATGCTGGACGCGCTGGAGGTGCGTGATGACGGACGACGGCGACGAATTCGAAGGCATCGACATCAACGGACCGTGGGGCGGCCTGCGCATCGGCTCCGGCCGTTACCGCGACCGCGATGGCGGCGATGGCGAGATCCGCCGCATCCGGCAGCGCGTCCGCCAGCGGCTCGACTTCTATCGGCACATTGTGACGTTCGCCATCGTTGTCGGCGGGCTGGCGCTGCTGAACTGGTTCACCAGCGACTACTGGTGGGTGGCCTGGGTAGCGGGCATCTGGGGCGGCCTCCTGCTGTTGCAGTTCATTGGCGCGTTCGTCTCCCCCATGCTGTGGGGCCGCGAAGTGGAAGAGCGCATGGTGCGCCGCGAGGTGGAGCGCCGCCGCGGCCGGGTGAACGTGATTCCGCCTGACGATCATGATCGCACCACGTAGCGACTTCTTGAACCCGCCCGACGCGGGCTGAGGGGCCGCGCTCCGGTTTGGATGGCCTCTTTTCAGCGCTGCTCGTGGCTCCGCTTGCCCCGCCTGCGCGCATCGCCATACACTCGCGGCGTGACACACACCCGAGATCTCCCGCCCGCAGCGGGGCTCGCGCCCGACCTCGCCGCCATACGGCGCTATTTCTGGCTTCCTTTCGTCGCGTTGGCCGTCGCCGTCGCGGCCGCCCTTGCGCTTGGCGCGTTCGCCTCACCTTCGGACGAAGCGCGTTTTCGGGCGAACGTCGTTGTCGACGCGCTACCGCCGCTCTTTGGCCCCGCCGTACTACCTGGGCCGTTCGATTATGCCCGGCTCGCCACGAGCGACGCGATTGTGGCGCCGCTCGCGCAGCAGGCAGGCGTTCCGGCGGAGCAACTCAAGCCGCGGATGACGGCGGAGGCGCGCTTCAACAGGCCGGAGATCGACCTCAAGGTGACGGGCACAAACGCACTCGCCATCGCCCGGGCCTGGCAGGCCGAATTCGCTGCGGCGGCAGCGCGCCAGACGCCAGACATCGAGCGTGCGCTCGTGCAGCCCTACACCCGCCAGCTCGACGAGGCGAGCACGAAGCTTCGTGAGGCAGCGCTGGCCGCGGGCCGCGGGCCGGACGATGTTGTGGTGCAGCAGCAACTCAAGGCCGCCGAGGAGAACTACGAGACGGCGTCGAAGCTGGCGCAGTCGTACGAAGTGGTGGCAACGACGATGAAGGCGCAGGTGTTCACGGTCGTCGCGCCGCACGTGCAGAGCGCCGGCATCGGTTCGACGCGCGGACGGCTCGGCGCGGCGGTCGCGATCGGCCTGCTGGCCGGGACCATCGGCGCCCTGCTTCTGGACTACGCGATGCGCCGCCGCACATCCGTGACCGGCTCCCTCGATAGCGCGCCCGCAGGCCTTCGGCGCGAGGCCGAGCGTCGCACCGGCTCGTCCGCGCGATGACCAGCGCCACGCCGGGCGCGATCCTGCAAAGCGCGCGCGAACACCCACCATGCGCGTACTGCTGATCTGCGCGCTCGACGTCTGGTCGCTGGACCAGGGGAAGGGCGCGCCGACCCTCGAACGCACGCTGCGCGCCTATGGCGAGGCGGGGCACCACGTGGACGCGGTTCTGCCCGATATCGGCGCCAACCACTTCTATCGAGGCCGTAGCGCCCAGGGCGAGGCGCCAGAGACGCGCCCGGACATCCCGAATGTCACGTTTCATACCTTTCACATGCCCAGCCTGCGCGACCTGCCGCTGCCGTCGCTCCCCAACGCCCTGGCGAAGCTCGATCAGAAGGTCCGCTTCGCTGCGGCGTTCCCATGGCTGGCGGCGAACCATGCCGAGCGCCTGATCCGGTCAGCCTTGCAGCCGTACGACGTTCTCTACGCGTACGAAGCGCACGCGGTGCTCGCCGTACGCCTGCTGCGGCGCCGCGGTCTCCGGTTGCCGCTTGTGGCGCGCTATCAGGGCACGGTGATGCATCCTGCCCTCTCCGATCGCATGCTCTACTACCGGCGATACGAAGAAGCGCTCGCGCTGAAGACGCCCGCTGACCTGTACATCATGACGAACGACGGGACGCAGGGTGACGATGTGCTGGCACGGCTGAACCCGGCGTCGAAGGGGCGGGTGCGGTTCTGGCGCAACGGCCTCGACCTGGAGCGCCTACGCCCGCCCAGGCCGGAGCAGCGCACCGTTACGCGCCGCGAACTCGCGCTTCCGGACGGGGCATTCGTGATGATCACGGCATCGCGGCTTGCCACGTGGAAGCGCGTCGATCGGGCGATTCGCGCGCTGCCAAAAATTCGCGCATGGACGCCGGATGCGCTCCTTGTCGTCGTCGGCGACGGGGAGGAGCGCACGCGGCTTCAGTTCCTGGCACGCCAACTCGGCGTGGAGCAACACGTGCGCTTTGTCGGCGCGGTCGCGCAATCCGACGTGATGCGCTACATGCACGCCAGCGATGTCTTTCTTGCGATCGCGGACCTCTCGAACGTCGGCAATCCGCTGCTGGAGGCGATGGCGTGCGGCTGCTGCGTCGCAGCAGTCGACGCGGGCGATACGCGCGAGCTGATCATCGACAACAGGACGGGCCGCCTCGTCGACAACTCCAACCGCTCGGGATTCGTCAAGTCGCTCGAAGATCGTCTCGCTGACCTGCTCGTGACGCTCGCGGGCGACGCGCCGCAGCGTGCGCGCCTTGCGGCGGGCGCGGCGTCGTACGCGGGCGAGCACTTCTGGACGTGGGATCAGCGGATGGCGGTCGAAGTCGAGGCCGTGACCGCTCTCGTGGCGGAAATGCGCGTGTCGCGCGAACGGGCGCAGGGACGAACGTAGTGCTTCTCGCCCTTCTTTGCGTGGGCGGCTCCCGTCCGCGCACGCGGTCGTCGATACTGACTCGGAGCTTCAGCGAGCGTCGGTCCGGCTTTGCCGGACACACAGCCGGGACGGCTATGCCACACGCTTCGCGTCTCGTCCTGCTCTTCCGAAACGTCGCTCAGAACGACAGCAGGTTCTTGACGCCGTCGAATGCGTTCGCGCCGTAGTAGGCGAGCAGGATGCCCCTGAGGATCTTGCCCGCCGTAACGGAGATGAGGAAGCGGCGGAACGGCATCCGCACCGAGCCGGCCGTCAGCCCCGCCACTTCGAACAGCGGATTCGGGAGCGCCGACAGCACGAAGAGCGTCGCCATCCCCCAACGCTGCATCAGCCAGTTCACGCCACCCACCACGCGCTCGATGATGCGTCGCAGCCGTCGCGGACCGCCGAACTCCCGCCCGCGCACCAATTCCGCCCCCAGATAGCCGCCGTAGTAGGCCGTGATCTCGCCGACGGCCATCCCCGCACCACCGGCGATGCCGACGAGCCACGGCGTGCCAGAACTCTCGCCCTCGGTCGCGATCAGCGTCTGCGCCGCGGCGGTCAATCCTGGTACAGGGAAGAAGAACGTCGCCGTGCTCGCGAGATTTGTGAGGAACACGCCGCCGTAGCTGAAGCCGGCTACGGGGTCCGTCAGATCTGGAACGATCACCAGGATGATGCCCGGCGCCAGGGCGAGCGCCAACGCCGCCACGACGACCACCAGCCGGACCGCCGTGTGCTCCGCGAACCAGCCGGTCGCGCGTAGCACGAACCGATCGAGCGGCGATTCCGCCCGGCGCGCGACGGCCTCGGCCGCCGTTTCGAGCGGATGTTCCGGTGCTGGAGGCGGGGGATCGTTCGGGTGCTGTGGCCGGGTTGGATGCGCCATCACGGGAGTGTACCGGCACGCGGCCGCCGCGATACCGCCGGACAGCCGCTCATGCGGAGCTACGCGCGCGACGCATCGCCCCGCAGGCTATTCGAGGTGGAAGCGGTAGCCGACGTTGCGTACTGTTTCGATGAACGTTTGTCCGCGGTCTTCGATCTTGCTGCGCAGCCGCCGGATGTGGACATCGACCGTGCGCGCGCCACCGTAGAAATCGTAACCCCAGACGCGGTTAAGCAGCGCCTCGCGTGTAAACACCTTGTCGCGGTTCGTCGCCATGAACCGCAGCAGCTCGTACTCCTTGTACGTCAGATCGATCGGCTTGCCGCCGATGAACACCTTGTAGTTGCCCAGGTCGATGCGCAGCTTGCCCGCCTGCAACGTGTTGTCGCTTTCGACGCCGGACTTCATCCAGATGGCGCGGCGCACACGCGCGCTGATCTCGTCGCCCAGCGCCGGATATACCACGAAGTCATCGAACCCGATCGAGAAGTCGAATGTGGCGAGCTGGTCGCTGCGGATCACCGCGATCGAGGCGATGCCGTGCGGCATCTGCGGCGAGCGCAGCAGGTTGCGGATGGACGGCGTGTCGGGCCGCCCGAAGAGGCTGAACAGGATGACGGCGGGCGCGCTGGTTTGCGACTGATCGAGCACGCGGTCCATGGTGGCGTGCGACGTGACGAATCCGGCCTCATCCAGCGTTGCCGCAAGCGGCCGCATCTCCTCGGACGCGTCTACGATGAGGATGCCGTGCATGAGATTCACCTCCCCGACCGGATGCGGGAGTATAGCGATTTCGTGTTACGCCCAGATGACGGGGGCCGCCCTGATTTTCACGTCAACTACGTTGCGCCGAGTCGGCCCGGCATCGGGCCGCGATCCGAAATTGAACGCCGGTGGCCTCGCGCCTATACTCATGCCACGGCTACCCCCCGCGAAACGGAGCAATGTTATGACCATCGATTTCGGCTGGTTCCTGCCCACCATGGGTGATACTGAGATCATCGGCCCGCCGACGCGCGAAGCCACGCTGGAGTACTTGACGCGCTGCGCTAAGACCGCGGAAGCCGCCGGCTTCGTGTTCATGCTGGTCCCCGTGGGCACCACGTGCGAGGACGCCTGGCTGGCATCCGCGGCCGTGGCGGCGCGCACCGACAAGATGAAGTTCCTCGTCGCGATGCGCCCCGGCTTTGTTGCGCCGACGGTGGCCGCCAAGATGTCGAACACCATGGATCAGCTCACGCGCGGCCGCGTGCTGATCAATGTTGTGACTGGCGGCTTCCCGGCCGAGCAGGCCGCGGACGGCGACTTCATGGAGCACGACGAGCGCTACGCGCGCACGCAAGAGTTCATGCAGGTCGTCAAGCGGGCGTGGACGGAGCCGCGCTCGTGGCATCACGAGGGCGCCTACTACAAGGTCGAGAAGGGCAACGTCTTTCCGAAGCCGTATCAGCGCCCGTGTCCGCCGTGGTACTTCGGCGGCGCTTCCGATGCCGCGAAGAAGGTCGGCGCGGAAGAGGCCGACGTCTATCTGCTCTGGGGCGAAACGGTGCCAATGGTGAAGGAACGTATCGCCGACATGCGCGACCGCGCGGCGAAGCTCGGACGGTCGCTGCGGTTCGGCATCCGCCTGCTCGTCTGCTCGCGCGAGACCGAGGAGGAAGCGCGCGCCGCCGCGGAGGCGATGGTGGCCGGCGTGCCAGACAACTTCGAAGGCATGATGCAGAAGCACATGAGCGGCGCCGACTCGGAGGGAGAGAAGCGCCAGCGCGCGCTGCGCGAACAGGGCGAATGGCTGGGCCCCAACCTCTGGACCGGCATCGGACGCGCGCGCCTCGGCGTTGGTCTCGCACTCGTCGGCTCCGGCGAGAATGTGGCTGCGCGGATCCGCGAGTACGTGGACGCCGGCATCGACACCTTCATCTTCTCCGGCTATCCGCATCTCGAGGAGTCGGAGCGTTTCGGCAAGTACGTCATGCCGCATTTCCGCGGTGAGGCGAGCGTGCCTGCCGTGCCTGCCGAGCGTGAGCTGGCGCCCGCATGATGCTGCGTGCAATAGCGGTCTCCGGCAGTCCACGCGCCCCATCAAAGTCGAAGACGCTGGCCGAGCTGATGCTCGCCGCGCTGGCGCGCAACGGCTGCGAGACGCGGATGATCGACGTGGCGGCGCTGCCCGCCGACGCGCTGCTCGCCCGCGCGTCGGCGCCGGAGATGGATGCCGCGCTCGCCGCCGCCGGCGAGGCGCAGATCGTCGTTGCAGCGTCGCCGACGTACCGCGCGCTCTACACGGGCGCGATGAAGGCATTCTTCGACCTGATGCCGCACGGGCACCTGGCCGGCAAAATTTGCGTCCCGATCCACACGGCGGGGTCGCCGCAGCACTTCCTGACGATCGAGTACGGCATGCGCCCGCTCTTCGCCAGCCTGGATGGCGTGCCGATCGCGGGCGTGTACGCCACCGACGATCAGTTCGTCGACGGCCAACCCGTTGACAAGCTCGTGGCGCGGATCGATGCGGTCGCCGCCGTGGCGGTGGCGCTCGCACGGGCGGGCGCGTCCTGATGCGCATCGGCTTCGACTTCGACGGTGTGCTTTGCGTGACGCCGTTCGGCCGCCTCGCCGTCCATGCACCGTCGCCCGTCGCCGATCTACCCGAAGGCTTTGCGGCGCTCTACGATCAACCCTCTTCGTCGAATCTCCTGCGGCTGGCGGTGGAATACGCGCGTTTCGGCTGGCGCACGGACGCGCCTGACGCCGCGACGATCCTTCACGAGCTGGCGAACACGAACGAGATATTCATCGTCACGGCGCGGAGCCGAGCAGGTGAGCCGCTGCTGCGCCGCTGGCTGCGCCGCCACAAGCTCGATGACCGCATCGCCGGCATCCGCATGGCGCCGGCGGGCCTGCGCCCCGCGCAGCACAAGCTCGCCACGGCGCGGCTGCTCGGCATCGATGCGCACATCGACGATGATCCGCGCACGGCGTATCACCTTGCGGAGCATGGTGTACCGCGTGTCTACCTGCTGGATCATGCAGGCGCCCACGGGGAAGGGGCGTTGCCCGCAGCGCTCACGTTGGTGCGATCATTGCGCGAATTTGCGGATGCGGTCGCACGGCGCGCATAGCGTCAAGCATCCTCGCACGCGTCCGACTTCGACGGGCGAAGAGTGTGCTGCGTTGGTCCGGCTCTGCCGGACTCACAGCCGTGGACGGCTATGCCACCACGGTTCGCGTCTCTCCAACTGGCGTGGTTCACGGCACGACGCGAGTGCGACGACGACTGTGAACTGTGAACTGTGAACGACGAACGACGAACGACGAACTGTGAACTGTCAATTACGAACTGGTTACTTTCCCTTGTACGCCGGCTTTCGCTTTTGCGCGAACGCCAGCGGGCCCTCGCGCGCGTCTTCCGATACCAGCACCCTGCGCGACTGTTCGTTCTCGAACTGCAGCCCCTCCTCGACGGTGAGGCTGCGGCCTCGGTACGCGGCTTCTTTCGCCAGGCGCACGGCCAGGGGCCCGTTCTCGCAGATCGCTTCGGCGATGGCGGTCGCTTTCGGCAGCACCTGATCGGCCGGCACCACGTGGTTCACGAGGCCGTACCGAAACGCCCACTGCGCATCGAACTTGCCGCCCGTGAGCAGCAACTCCAGCGCCAATCCGAACGGGATCAGCCGAGGCAGCCGTTGCGTGCCGCCCGCGCCGGCGATGATCGCCCGCGTCACTTCGGGCAGACCGAACGTCGCGTGCTCCGCCGCCACGCGGATGTCGCAGGCCAGGGCCATCTCCAGGCCGCCGGCGAGACAGTAGCCGTTGACGGCGGCGATCATCGGCTTCCAGCATTCGAAGTTACGCGTGATGCCGCCGAACGGTGCGCGCGAGTAGGCCGCGCTCACCGCATTGAGGCCGCCCTGCTGCGCCGCCGACATCGCGACCAGATCGTTGCCGGCAGAGAATGCGCGCTCCCCCGCGCCGGTGAAGATGCCGACCCAGAGGTCGTCGTCGTCGCGGAAGTCGCACCAG
>CAYWOO010000028.1:0-16255 GCA_964458665.1 uncultured Dehalococcoidia bacterium
TGCACCTGCGTCAGCGATTCATCGACCTGCGCGATGACGATCGGGCAGCGCCGCGCGTACGACCGCTGCACCCAGTTGTGCACGCCGAAGTGGCAGTACCCCGCCCGGTTCGGCTTCGAGACGGTGCAGATCAGCACGTCCGGCACGCGCACGTCGGTATGGCGTCCGTCGTCGTACGCCTTCATGCCGAGCGAGAAGAGATTCGGCAAGTACGTCCCGCGCCGTTCGTCCATCACGAAGCGCGCGAAGTCTCCGATGTACAGCTCAAACTCGACCTTGAAGGTCGATTCGTCCGCCATGCGCAGCCAGCCCGGATCCGCTGCCGGCGCCAGCAACCGCACCGTCACGTCCTTCAACTCGTCGCGACGCGCCGCGAGCGCCGTGGCCAGCGTCACCGGCGGGAAGATCGGGATCATCACCGTATCGCCCGATCGCACAGCCTTCATCGCCTCGGCCGGCGTCGTCAACCGCTGTTTGTAGATCTCCTGCCAGTCCATGCACCCTCCGTCTCAGGATCACCCGCACGCTGTACCGGCGATTATCTGTGACGGGCGGCGCAAGGCAAAGCCCGCGCTGGACGTACTCTGATGAGCGGGGCGCCTCGCCCGTACCGTTCGCGAGTACAGCGCCAGCTGGGCTCAGTCCGGCGCGCGCACACCCAGCTCGGCCAGCTGCACCTCCAGGCTGTGCTCGTTCACGAGAAAGTGCACCGCGCGCATCCCCGCTTCCCGAGCCGCCTCGACGTTCGCCTGCAGGTCATCGATGAACACGCATTCGCCCGGCGCCAGGCCGAGCCGATGCGCCGATAGCGCATAGATCTGCGGCTCAGGCTTCGCCATCCCGACATCCGCCGAGACGACGATGTCGTCGAACAGATCGGCGATGCCATGCGCGTCGCGTAGCACGCGCGACAGCGTACTGTCGGCGTTGCTCAGGACAGCTGTCTTGTACGCGGGCCGCAGCCGCCGGATCAGGTCGATGTTCGGCGCGATCAGATGTTGCCGTTCGCGCCAATGCTGGTGCAGCCGCGGCAGCTCGCGTCCGGCCGCGACCTCCAGCGCGCGGTGCGACTCGTCGAGCCACGCCTGGCGATCGCCGACGCCGACCTCCAACTTCTGATACGTCTCCGACCCGTACAGTGTCTCGACGATCGTGCGTGCGCGCAGGCCATGCTCCTGTTCCAGCGTTCGCGCCAGATCCCAGCGCATGTCCCACAACACGCCGCCGTAGTCGAAGATCAGTCCCGTGATCACCAGCATCGCTCAATCTGTTGCGCCTGCGCCTTCGTTGGCACTACCCTGCGCCTTCGTTGGCGTTACGAAGACGGGCTGCGAGGACCCGCAGCACCTGAAGCGCAAAGAACGGCGTCTGCTGCACGAGGAAGCTGAACTGCTTCTCGTCGACCTGGACGACCTCGCACGCGGTCTTCGCGATAGCCGTCGCGCTGCGTGGCGCAGTATCGATCAAGGCCATCTCTCCGAAGATCCCGCCGGTCGCGACCGTCTCGACGACGATATCTCCAACGACCAGATCGACCTCTCCCGAACGCACCGCGTACATGGAACGGCCCGCGTCGCCTGCATGAAAGATGATGGCACCGGCCTCGTACGGCGTGAATTCCTTGCTGTTCTTGAAGAGACTCAACGATGGCGTAACAGCTTGCGTCATGATGCACCCACTGTGTTCAGCTGCGGTTCCCAGACGTCTCGGCGCGAGAATCGTCTCTTCTTCGTACCAGCGCACTGCGCGCCGATCAATACCCCTCGTTAACGCGACGTTAACATGCGCGGGGAGCTCCCATCACCGCGGCCGGTAGCGGTTCGCGATGGGCAGCCGCCGGTCGCGCCCGAACGCACGTGGCGTGATCTTCACACCAGGCGGCGCCTGCCTGCGCTTGTACTCATTGCGGTCGATCATTCCCACCACGCGCCGCACGAACGCACCATCGAAACCCATCGCCGTGATCTCTTCGATCGTCCGATCCTCCTCCACGTACGCCTCGATGATCGGGTCGAGCACGTCGTACGGTGGCAACGAGTCTGTGTCGAGTTGGTTCGGCCGCAACTCGGCGCTCGGCGGCTTGTCGATCACACTCTGCGGGATGATCTCGCGCCCGGCCACGCGGTTCCGGTACCGCGAAAGCTCGTATACCAGCGTCTTCGGTACATCCTTGATCACCGCGAACCCACCCGCCATATCGCCATACAGCGTCGAGTAGCCCGTCGCGATCTCGCTCTTATTACCCGTGGTGAGCACCATCCAGCCGAACTTGTTGGACAGCGACATCAGGATGTTGCCGCGAATTCGCGCCTGCAGGTTCTCCTCCGCCGTACCGAACTGCGTATCCGCGAATGCCTCCGAAAGCATCTCCAGCGACGCTTCGAACACCTGCTCGATCGGTATCGACATCAGCCTCATGCCCAGCCGCTCCGCCAGCGCCTGGGCATCCGTCTTACTCCCGTCCGACGAAAAGCGTGACGGCATCGTTACACCGATGACGTGCTCGGGCCCCAGCGCATCCACGGCAATTGTCGCCACGATCGATGAGTCGATCCCGCCAGATAGCCCGATCAGCACCGACTCAAACCCCGTCTTACCAATGTAGTCGCGCACGCCCAGCACCAGCGCCTCCCACACCTCGGCAATCGGATCGAGCAACGGCGGCATGGACGCCGACACGGCCGGCTTGGCCTCGATGAACGGTGAGCCGGAAACATGCGTCTTTGGCGCGCCCTCGCCTAACCTCGAGCGCTCGTTGCGGTAACGCGCGTCGTGCAAGCGCGCCTGCATCACGCCTTCGACGTCGATGTCGTACACGATCAGATCTTCACGGAACTGCGCGCCCCGCGCGACAATCGTTCCACGCTGGTCGCAGATCAAGCTATGCCCGTCGAACACCAACTCGTCCTGGCCACCAACGGCGTTCACGTAGCAGACGGCGACGGCATTGTCGCTGGCCCGCGTCGAGATCATCGTCTCGCGATACGTGCCCTTCCCGCGATGATACGGCGAGGCGTTGATGTTGATGATCACCTCCGCACCGGCGAGCGCTTGATCCCTCGTGGGGCCGTTCGCATCCCAGATGTCTTCGCAGATATTCACGCCGACATCGACGCCAGCGATGACGAACACGGGCAGGTCGCTGCCGGGCTGGAAGTAGCGCTTCTCGTCGAAGACACCGTAGTTCGGCAGCAATCGCTTGTAGTACCGCGCCGCGACACGGCCATCGCACAGCACCGCTGCCGCGTTGTGGAGCACGTCGTCGACGACGTCGACGAAGCCCACGACGGCGACGATGCCCGTCGTTGCCCTCGCGACCGTGTCCAGCGCCGCGAGGTTGTCCTCGACGAACGACCGGCGCAGCAGCAGATCCTCGGGCGGATAGCCGGTCACCGCCAGCTCCGGAAAGGCCACGACGTCCACCCCGACGTCGCGCGCGCGCCCGATCCACGCAACGATCTTCACCGTATTTCCGGCGAGATCGCCCACGGTAGTATCAATCTGGGCCAGTCCCACACGTAGGGTTCGCATCGCCTGGGCTCCCTCAGTCGACCAGCACGGTCCGGCTCGGTCGGACTTAGTGTCAAAGGTACACTAACTCTCCATCCCGCGGCCAGCAATCCGTGAACGCGCGCGGAAATACGATACGTCGAGCGGCCTCGTCACGTTATGTGATCGGACGCTGCGCCGCTCTCCGCGGCGGCAGCCACCACGCAAAAGGAGGCGCCGCGTGACCACTGGCTCGTACATCCGCCCGTCCGCAGCTTCAACATCACCCACCTACGGCGAGCCGCTGACGGTCTCGGGACTCGGCATCGACCGTGGTTTGCTGCTCGACATTGCCCTCAAGACACTCTTCTACCAGGGCCGCATGACGCGCCTCGAACTCGCCGACGCCATGAAGATCTCCAGCTGCGCCACCCAGGAACTCATGCAGACGGTCGTGCAGGACGGCCTGGGCAGCGTGCTCGGCGCCAACGGTGATGGCGGCTCAAATTACCTCTACGCCCTCACGCAGAAGGGCCTTGCCCGCGCTGAGGACGCGCTGGGACGAAGCGGCTACGTCGGCCCCGCGCCGGTACCACTCGCCGAGTATGTCGCTCGCGTCCGCATGCAAACGGTCGGCGACGTCGCGCTCGGTCGCGCAGACGTCGAGCGCGCCCTCGCGCCATTGGTGCTGCCCAAGGATGAGATCGCGCGGATCGGGCGCGCTGCCGCCTCCCGCAAGTCGATGCTCATCCACGGCCCTTCCGGCAACGGGAAGACGACCGCCGTCCGCGCTATCGGCGACGCCATCGGCGGCGCGATGTACATCCCTCACGCAATCGAGGTCGTGGGGCAGATCGTGCACCTCTACGACCCTTCGAAGCACCAACTGCTGCCTGAGGATGCCACAGAGAACCAGTCCAGCATGCTGCGGAGGGCCGACCGGCGCTGGATTCGTATCCGACGCCCCGCTATCTGGGCCGGCGGCGAGCTTACGCGCGACAGCCTGGAGCTGATGTACGACGAGAACACGAAGGTGTACGAAGCGCCCCTTCAGCTCAAGGCCAACGGCGGCACCTTGATCATCGACGACTTCGGTCGCCAGCAGATGGCCGCCGTCACGCTTCTCAACCGATGGATCGGCGCGCTCGAAGGCGGCATCGATCACCTCACGCTCCACACTGGTCAGACCATTGAAGTGCCGTTCGACGTGCTCGTGCTGTTCTCCACCAATCTCTCCCCGCACGACCTTGCCGACGATGCATTCCTGCGCCGCATCCGCTACAAGGTCGAGCTGCCGAACCCCACGCCCGACGACTTCCACACCATCTTCGAGCGCGCCTGCGAGCACGTCGGCATCGACTACAGCCACGCCGCCATCACGCACCTGCTCGACCGCTGGTACGCCGGGCAAAGCCGCGAGCTGCGCGGCTGCCACCCGCGTGATCTCGTCGAAGCCATCGTCGACGCTGCGGCGTACGAGGGCCGCCCGCCACAACTCACGCCCGGCAGCATCGACGAAGCGTGTGCGACGTACTTCCTCGAGCCCATGAACGCGCCCGAGTAGGCGCATCCTCCTGGACGCAATCGGTGGTTGGCGGCGGAGCGCCGGCAGTGCGTTCCGCCACCGATTGCCGCTTGCTATCCTGCTCGCGGGCGATTCAGCCCACGCAATTTGAGTACTGTCACCACCGCGCCTTCCTTATCAGGTACTTCAGACACCGCAGCCGCGGCTGTCGATGCGCGCGACCTCGTCTACGCGTACGGCGAGCGGCGCGCCCTCGATGGCCTCACCATCTCCGTGCCGCCAGGCGCCATCTTCGGACTGCTGGGCCCGAACGGCTGCGGCAAGAGCACGCTGCTTTCGATGCTCATCGGGCGCCGCCGCCCCGATAGCGGCGACATCCGCCTCCTCGGCCGGCCGCTCACCGCGAAGCTTCGTGCGCAGATGGGCATCGTCTTCCAGGAGCCGTCCCTCGACCCGGCCATGACCGTGCGCGAAACGATGCGTTTGCAAGGCCGCATGTTCGGCCTTCCGCGAACTGCCACAGCGCAGCGCACGGATCGTCTCCTCGATCACGTCGGTCTCAGCGAGCGCGCGACATCGATGACCGCGACGTTATCCGGCGGCATGAAGCGCCGCCTCGAACTCGCGCGTGCGCTCCTCACCGAACCCGCGTTGCTCCTGCTCGACGAGCCGACGCTCGCGCTCGATCTCGATGCGCGACAGGATCTTTGGCAGCACCTGCTCGAAGCGAACGCCGCCGGCACGACGCTGCTGCTGGCGACGAACGACGTCGCGGAAGCCGAACGCTACTGCCACACGGTCGCCCTACTCGACATGGGGCGCGTCGTCGCCCACGGCACGCCAACGGAACTCAAACATGGCCTCCGCCACGACGCCGTCCGCGTCGAGTGGAAGGACAACCCGCCTCCGGAAGTCGCGGCCATCTCGTCGTGGCCGGGCGTCGGCAACGTGCGCCCCGCCGGCCGCTCCACGCACGTCACGGTCGACGCCGCCAGCCCATTCCTCACCCGCCTCTTTCAAGAGGCAGGCGATCGTATTAGTGGCGTCCAGATCGAAGAGACAACGCTCGAAGATGTCTACTTCCAGCTCGTGGGCAAGACGATCGTGCCGCACGATTCCATGCAGCGGAGCGCGGTCTAATGCGCGAACTCGACGCCGTCGCCGCGCTGCTCGTCCGCGACCTACGCGGCTTCTTCCGCTCGCGATCGCAGCTCTACTCGTCGGTCTTCTTTCCGCTCATGCTGCTGGCGATTCTCGGCGCCGGTGTGCAGGACGGCCTCGATCCCCGCAACATCGACGACTACGTCACGTTCCTCACGCCCGGCATGATCGTCATGACCGCACTTTTCTCGTCGACCTTCTCCAGCGCCACCTACTACCAGGACCGCGACTCTGGAATCCTGCGCGTGCTCTTCGCGGCGCCGCATTCGCAACGCGTGATCCTCCTCGGCAAGACCCTCAGCTCGGTCGTCATCGGCGTCGCGCAGGCACTCATCGTCCTCGCCGTCGCCGCCGCCATCCCGGCCATCCACTTTCACTGGCAATATGGCGTCGCACGCAGCGTGGCGCTCACGATCCTCGGCGTTGTGCTGCTCAACCTCTTTCTCTCCGGGCTGGGACAGCTGCTCGCCTCGCGCATTCGCTCGATGCAGGGCTTCCATCTCGTGATGAACCTCGTGCTGTTCCCGTTCCTCTTCTTCTCGGGAGCCTTTTTCCCGCTCGATCAGCTTCCGATCTGGTTGAAGGTACTCGGTCGAATCAACCCGCTGTCCTACGGCGTCGATCTCATGCAGGCTTCGCTCTACGCCCGCGACTCAGGCGGCTATCTCGGCGTGCCGGTCGATCTCGCGGTGCTGGCGGTGCTCGCCGCGGCCGTCTTCTACCTCGGCACCAGCCGCAGCGTCAGCCTCGAACGATGACCGTGCGACGATGGGCGCTGCGTTGCGCACTCTCGCTGGTAACGGTTGTCAGCCTCGGCATCACAGCTGGATGCACGTCATCCAATGACACGCCCGACTTCCCGAAGGTCATCAGCCTCGGAAGCGGCGACATCTTCCCGACAATCCTCAACAGCGGCCTCGCCGTCGGCCAGAACCGCGTTTCGATGAGCATCATCAATCGCGACGACGACCGCGTGCTCGATGCGTTCGTGCGCCTCCGCTACTACAACCTCAACGCCGAAAGCCCGAAGCTCCGGGCGACCGTGGACGCGCGCTTCATCCCCATGGCGTTGTCGTACATCGACGAACAGTCAAACCGTCAGCGCTCGCCGTCCGGCGACGACGGCGTCTACGTCTCGAACGTCGACTTCGACGAGCCCGGCGACTGGGGCGTCGAGATCACCATCACGCGCTCCGACAAGAAGCTGAAGCCGGTCCTCTTTCGATTCAACGTCCTCGAAGCGAGCACCGAGCCGGCGATCGGAGACGCGGCGCCCGCATCCGTCCAGCAGACGCTGGCTAGCGCGGCCAGCATCGAAGACATCGACTCGTCATTCCCACCGCGCCCGGCCATGCACGACACGACCATTGCCGATGCCCTGAAGACCGGCAAGCCGCTGGTCATCGCCTTCGGGACGCCCGCGTACTGCCGCAGCCGCACCTGTGGGCCTGTGATGGACACCGTCATGGACCCGCTCGCCGCCGCGTACGCCGGTCGCGGCATATTCATCCACGTCGAGCCGTACGTGCTGCGCGACCTCCGCGAAGACAACATCCAGAACACCGTACCGGCCATGCGTGAATGGCGTCTCTCGACCGAGCCCTGGGTGTTCGTCGTCGATCGGCAGGGCCGCATCGTCGGAAAATTCGAGGGCATCACGGCCGCCGACGAGGTCGAGAGCGTCCTCGCGCTCGCCCTCGGAACCAGCGCCGCCGCGGTCACCCCCATAGCTACGAAATAGCTTCGCCAACGCACCCATCGGCACTAGTGCTAACCGGGCGAGGTCGCTACTATATGCTGGTTTCGGCCAAGGCCACGAGAGGGGCAACCGCCAGCGCGGCACGCCCGGTTCGCAGTGTAGGGTGAGCATGGAGTACGTACAGACGGTCCTGGTCCAAATCGCCGCCACGAAGCTCGATGAGGCCATGGGGCCGCAGGGGCTCCTCACGGCGCTCGAAGCCCACCGCGATGCCGCATCCGCCCAGCGTGGATTCCAGGGGATGCGCATCACGCGCACCGCGAACCCCGAGGGCAACATCCTCGTCGTGGCCGAGACGCGCTGGGCGAACAACAACGCCATGGCGGACTACTCGACCCTCAAGACCAACGTCGAGAGCATTGCCAGCGCCCACGAGTCCGAAACCGTCCCGAACAGCCTCCAGGTGCATCGCATGGAGTCGCTGAAGACCGAGGCAGCGGACGCCCCGAATCGTATCTACGATCGGCTGGCGCTCGCCCTCCTCATCCCGATCGGCGTGCTGGCTTTCTCGCTGCTCTGCATCTACGGCCTCTCCCGCATCTACCTCGCCCTGCCCGCGGCGGCCGCGACGCCACTGGCAGCCGGCATCGCGCTCGCCGTGCTCGGTATCGCGTCGTACTTCTCCAGCAATCCATCGGCGCCGCGCTGGCAGATTCTGGGCATCGCGCTCGTAGCGGTCGCCACGCTCGCCATCGGCGGCACCGCCGCCGCTATCTACGATGAAGACCATAAGGAAGTGAAGGCGCACGTCGAGCCCGGCGCCACGGTGCCCGCAGGCGGGTCGTCAACACCAGCCGCCGGAGGCGCACCAGTCATCGACATGGAAGACAACAAGTTCACGAACGCCGACATCACGGTGACGTCGGGCGCCACCATGACGGTCAACAACAACGGCGCAGCGATTCACAACGTTCACGTAGCTGGATCCGGCGGCACGTATGCCGCAGCGTTCTGCAAGACGACGGGGACAGAGCCCTGCTCCAAGCCCGCCAGCATCGCCGGCGGCGCAACCGGCACGCTGGAAATCACGCTGGCACCCGGCTCGTACGACTTCCGTTGCGATTTCCACGCGACGGAGATGCAGGGCAAACTCACCGTCAAGTAGGCGACCCGCCGCGCACTGCCCGAACCTCCCGAGGGAGTAGCGGCTGCGCCCTGCTTCCGTTCCCGGCGAATCCGCACCGTAGAGCAGCAGCATTACACGGCGGAGGGGCGGGCTTCCGGAGCGCTCGGGCTACCCACAATGCGCTCGAATGGCTACGCTTGGCGCGCCCGCGCTCCTGGGGAACGACCCAATGCGCGCCTTGAGTGACTCCAGGTACGCCCACTTTTGCGGATTGGCGGATTCCATCGTACAATTGCCGCTGACAACTTCTCGAGGTTCGCCAGATGAAACGCTTGCTCGCCATACTGTTGTGCGCGGTGGTGACTGCGATGCTGCAAGGCGGAGCATCCACCCGCCCGGCATACGCGCAGGCGGACATGATCTACTGGGTTGACAACAACACAGACAAGGTTCAGCGGCGCAACCCCGATGGTGCTGGCCCGATCAACGATATCGTGTCCTCCGGATTGACGGCTCCCGAAGGCGTCGCGATCGACACATCGACCTTCAAGGTGTACTGGTCCGATCTCACCGCCGGGACGATACAGAGACGCAACATAGACGGTTCTGGTCTCGTAGAAGACGTCCGGACGGGAGCCACAGGGGTTCGCGGCATCGCCCTCGAGGTGCCGAACAACAAAATCTATTGGACAAGCATCAGTAGCATCAAGTCCGCGAGTCTCGACGGCGGTGGTTCGATCACCACGCTCATTTCAGGGCTGTCGGACGTGCGGTTCGTGGCGCTCGATCCTGTGGCCGGGAGGCTGTACTGGGCCGATACCGGTACCGACAAGATTCAGCGGCGCGCAGTTAGTGGCGGTCTCATCGAAGACCTCGTTACTTCGGGGCTGTCGAATCCCCAAGGAATCGCTCTCGACATCTCCGCCGCGAAGATGTATTGGACTGACTACGGCACCGCCAAGGTGCAGCGTCGGAATATGAACGGGACTGGCATCACCGAAGACCTCGTGACGTCGCTCGGCACACCGCTCGGAATCGCGCTCGACGTGCCAGGTGGCAAGATGTACTGGACCGACCAACTCACGTCTAAGGTCCAGCGAGCCGACCTCGACGGCTCGTCCGTGCAGGATGTGGCAACTCCCGCAGACGGACTGGTATCGCCAATGGCAGTCGCTCAACTGTCGGTCAACGGAGGTGTCGGCGGGCTCGCCGAGCGCCCAGATCCGCACGACATTGCCGCGTCATCAACGCGATTTCGCACGCAGGACACGGGGTATGCCGCCGCGATCCTCCTCGTTGCTATCGGAGTCGCCTTCGGCGCCGTGCTCTTTCGTAGGCGGACGCGAGCGAGATCCTGATCCTCGAACCTGTCCGCCACCTGTTCCCCGGCGAGATCTACGCCTAGACGAACCGCGGGCAGCATCCGAGTAGAGGCCTTCGACGACGCCGTCCGGCTCTACGAAGTTCGGTGATGACTCGGAGTATCTGCCGCGCAGAATCTCCTGACCGCTGACGTGCTGACAAGCTGACCCGCTGGCTACTTCTTCCCGCCAGCAGACGTCAGCCCCAGTTGCGCCAGCTCTTCCTCCACCTCGTCCCAGTGCGGCTCGCGTTCAGCTGCCTGCTCGCGGTTGTACCACTGAAAGAACACCAGCGCGATCAAGCCCCAATAGATGAGGCTGCCGATCAGCTTCATCAACCCGCCGCCCAATTGCTGGTCCTCTACGGCCGTGAGGCCCCACATGCGCGGCGCCTGCACGTAGAACGAGTACACGGCTGTCTCCGCGAAGCTGACGAACGCCGCAATGACCGTCGGCAAAATGGACTGAAGAAAGAGGTACGCCATCTGCAGTGGCGCCGAAATGTGCGGCAACTCCGGCACGTTGCTGAGGATCGGCCACCACATGATCATCGCTGACACGAGCAGAGTCGCATGCACGCTGAAATGGAACCAGTGGTGGTTGAGCGAGTAGTTCACCGCCACCGGCAGGTGCGTGAGCACCGTGACGGCGTTGAAGAGCGCGAACGCCACGACCGGGTGCACGAGCCTCCTCGCGATGGGCAGCATGCCGCGCTGCCGCAGCAGCGCCTGCCACACCCAGGCGGGGATGCCCGCAAGCAGCAGCGGCGCGGCAACGACGGTGAACACCGTGTGCTGCACCATGTGGATGCTCAGCAGGTATTGCTCGCTGATGTCGTGTACGGGCGTGCCGGCGACGAGGTAGACGGCCAGCACGCCGCCGCTGAACATCAGCACCTGGCTGCGCCGCACGCGGCCCGCATCGGAGATCACGTCGCGGAGCTGCGCCACCGTATACAGATACGCCGCTTCTACGAAGATGCAGAGCAGCACGACGTCGGGATGGAGGCTCCAGTGGAACTGATACGGCCCCGACGCTGCATGAAGGAGTGGCAAGAGTGGCACGGTCTGTATCCCCGCGATCCGCGGAAGCGCTTCATGCGCTCCCAGGGGGTCATGTCGCTTGCGTCAGACGAAGTTGCTGCCCAGCGTCACGAGCACAACCGTGAAGAGCGCCGCCGCCAGCCCTAACCCCGTAACGAACGCCGTGGTGAACAGCCGGCTGTCGAATTTCAGGTGCATGAACCACATCACCACGGCGATGAACTTGACCGCCGATAGTACCAGCAGCATGACGATAAACACGTTGCGCGGGATATTGAAATAGTAGATCACGACTTCGATCGCCGTGAGCGCGCCCAGGAACAGGCCGACCTTGATGTACTCCGCTTCATCAGGATGGCCCTGGTGCACGACCGCGGCCTTGCCGGAGGGCTGCGGTGCCAGCATCGCGCCCAGTGCGATGAAAAGGCCGAACACGCCAATCGCCAGCAACGGGAGACCTACCAGAAGTGCGGGGTCCTCAAAGAACATGCCGGTCTCCTACGACGGTTTGATCCAGTAGCTCACGAACGCACCTACAGCCACGGTCACGCCCGCGATCCCCAACAGCAGCATCGGCAGGCCGACCAGCAAAGCAGGATCCTCAAAGAACATCGGCGCCCTCTAGCTCGGCTGCACCAGGTAGATCATCGTAAAGATGATAATCCATACGATGTCGACGAAGTGCCAGTACAACCCCGCCAATTCGACGTTGAGGGCGTTCTCCTGCGTGATCTTGCCCTTGAACGACCCCGCCCACATCGACAGCAGCATCAGCACACCCACGGTGACGTGCGCGCCGTGGAAGCCCGTGAGCACAAAGAACGTCGTGCCGAACATGTTGGTCTCCAGCGTCAGACCTTCGCGATAGAACTCCGTGAATTCGAACGCCTGACCGGCAAGGAAGACCAGCCCCAGCATCGAGGTCGTCAACAGCCAGATCCGCATCCGGCGCAGATCGCCCTTCTGAATCGCGGCAAGCGCCAGCACCATGCTCACGCTGCTCATCAGCAGCACGAACGAGCTGACCGACGTGAACGGGATGTCGAACAGGTCTTGCGGATACGGCCCGGTGATGCTCCGGTTACGGTAGAGCAGGTACGCCGAGATGAACGAGCCGAAGAACAAGCACTCGGAGCCCAGGAAGAGCCACATCAGCAGCTTCCGGTTGTCGAGGCCGGTGTTCGTCTCCAGATGCGTCGTCGGCGCTGCCACTGCGTGTGCCAAGTTCGTTCTTCCTCGTCCCGGCGCATTGCGGTGCGCCCCTTCGGATCGATGCCGGATAGCCGGCGCTAGTCTTCCGTCGCCGGCTCCAACACCCAGAGATACAGCCCCACCACGAGCACCGCTGCGCCAACGGCAACCAGCGCCGCATCGTACAGCAGCCCAAAGCCGATGATCGGCAGACCTGCCGACGCGATCAGCGGCATGTATGACGGTGACGGCAGGTGGATGCCGTGACCATCGCCGTGACCTCCGTCGTCATCTCCATGCGCGGTTTGAACTGCGGCGCCGGCCGGGATCGGTACGGGCCTGCCCTCCGCGTCCTCGGTGTACTTCCGGTGCCAGAAGTCATCCAGGGCGTGGACCTGCGGCACGACGGCGAAGTTGTACGGCGGAGGCGGCGACGGGATCGTCCACTCCAACGTGCGCGCGTCCCACGGATCCTCGCCGGCGATCTCGCCCTTTCGCAGGCTGATGATGATGTTGTACATGAAGATCAGGATCGACACCGCGATCGTAAATGCGCCGATCGTCGCGAGCGCGTTCCAGAAACTCCAGCCATAGCCTTCTGGATACGTCTCGATACGGCGTGGCATGCCCAGCAAACCCAGCACCATCATCGGCTGGAACGTGAGGTTGAATCCGATGAACATCAGCCAGAAGTGCAGCTTGCCCCACGCTTCGTTGAGCATGCGGCCGGTGAACTTCGGGAACCAGTAGTAGATGCCGGCGAACAGCCCGAAGATCGCGCCGCCGAACAGCACCTGGTGGAAGTGCGCGACGATGTAGTACGTATCCTGCTGCTGGTAGTCCGACGGCACGATCGAGTGCGTGACGCCCGTCAGCCCGCCGATCGTGAACATGGCGATGAATCCGACCGAGAAGTACAGCGGCGTCTTGAAACTGATCGACCCGCCCCACAGCGTCGCCATCCAGTTGAAGATCTTCACGCCGGTGGGTATCGTGATCATGATCGTCGACACGCCGAATGCCGAGTTCGCGACTGAGCCGAGGCCTGTCGTGTACATGTGGTGCGCCCACACGCCCCAGCTCATGAAGCCGATGGCAACGCCCGAGAACACGACGAACTGATAGCCGAACAGCGGTTTCCGCGAGAACGTCGGCAGCACCTCCGAGACGATGCCCATGGCAGGCAAGATGAGAATGTAGACCTCGGGATGGCCAAACAGCCAGAACATATGCTGCCACAAAAGCGGCGTCCCACCCTTCGCCGCGTTGAAGAAGTTCGCTTCGAAGAGCCGGTCGAACATCAGCTCGAACAACGCGACGGCGATGACCGGCATCGCGAAGATGAGCAGAAACGACGTCACGAGCGTCATCCACACGAACAGCGGCATGCGGAACAGGCTCATGCCTGGCGCCCGCATGTTCAGGATCGTGACGATGAAGTTGAATCCACCGGCCAACGATGCGATGCCGAGAATCTGCAGGCCGATAAGCCAGTAGTTGACGCCGTTGCCCGGCGAGAACTTGTTCAGCGTCAGCGGCGCATAGCCGAACCAGCCCGCATCGGGGGCGCCGATATCACCGTGCAGGATGTCGCCGGTGAAGAAGCTCATGTTCAGGAAGAGGCCGCCGAAGAGGAACGTCCAGAAGCTGAACGCATTCAGCCGCGGGAACGCCACGTCGCGCGCGCCGATCATCAGCGGCACCAGCAGGTTGAAGAACGCGGCGCTCATCGGCATCACGACGAGGAAGACCATCGTGGTTCCGTGCATCGTGAAGATGCGGTTGTATTGGTCCGGGCTCAGGAACTCGTTCTCGGGCCGCGCCAGCTGCACGCGAATCAGCAGCGCCTCCAGCCCGCCCACGAGAAAGAAGAAGAACGACGTCACGCCGTAGAGCATGCCGATCCGCTTGTGATCGACGGTCGCAATCCAACTCCAGATGCCCTTGTACGAGCCGGCTGACTCGCGCGCGTCGCGCATGGCATCCGCCATCGTCACGCGCTTCGGGGTTAACGTCACTCCGGCCATGACTCAGTCTCCCTGGAATGCGAACGCCGGCTGATCGGTCTGTTGTGTCGCCGCTTGCGCTTGCAACCAGGCATCAAAGTCCGCCTGCTCCTGCACGACCACCCTGAATCGCATGGCGGCGTGGCCGGTGCCGCAGAACTCCGCGCACTGACCTTCGAACGTGCCTACTACGTCGCCTTTGAGCCACATATGGTTCGCGCGCCCGGGGACCACATCCGTCTTGCCGGCCAGCTTCGGCACCCAGAAGCTGTGGATCACGTCGATCGCCTTGAGCTTGAGGGCGATCGTCCTTCCCAGCGGGATATGCATCGTGCTCTCGTCAGGCGGCGCCTGGATCGGCGGCCCGCCATTCGGATCGGTATACGCGAACGTCCACAAGAACCGCTGGCCGGTGACCTCGATCTCGAGCGAATTCTTCGGCGTGCGCCCGAGGTCGACGATGCCGCCGATCGTCGGCGCGATGAAGAACGCCAGCAGCACCATCGGCGCGACCGTCCAGGCGATTTCGAGCTTGTTGTTGCCGTGCGTTTGCGGCGGCAGCCCCGTATCGCCCTTCTTGCGCCGGAAGCGCCAGAGAATGTAGAGCAGGCCGAACTCGACACCGATCATGATGACCAGCGCCGGCCACATAGTAATGAGGAAGAGGTTCTTCTGGTCCTCGGCCACCTCGCCCGCCGGGGCGAAGGTGTTCTGGGGGCTGGAGAAGATTTCGCACCCGGAGAAGATGAAGACGCCGCCCAGCAGCAACGCGGCGACCATCAGGCGGGAGACGCTGATCCTTCGCACGCTACCTCACCCCCAGCGCTTGGCACCACGAGCGCTTCGACCCTCTTCCGCAAGAGTCACCCGCAGTGCCAGACATCAGCCGTGGCGGCCGCCCGCCGGGCGAATTATCACGCCACACCCAGCTTCGGTCAAGCATTCGTGAACGAATCCACAAATGCGTTCAGGAAACACGGATGTCGCGCAAGGGGCGCGATGGCGAAACCGCAGATTCCACCGATTTCACAGAAGTTGGTCGAAGCGAAGCCTTCCGCCGGCTACCCCTCTCCCACAAAGTGGCGAGCGGGAACTGGGGGGCGGGCGGTTTCGTTATGTCGCGCGATTTGAATCTGATGATGTCCTTGTTTTGCAAGATCGCTGTGCGACGCGGGCTGAACGCCCGCGCTCCGGGCCGAGGCAATCGTGCTGCGCAGTTCGCCGCCGGGGGCCGACGGCGCGGATGCGGTCGAGCGCCCTCGCGGCGCCGGGCGCTGCGGTCCGCATGGCTTCGAGCTGACGGACAGCCTCGTAGAGCGTGCCGTTGAGGGCGACCTCGCCTTGCTCCATGGCAGGGACCTTCGCTCATCGATACTTGACAATATGTGGCATGATCGTACGCAGGTGATCAGTTACTTGTCAAGCTGGTGTATGGGTTCAGTACCTGCGTTACACATTAGCTGGATCTGAACTGCTAGAAACTATGGGGTGGCGTAGGCCAGCGCCTGGTGGGGACGGATGGTGTTGTAGACGTCCTCATGGGCGCGTAGCGCCGGCCGCAGCTCCGTAAGCCGCAGGTCACCGTCGTAGCACTGGTAGAACTCCTCTTCGTGGGTGCGATGGCTGCGCTCCACGCGCCCGTTCAGTTTCGGGC